>NZ_JAPZLD010000072.1:0-41661 GCF_030182635.1 Amycolatopsis ponsaeliensis
CGAGGCCGGCACCCCGCGGATGGGTGACCTCAAGGACCGGCTCGGCGTCACCGGCAGGTCGATCACGTCCCTCGTCGACGGCCTGGAGGACGAAGGGCTGCTCAAGCGGTGTGACGATCCCGGTGACCGCCGGTCGATCCGGCTCGAGATCACCGCCAAGGGCCACGAGCACCTGAGCGAGATCAAGGCGCTGCACGACGCCCACGCGGAGCTGACGTTCGGCATCCTCAGCGACGCCGAACGCGCCACGCTGGTCGACGTGCTCGGCCGGTTGCGCGACCACGTCGCCGGCCGGTTGCCCGAACCCGACCGGTAAAACGAACCGACAATTCCATACCGGCAGAAAACCCGCACTAATCACCATTCCCGTTGCTCGTGAGAATGATTCGTGCTCATGATGTCGGCATGGTTGATTCGATCGCGATCACGGCCGATCTTTCCGATCCGGAATTCCTGCAAAACCCCTATCCCGCCCTGGCCCGGCTCCGGCGCGAAGCCCCGGTCGCGCGCGTCCGGACCGCGTTCGGGTTCGACGCCTGGCTGCTGACGGAGTACGAACTCGTCCGGGAGTCGCTCGCCGACCCGCGGCTGGTCCGCAACGTGCCGGGGGAGGTGGACCCGATCCGGCAGGGGATCCCGGGTGGCGGGGCCGCGGTGGCCGGCCGCGACTTCGTCCCGCCCAGCGTCCTCGACACCGTCGACCCGCCGGAGCACACGCGGCTGCGCGCGCTCGTCCAGCCGGCCTTCACCAGCCACCGGATCGACGGGCTCGTCGGCCGGATCGAGACCGTGGTCGCGCCCCTGATCGACGAACTCGCCGAGACGCCGGAGTGGGACGTCATCCCGCGGATCGCCTACCGCCTGCCCCTGGCGGTGATCGGGGACCTGCTCGGTGCGCCGCGGGGCGACGACCTGGAACTGATGCGGATCATCGCCGGCTTGCTCGCGGAAGACACCGACGAGGACAGCTTCATGGCCCACCGCGTCGCGCTGCACTCGCTGCGCGACTACCTGGTCGCGCTCATCGCCGAGAAGCGCCGGCAGCCCGGTCCGGACCTGACCAGCACTCTCGCCGAAGCCGTGCCGGCGTCGGACGAGGTGGCCGGGTACGAACTGGTTTCGCTGCTGGTCAACATCGTCGTGGCCGGTTACGTGACCACGGGCAACATGATCGGCAGCGGGGTGGCCGCCCTGCTGACGCACCCCGGCCAGCTCGCCCTGCTCCGCGAAGACCGCGCGCGCATCCCCTCGGCGGTCGAGGAGTTCGGGCGCATCGAGGCGCCGTTCACCTCCGTGCTGGCCTTCGCCGCGGAGGACCTGGCGTACGGCGAGGTCGCGATCGAGCGCGGTGACGCCGTGATCGCCTCGCTGACCGCGGCGAACCGCGACCCCGCCCGGTTCGCCGACCCCGACCGGTTCGACATCACGCGCACCGACCACGGGCAGCTCGCCTACAGCCGCGGCATCCACCGCTGCCTCGGCAGCCACCTCGCGCGCGTGGAGCTCGCGGTCTTCCTCGAGCTGCTCCTCGACCGCTTCCCGGTGCTGGAGCTGGACTGCGCCCCGGAAGACCTGCGGTGGCGGGCCATCGGCGAGATCCGCGGGCTGCGGGCCGTGCCGGTCCGCACGGCCTGAGCGGGCTACGCCTCCCCGGCGTGGATCGGCGCCCGGGCCCGCAGGCCGGTCCAGTTCCGCTCGACGTAGCCGAGCGCGGACCGCCGGTCGGCCGGCCCGGACGCGATCCGCCAGCCGGCCGGCACTTCGGCGAAGGCCGGCCACAGCGAATGCTCGTTCGCGTCGCCGACCAGGACCAGGTAGCGGCCGTCCTGGTCTTCGAACGGGTTGGTTCCCACGAAGTTCCCTCCACACCAGAGATGTTCCCGGCCCGGACCGGCCGGGCGCGGCTACGCGTCGACCAGGCCCTCGTCCTCCGCCGCGACGAGGGCATTGGCCCGGCGCACCGCGACGCGGTCGACCTTTCCCGCGGTGCTGACCGGGAACCGGCGCCAGCGCACGAACCTGACCGGCGCGTGCGTCGGCGTCATGTGCCGGGACACGTGGTCCCGCAACGCATCGAAGCCCGGTGGGCGGTCCGCGGCCAGCACCACCCCGGCGTGCAGCTCCTCCACGAGGTCCGCGCGGCGGTGGCCGTAGACGCACGCGTCGACGACCCCGGGGTGGCCCACGAGCACCTTCTCGACCTCCGTCGGCGCGATCTTGGTGTCGTGCACCTTGACCACGTCGTTCATCCGGCCGAACAACCGCAGGTAGCCGGCGTCGTCGAAACTGCCGTAGTCCCCGGTGCGCACCCAGCCGTCGCGCAGCACCGCCTCCGTCAGCTCCGGATCGGCGGCGTAGCCCCGCATGCCGTACGGGCTGCGGACGGTCACCTCACCGACGTCGCCCACCGGTACCTCCCGGCCGGTCTCCGGATCGCGGATGACGACGGCGATGTCGGGCCGCGGCCGGCCGACGGTCGTCCGCAGCGCGGGATCGCCGTGGCCGTCGGCGGGCAGCATGGCGATCGGGCCGGCCTCCGTCGTCCCGTAGGCGTAGTGCAGCACGCCCGGGAAGACGGCGAGCGCCTGCTCGACGCGTTCCGGGGACGCCGGGCAGCCGCCGTAGAGCAGTCCCCGCAGGGACGACAGGTCCGCCGAGCGCGCGGCGGGGTGGCCCGCCAGCTCGTAGAGGAGCGGCACGCCGATGAACGTGTCCGTGATCCGGTACTTTTCGATGTCCCGCAGGAACGGTTCCGGCTCGAACCGTTCGCGCAGCAGCACGCTGCCGCCGGAGGCGATCGCCACGTCGGCCAGGACGCCGCCGGTGTGGCTGGCCGCGCTCACCACGAGGAAGTGCTTCGGTTCGTCCGCGCCGGCGAGCACGAGGTCGTTCCACGCGGCGAAAGGCTTGTACACGCCTTTGGGGCGGCCCGTGCTGCCGCTGGTGTAGATCACCGTGGAGCACTCGGGAGCCTGGGGCTCGAACTCCATCCGGTAGTGGCCGAGCGGCCGGCCGTCCACCGTCACCGTGTCGCGGATCGGCCGGCCCACCCCGCACAGGTGCGGCTGTTCCGGCAGCAGTGCGGCGATCTTCCCGACCCGCTCGGCGTTCGCGTCGTCGAACACCACGAACGACGCGCCGGTCTCCCGGATCATCCGGGCCCGGGCCGCGACCGGGAGCTCGTGCGTCACCGTCCCGTGGTTGGCGCCGCTGATGTGCACGACGACGGCACCGAGCAGGTGCGTGGCGTACCGCGCCACCAGCATCCACGGGCTGTTCACCGCGGTCAGGATCGCGACCGTGTCCCCGGGACCGGCGCCGGCTTCGTGCAGCGCCGACGCGACCCGCAGGACCGCGTAGCGCAGTTCGGCGGCGGTGAACGTCTCGTCGCGCCAGCGGAGGACCGGCCGGTAGCCGTCCCCGGCCAGTTCGCCCAGGATGCGCGCGACGTAGTGCCCGGGGGCCGCCGGCTCAGTGGCTGACATGGCTGTCCCACTTCCCGTTGGAGGTCTGGAGCTGCTGCCGGTCGAGGCCCCGGGGCGGGCGCGACCAGCCCGCGACGTAGGTGCCCTGGCCGGTGATCGCACCCGCCCGGTCGTCGACCAGGAATTCCGCCACGTGCGCGACGCCCGCCGAGTAGGGCTCGGTGCCGTCGCCGGCCGAGCTCAGGCGCGGGCGGGGGTTCGTGGCGCACGCCCGCGGCGCGATGTAGTTCGCGGTGATGCCGAACGCCGCCAGCTCGACCGCGAGGGTCCGGGTGAACCCGATCAGGCCGGACAGCACGGTCTGCGCGTCGCGCCACTCGTCGTCCCCGGTGCCCGTGGCCAGGCCGACGTTGATGACCCGGCCCCACTTCCGGCGGGCCATGTGCGCCGTGGTGGCCCGGCAGCAGACGAACAGCGAACGCAACCGCCGCCGGACCGTGCCGATGTGGTGCTCGAGCGACGGCGACAGATCGGCCGGCACGCCGAGCGGGACGCCGGTGACGAGGACGGCCGGGCTGCCGAGTTCGGAACCGGCCGCGCGTACCGCGCTCTCGAACGAAGTGCTGTCGGCGCAATCGGCTTCGAGGGCGACGCACTGCCGGCCGGCCTGCGCGATCTGCCGGGCCGTCTCTTCGAACCCGGTGAGGTCGGTGTCGATCAGCGCGACGTCGAATCCGCCGCGGGCGAGCCGGACCGCGGCCGCCGGGCCGACGTCGTCGTTCGCGCCCGCGATGACGGCGACCCGGGTCACCGGGCGTCCGGCTGCTGCAAGGTGCGTCGCATGGCGATTCTTTCTGGTCGTTCGAATGCCGAACCGTGCTTTCCGGCCAAGGCTAAGCAACGCACGGCGAATCGGGCCATGCGGTTCCGGTGGAAAGAAGAAACTTCGCCACCGGCAGTTTCCCGGCAGATGCCCCGATTCACTGGCCGGGAAAGTCCGGCGGTCCGCATCCTGGGGAAAGTGGTGTTCGAAAACCGGCTGCGCCGAACAGAGGAGTCCACCGTTGCGAGTACTGTTCACCACCCTGTCCGGCGTCGGCCACCTGTTCCCGATGGTGCCGCTGGCGCAGGCGTTGCGGGACGCGGGCCACACCGTGCTCGTCGCCGGTGACGACGAGTTCGCCCCGGCGGTGCGGGGGGTGGGCCTGCCCGCCACCGCCGTGCTGCCCCCGAGTGACCTGTCCACGCTGCTGAAACCGCCGACGGGCGTCACCTTCGGCCGGTTCGACCCGCAACGGGCGGCCGAGGGCAGCGGACGGCGGTGCGGGGAGGCGGCCGTCCGGGCGCTGCCGGCCGTCCGGCGGCTGGTGGGGGAGTGGCGTCCGGATCTGGTCGTTTCCGAGCCCATGGAGCTGGCCGGCCCGGCCGCCGCGACCGAGGCCGGCGTGCCCTGGGTGCGGCACCACTGGGGGCTGTTCCCGCCGGAAGGCATCCTGGCCGCCGCGACCGCGTCGATGGCGGCCGCCGGGCTGCCACCGCTGGCCGAGCCCGTGCGGACGCTCGACATCTGCCCGGCCGGCCTGCAGTTCCCGGCGGAGGTGCCGGTGACCCCGATGCGGTACGTCCCGCACCACCGGCCGGCCGACGTACCCGCCTGGTTGACCGACGGCGCGCCGGCCCGGCCGCGGGTGTGCCTGACGATGGGCACCATGCTGCCCCGGCGCGACCCGGAGGTCGCCCCGCTCTGGCGGCGGCTGCTGGACGAATTCCTCGGGCACGGCCACGAAGTGGTCATCGCCATCGACCCGAAGGACCGGTCGGTGCTGGGCGACCTGCCCGACGGCGTGCGAGCGGACTGGGTGCCGCTGGCCGTCCTGCTGCCGACGTGCACGGCGATCGTGCACCACGGTGGGATGGGGAGTTCCCTGACGGCCGCGACGTGCGGCGTGCCCCAGCTGGTCATCCCGCACTTCGGCGACCAGTTCCGCAACGCCGGCCGGCTCACCGAAGCCGGCGCGGGCATCAGCCTGTCCCGGGCCACGGAGGACCCGGCGGAGATCGCCGCGGCGGCCGCCGGAGTCACCGACGCGGAGGCGCTCAAGGAGGTTTCGCGGCGGCTGGCGGCGGAAAACGCGCTCCGGCCCAGCCCGGCCGAGGTGGCCGCGGAGCTGGCCGAGCCCGCGACGACGCCGACGGCGTGAATCGAGCTGCCGGGCGGCGGTGGAGGAATCCTTCACCGCCGCCCGGCAGCGCCGTTCACCGGGGGAGCGCGGGCTCGCCCGCCGGAACGTACCGATCGAGCAATGTGGACAGATACCCCGGCCCGAAGCCGAACGTGCCCACTTCGGGCACCAGCCGCCGCAAGCGGTCCAAGCTGACCACCGGGGTGCTCGCCGGTCCGTGCACCACCCGTTTGACGGCCGTCGTGCCGAGCCGGGTCTCGATGCCGGCGATGATGCGCTCGACCGGGACCGGCACCCCGGACGCCACGTTCACCACGGTGTCGCGCACGCCGGCGCGCAGCAGGCCGTCCAGCGCGGCGAGGACGTGGCGGACGTCCACCAGGTCCCGGGAGACACCGCGGCGCACGAGCACCGAACCGGACCGGACCTGGGCGATCAACGCCGGCAGCAACTGGTGCTCACGTTGGCCCGAGCCGACGAGGTTGCTCAGCCGCAAGGTCAGCCAGCCGGCCCCGCTGGCCGCCAGCACCGTTTCCAGCGCCAGCTTGTGGCGGCCGTACGCCGAAGTGGGGAACACCGGCCCGGTCTCGGTGCCCGGTGACGGCGTCCCGTACAGAACCGGCGACGCCGTCGAAAAGAACAACGCCAGCCGGCCGCGGTCCCGGCACTCGAGCGCGACGCGGTACAGCAGCTCGGCTTCGCGGTCGAATTCGGCCGCCGAGTCCACGATCGTGCTCGACACGCCGGCCGCGATCGCCGTCACGCCGGGGTGCCGGTCGCCGAAGTGCGCACGCACGTGCGTGGCCAGGAAACCGCCGCCGATCACCTGCATCGCGGCCGGGCGCTCACATCAGCGCCCGCAGCGCCGCGACCAGCGTCCGGGCCTGGACGTTGAGGTAGTGGCGGTGCTGCAGCAGCACGGTCAGCTGGCTCAGCGTCAGCCACTGGAACTGGCCGTCCGGCCGGACCGAGAACCCGTCGTCGACCTCGAGGATCACGTACCGGCTCCGAGCGTCGTAGAACCGGCCGCCCTCCTCGGAAAACTCGACGTCGAACCAGGTCCGCTCCGGCCGCCGGGCGCGCACCAGGTCCACGTAGGGCGGCTGGCTCTCGGGGGGCAGGTGCCGGTAGTTCTCCGGGACGCACTGCACCGTGGGCGCCAGCTCGACGACGTCCAGGTAGCCGGGCTCGACCCGGGCGTTGATCAGGGCGTGCATCACCCCGTCGAACCGCTTGACCAGCAGCGCGACGATGCCGACCCCGTGCGGCTCGAGCAACGGCTGCTGCCACGAGCCGACCTCCCGGCAGCCGGCCCGCACGTCCACGGCCATGACGCTGAAGAACCGGCCCGACTCGTGGGCGATGGCGGAGTCCGTCCGGTGCCAGCGCTCGATCTCGCGCAGCGGCACCGGTTCGGCGTCCAGCTCGTGCTCGGTGTGCATCCGGGTGATCCAGCTGAGCACCTCCGCCGTGGTGTGCAGGCTGCCCGAGCTGCCGTCCGCCGAGCGGGCGATGGCCGGGCGCGCCGCACCGCCCCGGTCGGCCGCCGCCGGCAGGCAGGACAGCACCGTCCTGGCGTCCATGTTGACCACGTTGTCCAGGTGCAGCAGCCGGTGCAGCTGCCCCAAGGTGAGCCAGCGGAAGTCGTCGCCGTCCTCGACCTCGGGACCGACCTCCACGACCATGTTCCGGTTGCGCTTGCGGTAGAACCAGGCGCCCTGCTCGGACTGCAGGACGTCGGCGATGACCTGCCGCGGGTCGGCCGGGGCGAAGTGTTCCAGGTAGGGCACCACCCGGCCGCCGTGCACCCGGGTGTAGTTGCTGCGGGTCGCTTGGACCGTCGGCGCGAGCTGCAGCCCGTTCGGGTTGCCCGGCTCCGCCTTGGCCTGCATCAGGCAGTGGAGCACGCCGTCGATCTCGCGCACGGCGATGCCCAGGATGCCGATCTCGGGCTGGTGGATGATCGGCTGGGACCACTCGCGCACCGGCCCGAAGTCGCTGCGCACCCGCAGGCCCTCGACCGAGAAGAACCGGCCGCTGGCGTGCGCGAGATTGCCGGTGTCCGGGTCGAAATCCCAGCTGCCCAGCTCGGCGAAGGGGATCCGCCGCACCTCTTGGACGTGGTGCGGCCGCCGGCTTTCCAGCCACGCCGTCACTTCCCGGTGGGTCAGCACCCCGTCGAGCGTCGCGGCGGACTCGGCGATGCGCTCGGGCAGCGAAGCGTCGGTGTGGCGCAGCAGCCCGGTGGACATGGCCATCGGCATTCGGATCCTCCGTTACGCCAGCAGGACCGGCAGTTCGGCGAGCCCGCGGAACGCGGGGATCTCGACCCCGAGCCAGGGCACCTGCGCGGCGGGCACCGCGAGCCGGGTCCCCGGGAAGCGCGTGAACAGCGTCGACAGCGCGATCTGCGCTTCCATCCGGGCCAGCGGCGCGCCGAGGCAGTAGTGCGCACCGTGGCCGAAGCCGAGGTGACCGCTGGTGGCGCGGCCGAAGTCGACGGTGTCCGGATCGGGGAAGCGGGCCGGGTCCCGGTTGGCCGCGGCGATCGCGATCTGGACGAGCGCGCCCTGGGGGATCACCTCGTCACCGATGCGGATCTCCTCGGTGGCGTACCGGAAGGTCGCGTTCTCGGCCGGCCCGTCGAAGCGCAGCAGCTCCTCGAGCGCTTGCGCCATCAGCGCCGGCCGCTCACGCAGTTCGGCCAGCCGGTCCGGGCGCTGCAGCAGGTGGAAGATCGAGTTGCCGATCAGGTTGCCGGTGGTTTCGTGGCCGGCGAACAGCAGCAGCCAGGCCGACGACACGAGCTCCCGCTCGTCGAGCCGGTCGTCTTCGCGAGCGCTCACCAGCGAGCCGATCAGGTCGTCGCCCCGCTCGACGCGCTTGCGGGCGATGAGGTCCACCAGGAACTCGTGCAGCCGGCCCTCGGCCTCCTGCTGGGCGCTGGTGGACTCCTCGTCGAACCCCGTGTGCGCCACCGTCGCCGACCACCGCTGCACGTCCGCCCGGTCCGCTTCCGGCACCCCCAGCAGCTCGCAGATCACCGTGATCGGCAGGGGGAAGCTGAACGCGTCCATCAGGTCGACCGGTTCCCCCAGGGGGATGCCGTCGAGCAGCTCGTCGGTGATCGCCTGCACCCGCGGCCGGAGCGCTTCGACCCGGCGCGGGGTGAAGGCCAGGTTGACCAGCCGGCGCAGCCGGGTGTGCTTGGCCCCGTCGGAGTTGATCATGTTGTCGTCGAGGTGCACCGAGCTGTCGCCGAAGATGGCGACGTAGGCGTCCCACGCGCCGTACATGTCCTTGCTGAGCCGGGGATCGGCGAGTGCGGCTCGGGCGTCTTCGTAGCGGGTGATCACGTAGGCCGGGAACCCGTGGGGTGCCGTCACCGGGCACGCCGCGGCCGACTCGCGCAACCGGGCGTAGGTCGGGTACGGGTCACGGCGGAAGTCCGCCGTGAACATCTCCGAAACGGGGCTGCTGCCCGCGATCTCCGTCATCCGATGGCTCCCTTCGCGTCGAACCGGACCGGCAGCTCGTAGACCGAGCGCAGCAGCAACCCCGAACGCCAGCGCAGCTCGGCGGGCTCGACGGCCAGCCGCAGGCCGGGCAGCCGGCGTACCACGGCCGAAAGCCCCGCGGTGCTCACCAGCTGGCCCACCTTCTGGCCGAGGCAGTTGTGCGTGCCGATGCCGAACGCGATGTTGAGCTCGCCCTGCCGGGTCACGTCGAGCCGTTCGGGCTCGTCGTAGTGCCGGGGATCCCGGTGCGCCGCGGTGATCACCGGGCACACGACGGCGCCCTTCGGGATCACGGCGTCGCCGTACCGCAGGTCCTTGGCGGCGAACCGGAACGTCGCCGTCTGGGTCCCGCTGTCGTAGCGCAGCAGCTCGTTGACGGCGTTGTCCATCAGCTCCGGCCGGGCCCGCAGCAGTTCCAGCTGGTCCGGGTGGGTGAGCAGCGAGTGCAATGCGGTCCCCAGGAAAGCGGTGACCGAGTCGACGCCGGACAGCACCATCGTGACCACCATGGCCAGCAGTTCCTGCTCGGTCATCTCGTCGCGGTCGTGGGCCCGGACGAGATCGCTGATCACGTCGTCGCCCGGCTGCGCGCGGCGCAACCGGATCACCTCGAGCACGAGGTCGCGGATCTCGTACTTGATGCGGTCGAAGTCCTCGGAGTGGTGCTGGTAGCTGGGGCTGGTCAGGTTGCGGCCGAGCTCGCGCAGCCGGGCCCAGTCGGCCGGCGGCAGCACGTGCACCCCGACCAGCTCGCCGATGATCCCGTCGGCCAGCGGCGAGGCGTACCCCTCGATCAGTTCCGCCTCGCCGTCGGCGGCGAACTTGTCGATCAGCTCGTCGGCGAGCCGTTCCGCCGGCTCCTGCAGCGAGCGCGCCTGCCGCGGCGTCATGTTCTTGGAGATCACGCGGCGCAGCCGGGTGTGCTCGGGCGGGTCGAGCATGGACAGGTTGCGGTGGAACGGTTTCAGCTCCGGGTCCATCAGCTGGTGCGCCGCGAGCGAGCCCTCGGTGACCGAGCTGCGGTCCTTGACCAGGTCGGGATCGATCAGCGCCGCGCGCACGTCGTCGTAGCGCGTGAGGAACCAGAGCCGGTTCAGGCCGCCCGGGTAGAACCGCTGGGAAACCCCGTCCTCCTCCCGCATGTGCTCGTAGGTGGCGTGCGGGCAGGCCACGAACTCGGGACTGAAGAGCTCGGGCACCGCGTCCTGCTGGGTCATCGGCTTTCCTCGTCGGTGAAGGTGACGGGCAGTTCGCGGACGGCGCGCAGCAGGATGCCGGGCCGCCAGTCGAGGGTGTCGGGAGGCGCGGCGAGCACCAGATCGGGGAGCCCGCGCAGCACGGTCTCGAGCGTGATCCGCGTCAGCATCCGGCCGAGTTCCGCGCCGAGGCAGTTGTGGATGCCGTGCCCGAGCGCGACGTGGTGCTTGGCGTCCCGCGTGATGTCCAGCCGATCGGGGTCGGGGAACTGCCCGGGGTCGCGGTTGGCCGCGGCCAGGGTCAGCGCGACGACCGCGCCGCGGGGGATGACCGTGCCGCCGAGCTCGACGTCTTCGCTGGTGAACCGGAACGACGCGGTCTGCATGGCGCCGTCGAACCGCAGCAGCTCCTCGACCGCCTTGTCCATCAGCTCGGGGCGGGACCGCAGCAGCTCCAGCTGACCGGGGTCGAGCAGCAGCGCGAGCAGGGCGTTGCCGAGGAAGGCGGCCGTCGTGTCCATGCCGCCGAGCACGAGGGTGACCACCAGGCCGAAGAGCTGGTCGGCGGACAGTTCGCCGCGATCGGTGGCCGCGATCAACGCACTGAACACGTCGGGCCCCGGGTGCTCGCGGCGCCGCGCGATCAGGACCTCGACCATCGCCTTGATCTCGAACTTGATTTCGTCGTAGTCGACGGTCGTCGCGCTGTTGTCCGGGGTGGTCAGCCGGTTGCCGAGCACCCGCAGCCGGTTCCAGTCGAACCCGGGCCAGTCGTCCTCGGGCCGGGAGCCGAGCATTCCGCCGATGATGTGGTAGCACAGCGGAACGGCGAGCTGGCCGACGAGCTCCGCTTTCCCGTCCGGCCGGAACCCGGCGACGAGCTGGTCGGCGTAGGCCGCTGCCTTGTCCGCCATCGCCCGGATGCGGCGTGGGGTGAACTCCTTGGCCACCAGCCGGCGCAACGTGGTGTGCTCCGGCGGGTCCAGCATGATCAACGTCCGGTGGAACGCGGCCAGTTCGGGGTTTCCCCGCCCCTTGGCCAGCCCGCCCGCCGACACCGATTCGCGGCTCTTGCGGAAACGTGGGTCGCGGAACGCCGCGCGGACGTCTTCGTAACGGGAGACGAACCACACCTGCATACGCTCGCCGGCGTACCGCTTGCAGGCCACCGGTTCGTTTTCGCGGAGTGCCTGGTACGTGGGATAGGGATTTGCGGTGAACTCTTCGCTGAACAATGCGGGAGCGTCTGTTTTCGGCATGGTCACCTCGAGTGGCCTGACGGGAAAAAACTCGAACTCGACGTCACCGACGACCTTATTGGCTCACCACGTGCCGGACACCTGAGAGAACGGCAGCAGTGTTCCGGCGGTTTCGGTGCACGTTCGCGCCGGCGCTCCTTCCGGTCCGGCGCGGCGGTTCCGCGGGCCTCTCGGGCGAACTTGGATAAAACGGACTTAGGCGACATCAGTACCTTGACAACATGTCAGACGCATTGATAGACAAACTCATATCTTCCGAACGAGACCCTCCGAGGGTGCGCCATATGGAGATCGACAGTCGGCCTCGGTCATCCGACGCCACCCAGCTGTGTGCGCGCCACCCGGAGCAGCCCGGTGAGCGGGACGGGTCCGCGGATTCCCCTTCCTGTGCCGCCGGGTTCCGGCTCGCGGCCGACCGCGAGCTGCGCGGCCGTTCGCCGACGTCCGCTTGATCCCCGCTCTCGCCGGACCGTCCGGGCACCCTCGGTGCCGAGGTCCGGTGACCAGAGAATTCCACGACGTGATCTCCGGGCAGGGAGATCACGGTACTGTGGTACAAGTTGACAACTGGGGGTTGGTAACCGGGGTGAAATTCAGCGCGAACTGAATTGATTGGACAGCTCACTCCGTCGGGTGTCGGAGTGTGCGCAATAGGTGATCGCGTGCTGGGGCGTTGCCGGGAGGCGCGGACTGGGGGCGCGTGGTTGCCGATCAAGGGTACTCGCGGTTCGGTCGGCTGTTTTTGCGATGGGACCGGCGGGAAATTCTATGGGGGCCTTGTGTTCGAATCAAACGAATCATTCAGAGTTGAATTGCGGAGATTGCGCATCAAGTCCGGCGTCACGCAGGAAGAATTGGCGGAGGCGTCGGGTATCAGCGTGCGGGCGATCAGCGACCTCGAGCGGGGCCGGACCCGCCGTCCGCAACGCAAGACGGTGGAGCTGCTGGCCAGCGGGATGCGCCTGGACGAGCACGACACGGCTCGGCTCGTCCACGTGGCCCGGAAGTCCACGTTGCAGGTGTCGCTGCCGCACGCCGTGGCCGGCGCGGGCCGGTGCGGCCACGACGAGGCCCGTTTCGAGCCGGGGGAACCGGGCCGGATCTGCGAGCTGCCGCCGCGGCTGCCGGGACCGCACACCACACTGCCGGACTACCCGGTGCTCGACGACTTCCTGCAATCCGTGGCCGCGGCCGAGACGTTGGCCCCCGCCAACGGCAACACCGCGTTCATCGTCGGGTCGCCGTGGGTGGGCAAGACGACGGCCGCGGTGCACGCGGCCTACAAGTGGCGGCACCTGTTCCCGGACGGTCAGCTCTTCATCGACCTGAGTCCCGACGGCCAGTCGGCGATGCGGCCGCTCGACGTCGTGCGGCGGTTGTCCCGCTCGGTCGGCGCGCCGGTGGCGGAGGGCTCCGACCTCGAATCGGCCGCCGCCGCGCTGCGCAGCTTCCTGGCCAGCCGCCGGCTGCTCATCGTTCTCGACAAGGTGGTCAGCGAAGCCCAGGTTCGCGAGGTGCTGCCGGGCGTCAGTGCGAGCGCGGTGCTCGCGGTGTGCCGGCGCCGGTTCCCGGCGCAGGCGGGCATGCCGACGGTCTCGGTCGAGCCGCTGTCGGTCGGCCTGTCGGTGGCCCTGCTGGCGGCGGCGCTCGGCGAGCAGCGGATCAGGGACGAGTACGACGCGGCGATCGGGCTGGCCACCCTGTGCGGCGGGCTCCCGCTCGCGCTGCAGTGGGTCAGCGGCCGGCTGCTGCGGAATCCACATTGGACACTGCACCGGATGTTCACGGCGCTGATCAACCCGCAGACGAGGAAGGATCTGATCGGTTCCTGCCAGAGGGACCTCAGCGGCCGGTTCTACACCCTGTATGAAGAGTTGTCCCCGGACACGCAGCGCGCGTTGTGCGCGCTGTCGCACATTCACGCCGACGAGTTCACCTTGGACATGGCGGCCGCGGTGCTCGGCACCTCGGTCGACGACGCCGAGCGGATGATCGAGTACCTCATGGAGTGGCAGATCATCTCGGTCCACTACGACTCGGCGCGTGCGGCCGCGTTCCGGATAAACCCGTTCGTCCGTACGTTCGCGGTGAGCGTGTCGGAGACGAGCGACCCGCTGGCCGACCTCGAGAACGTCCGCCAGCGGGCGACGACAGTCCTGGGCATCCAGGTGTGACCGCCGGCCGATGACGCCGGATCGCATGGCGGGGGGACAGCCGTGCGGTCCGGCGTCACCGACCCAGCCACCCGCTACGCCAAGCTGCCACTGACGTGCGCGGCCGCTCCCGCGTCGGCACCCGGCCGGGGAAGGTCTCGGCGGCTACCGCGGTTCGGACACGCCTGCCTCGAGCACTGCGAGGTCGCGCACCGCGTAACGGTGGTGTTCGGCTTCTTCCTTCAGCACGACCTTGAGGCAGCGGCGCACGACGTACTCCTGGTCGGGATACGGGTCGGCCGGCTTGCGCCCGCACACCCGGTCCAGTTCGGCCGCGGTGAGGCCGTCGACGACACGCCGCATCGTGGCCATGCGGGCCTTTCGCGGCGCGAGCACCTCGTCGAGTGTCGGGGTGGCGTCGAGGGTGAGGCCGAGCTTCGCCGCCTCCTCGGGCGGCGTCCCGCCGGCGGGGAAGCCCAGCGGGTGGTAGGGCGTTTCCTCCTCGAGCACGGCGTTGCCGAGCCAGGCATCGGAGGCGAGCAGCAGATGCCGTTGTGTCTCGACGAACGACCACTCGCCGTCGACCCGCTCGTGGAGTTTCGCGTCGGGCAACAGCCTCGCGCGGTCGAGCGTCGCGCTCCACAGGGTTTCGATGGCGTCCCACGCGGCCCGGTAGTCCTCGGGGGACGCCGCGTTCCGTGCCAGCGCCCGTGCGGGGTGGCGGCGGTCGAGTTCGGCTTCGACGTAGGCGGTTACGTCGATGTCGTTGACGACGACGCGCTCGAAGTCGCCACCGAGGTAGACGTCGCTGCCGTAGCAGTCGACGATCTTCAGGCCGTTCACTTCGCAGTCGCGGATTTCGAGGCCGTCGAGGGTGCACAGGTGGATGCGAGCGCCGCGGAACTGGTCGCTCTGGGCGTATTCGGAAACCATCGGAGCAGTCTTGCGCACCGTGCGGGGGTTCCGCCCATCGGTCGAGCGAGGTCGACTGACGTCCTGGCTCCGGCTGCCTTGGTGCACACTGGGCCGGTGCCCACGCCTTCTCAACCGGATCGAGAGCCGCGTGACGTGGACTGGTACGCGCCTCGTCTCGGGCTCGTCGTCCTCTCTTTGCTCGGGCTGTTCCTGATCGTGTTCGTCACCCTGGGCGACACGCTGCGGCCCGAGTCGGTGGTGCTGCTCGGCGTGGGGTTTCTGCTCTGCGTCCTCGGTGTTTTCCTGCTCAAGGCCGCCAAAGTGGACGCCGAACAGTGGGAAGACGACGGCGAACGGCGCGTCGGCGAGGGTCGGTCTGTCGATGAAATCTCGGCGTACCTCCGGAGTCCGGACTTCGACGACTTCGGCACCTGGACGGCCCGGCTCGCCCTGCGCGTACTGGTCGAAGAAGCCCTTGCCGATCCCGCGGTGGTCAGAGCGCTGGCGAACGAGCAGCTGCAGCGGGAGGACGCCAGGCGGAGCCTGCTCGCGAACGACTCGCTCACCGGGCGGATCCGGATCGAACAGGACCGTTCGGTCAGCGTGGACGAGCACCGGTCACGTCCGGCCGTGCACCAGCTGGTCCGGCTGGCGAACCTGCCCGCCGGGCACTACGGCTGGCTGGCCACCGTCGCGGTGCTCGACGTCGGGTACATCTCGCTGATGCGCGCCGCCTGGCCCCTGTTGCCGCTGCCCTGGCGGGTCGTGGTCGTGGTCGGGTTCATTTCGGTCGCCGTGCTGTCGGCTCGGACGATCGGCAGGCAGGCGCCCGGGGTTCTCGGCTGGACGGGCGACGAGACGGCCACCGAGCCGCATCCCGACCTCCTGCGCTTCGGTGACCGGCACGAGTACCTGCTGGCGGAGATCGTGGTGCCGGCCGTGCACGAATTCGTCCGCGCGAACCGATCGGTCCGCTTCGGGACGCGGCTCGTCCACGCCGACATCGGGGGCCTCGACGAGACCGAGGACGGGGAAACCGTCATAACCGCCGGAGCGGAACGGCTGCGGCGCATCATCGAGCGAGCCGGCTCCGGAGCCGTGGCGCTCGCCGGCTCACGGGGCGTCGGCAAGACGACCGCCATCAAGGCGGTGCGGCAAGGAAGGCTGAGCGCCGGGGGCTCCCGGCCGCTCGTGGTCATGGCTTCGGCGCCCGCCAACTACGAAGCCCGGGACTTCGTGCTGCACCTGCACGCACTCCTGTGCCGGACCGTGATCGACAAGACGGACTTCGCCTTGTACCCCCTGTTGCCCGGCGGGCCGGACGGCCGCCGGGCAGCCATCCGCCGGGGTGCCGGCCGGGTCGTCCGGTTCCTCGTCTTCGCGCTGGTGTTCGGTGGCCTCGCGCTGCTGCTCTGGGGCGGCTCTCCGGTGACGGCACTGCGCGAGGTCGGCGCGCTGGGCTCGGCCGCGGTGGCCGGCCTGCCGTCCTCCGCTGACGTCCTGTGGACCGGTCAGCCGGTCGCGCACCGCATCGCCTGGGGGTTGCTGGGGCTGGTCGCGCTGCGCGCCGTCCTGGCGCTGCTCATCGCGCCGGTGGAGCTGCTCGTGCGCTACCTCCGGCGCCGGCGGCACGACGAACTCTTCCACCTTCGCAAGTCGGCTCTCGAACAGCTGGCGGAGACCCGGTTCCTGCAGACGCACACCAGTGGCTGGTCGGGCAAGCTGAGCCTGCCGCTGAAGGGCGAGGCCGGCCGGACCTGGTCGACGCAGCGGGCCGAGCAGCAGCTGACGCACCCGGAGATCGTCGAGAAGCTGCGGTTGTTCGCCGAACTGAGCTCCGAGGTACTGCGCGAGAACGGCGTGATCGACTGCATGGTGATCGCCATCGACGAACTGGACAAGATCGGCGAGCCGGAGAAGGCGCAGCAGTTCATCAACGACATCAAGGGCGTCTTCGGCGTTCCCGGTTGCTTGTTCTTCGTCTCGGTCTCCGATGACGCGGTGCACAACTTCGAGCAGCGTGGCCTGGGTGTCCGGGACGCGTTCGACAGCGCGTTCTCGGAGATGGTGCGCCTGGAGCACTTCACCCTGAACGAAAGCCGTCAGTGGGTGGCCTCGCGGGTCGCGGGAGTGACGGAACAGTTCTGCTACCTGCTGCACTGCTTGTCGGGCGGCCTTCCCCGGGACCTGCACCGCTACACCGTCGAAGTGATCGACGTGGCCGCCAGGGTGCACGAGCCGAGCCTTGCCGTGGTGGCCGAAACCCTGGTCCGGAAGGATCTTTCCAGCAAAGTGCACGCCCTCGTCGCCCACCTGAGCGGCTTGGAAGCCTCTTCGGAACAGCTGGCATTCGTTGCCAAGCTCCTCGCCGTCCGCGACACCGAGAACGTGCTCGAGCTCGGACGAATGGCGCGGGAGCTGGTTCACGAGACCGAAGCCGATTCGGTGAACCGGATCGATCTTCTCCGGTGGAACGCCGGGTGCTCCGCTTTGTTCTGCGCCACGGTCCTGGAGGTCTTCGTCGACGACCTTGCCCAGGAGGCGCTCACCGAAGAGTTCCACGGGCTCGCTCTCGCCCGCCGCCAGATGCAGGCGCAGCCACACCTGGCGTGGCAGCGGATCGTCGACTTTCGCAAGGCGCGAGATCAGCGGTAATCTGGCTCCTGATGCCGGAATCCCGCCAAGCCTCCCCGCCACCCGCGAAGCCGGGAGGTGTGACGCCTCGGGGTGGGGGCTGGCTGCCGCACGGCTTTCACCTCGGTACGCACTCCCATCCCGATGGCCAGCTCGTCTACGCCGCCGCCGGGGCGTTGGCCACCACCACCGAGCGGGGGACCTGGGTGGCTCCCGCCAGCCGGGTCACCTGGACGCCTCCCGGGTTCGACCACTCCCACCGCTTCTACGGCCGGACCGATGCCCGGCTCGTCGCCATTCCGGCCGATGAATGCGGCAGCCTCGTCGCTTACCCCAGTGTGTTCGCGGTCAGCCCCCTCTTGCGTGAGGCGCTCCTCGCGCTCACCGGCCGGGACCGCCGGCCTCCTGAGGCCGAGAAGCGGCTGCGTGCCGTCGTGGTCGATGAGCTCGGTGAGACGCCTCAACAGTCCCTGCACCTGCCCGAGCCGCGCGATGACCGGCTGCGCGTCGTCACCGATCTGCTGCGGGCCGATCCCGGGCGGGCCACCACCCTGGCCGAACTGGGGCGGGCCGCGGGGGCGAGCGAGCGCACGCTCAGCCGTCTGTTCCACGCCGATCTCGGGATGAGTTTCCACCGCTGGCGCACCATCCTGCGCATCCACCACGCCCTCGTGCACCTCACCGACGGGCAGTCCGTCACCGACACCGCCGTCGCGTGCGGGTGGTCCAACCCGTCGACCTTCATCGAAGCGTTCAGTGCCGTCGTCGGCCAGACTCCGGGCCGCTACCAGGCCGGCCTCCACGGCGACTGACCAAGTTGGCGGCTTTCCGTCATCCGATGACCGGATCCCGGTGGTCGGTTACCCCTCCCGCGTCCACTGTGGTCACATGACCAAGACAGACGAAAACACCACCGTGGCCATCGTGGGTGGCGGCGTCGCCGGTCTCGCGCTCGGCAACTTCCTGCTGCGCAGCGGAATCGGCTGCACAGTCCTGGAGAAGCACAGCCGCGAGCACGTGGAAAACCGGCAGCGGGCCGGATCCCTCGACGCCCACGGGGTGCGCGTGCTGCGGGACTGGGGGCTGGGAGAGGTCGTCGAGGGCGGCATTGGCCACGACTCCGGCGACGTGGGGATGCCGCTGCTGATCGACGGGGAAAAGCGGCTGTGGAAACAAGACGCGGACGACGTCGACGGTGCGTTCTGCCCGCAGCAGGTCGTCGTCCGGAACCTCATCAAGGTGTTCCTGCGCGACGGCGGCGATCTGCGTTTCGAAGCGGAAGACGTTGCGCTGGAAGGCATCGACACCGACCGTCCGGTGGTCCGCTACCGGGACGCCGCGGGTTCGTCAAAGGCTCTCGGTTGCGATTTCGTCGCCGGCTCCGACGGCTATCAGGGCGTCAGCCGGACAGTCATTCCCGACGACGCGCTCACCTGCCACGCCCACGAGTTCGGGTACGCCTGGCTGACCGTCATGGCCGGGGTGCCGGCGGATCCCCCGGCCGTGCTGGCGGTGCACTCGCGCGGCTTCGCGGCGCAGATCACCCGGGGCCCGGAGGCGAGCCGGCTCTACCTGCAGTGCCCGCTGACCGACACCGTCGACCAGTGGCCGGACGAGCGCGTCTGGAATGAGCTCGGCACCCGGTTCGGCGAACCCGTGGCGCCGGGGCCGATCACGAGCAAGCAGGTCGTGCCGCTGCGCGGGGTCGTGTTCAGCCCGATGCGCCACGGCCGGCTCTTCCTCCTCGGCGACGCCGCGCACCTCATTTCCCCGATGAGCGCGGAGGGGATGAGCCTCGCTCTCCACGACGCCGAGACGCTGGCCCGGGCGGTCGTCCGCCACGTCGAGAAGGACGATCCGAGCCTGCTCGACAGCTACTCCGACACCTGCCTCGGCCACACGTGGGAGCGTCAGGCGGCCGCGGTCTGGATGACCGAGACGATGCACGACTCCGGCGATGCTTCGTACGAAGGGGAGTTCCGCAAGCAGGTCGCGCGGAAGAACCTGGAAACCATGGTGGAGCCGGCGGATCGCGTTTCCGGCTGACCGGACGGGGTCAGCGCAGCCGGCGCAGCGCGGCGTCGGCGCAGTCCTCGGGGGTCCGGTCGAAGGCGATGGCCGCACCCGGTGCCGCCTGGTGCACCAGGTTGAGCACCGTTTCGAAGAACTCGAGCAGCGGTTCGTGCGTGCGGATCCCGGCCCCGATCACCACGCAGGCGTAGTCCGCCCGGGTCAGCGCCGCCTCGATCGTGCCCGCGGGATCCGCGTCGAGGTCCACGAGGCACCAGTCCGCGTCGAGGCCGAGGTCGTCGAACCGGGCCCGGCCACGGCCGATCGCCGCTTGCACCGGCGCCGGGTCCCAGCCCTGGATCTTGGCGGGGTCGAGGCCGACCACCAGTACTCGTGCCACTGCTTCCTCCCGGCCACTGCGCGCTGACGCCGATCGTGCCACACGGTCCGGCGGGAAACCGGCCCAGGTTCCGCCGACTGACTCTTGACGCACAGCCGGTAAGCGCCCACAATTCAAACGTACGACAGAATGTTAGCGCTAACATTAGGCCTGGTTTCGACGACGAAGTCGGAGAGATGCCAATGAAGCCGCATTGCCGGACCGCCTCCCGATATCGGGCTGAGCGGCCGAACTCGCGTGAACGGGCGCACGTCGGCGCTCACCGCGTTCCGAGATAGCAGTTCCCGCACCGGATCCACCCGTGCGCGCACGGGTGTCGAAGCTGTGTCCTTTGTGCTCACTCGCGCCAGTGCGCCCGCTTCTGCTGCCGAACGAATTCACGCCGGCTGCACCCCTGCAACGGAGGAACAGAAACATGACTCCACGGCCGAAGAATCGCCGTTCGCGGATGATTTCCCGGACCGCCGCCGCGGTTCTCACCCTCGCCGGAGGGCTGGTCGCCACCACCGGTACGTCGCAAGCCGCCACTCAGGGGCCGTGCGACCTCTACGCGAACGGCGGCACGCCCTGCGTCGCCGCGCACAGCACCACCCGCGCGCTCTACGGTGCCTACAACGGCGCGCTGTACCAAGTCAGGCGGGCGTCGGACAACAGCACCCGCGACATCGGCCCGCTCAGCGCGGGTGGTGTCGCGAACGCCGCCGCCCAGGACTCCTTCTGCGCCGGCACCACCTGTCTCATCACCGTCATCTACGACCAGACCGGCCGGAACAACCGCCTCACGCAGGCGCCTCCCGGCGGGTTCAACGGCCCGGCCGCCGGCGGCTACGACAACCTCGCGAACGCGACCGCGGCGCCGATCACCGTCGGCGGCCACAAGGCCTACGGCGTCTACGTCGCGCCCGGAACCGGCTACCGCAACAACAACACGAACGGCGTCGCGACCGGTGACCAGCCGGAGGGTATGTACTCCGTCTTCGACGGCGCGCACTACAACGGCGGCTGCTGCTTCGACTACGGGAACGCCGAGCGCAACAGCCGGGACAACGGCAACGGCACGATGGAGGCCATCTACTTCGGCAACATCAAGGTCTGGGGCTACGGCACCGGCAACGGCCCGTGGATCATGGCCGACCTGGAGAACGGCCTGTTCTCCGGGGTCAACCCCGGCTACAACGCCAACGACCCGTCGATCAGCCACCGGTTCCTGACGGCGATCGTCAAGGGCGAGCCCAACCACTGGGCGATCCGGGGCGGCAACGCGCAGTCGGGCGGCGTGTCGACGTTCTACAACGGGAGCCGGCCCAACGCGTCGGGGTACAACCCGATGAAGAAGGAAGGCGCGATCATCCTGGGCATCGGCGGCGACAACAGCGTCGGCGCCCGCGGCACCTTCTACGAGGGCGTGATGACCTCCGGCTACCCGTCGGACGCCACCGAGAACGCCGTGCAGGCCAACATCACCGCGGCGGGCTACAGCGTCGGCAGCGCGAGCAGCGGGCTGACCCCCGGCTCGACCGTCTCCCTGCGCGCGACCACGGCGTGCTGCACCGACCGGTACATCCACCACACGGGCACCACGGTGGACACCGCGGTCGTCGGCAGTTCGAGCTCCGCGACCGAAAAGGGCAATGCGTCCTGGATCGTGCGGGCCGGGCTGGGCAACGGATCGTGCGTGTCGTTCGAATCCAAGAACACCGCCGGGCAGTACCTGCGGCACCAGAACTTCCAGCTGTACCTCAACGCGAATGACGGCAGTTCGCTGTTCGCCCAGGACGCGACGTTCTGCCCCGAAGCCGGCCGCAACAGCCAAGGCACGTCGCTGAGGTCGGCGAACTACGCCGACCGGTACGTCCGGCACTACGCGAACGTCGTCTACATCGCCAGCAACGGCGGTTCGAACACGTTCGACAACGCCACCTCGTACAACGACGACGTGAGCTGGCTGGTCAGCGCGCCCTGGACCCCGTAGCCGGGCCGGGTACCGGGGCCACGCCCGAGCACGGACGTGGCCCCGGCCGCCCGTCACCGCGTGAAGGTGAACCAGTTGATGTTCACGAAGTCCGACGCGCCGCCGCCGAACGTCAGGTAGACGTCGTGCACGCCCGTCGCCGACGCGACGATGTTCGCCGGCACCGTCTGCCAGTTCTGCCAGCCGCCGTTGTTCGCGAAGTCGATCTCCGCGAGGACCGGACCCGATGTGCTGTCCAGGCGGGCCAGGATCGCGCCGCTCACGCCGGCCGCCGCGCCGGAGGCCAGGCGGGCCACGAACTGGTGTGGCGAGCTCGAACCGAAGTCGAGGCCGCTGTACTTCAGCCAGTCGCCACCCGCGATCCAGCCGACGTCGGTGCCGCCGCCCGAATCACCGCACGCCTCGTTTTGGGTGCCGCTTTGGGCGCTGAAGGACTCCGCCTGGATCGTCGAGTACGCGCTCGTGCCGCCGGGCGGGGGTGTCGTGCCGCCGCCCGCGCCCGGGCCCAGCGACACCGTCCAGGACGTCGGTGCCGGGTCCTGGAGGTGGCCGTCGACCGGCTGGGCGCCCGTCGGGCCCACGTCGTCGTACGGGAAGGCGTAGCCGATCGTCGCGTGCTGGTGGACCAGGCGCGCGTAGTGGTTCGTCGTCGGGTCCTGGTAGTACTGGGACGGCGGGACGCCGTCGGGCTGGTTGTTGCCCCCACCGACCAGCAGGCTGCTGCGGTTGAGCGCGGCGGCGAGGCGGGCGGCGATCGCGCCGCGCGCGTCCCCGCCGGAGTTGTACAGCGGCCCGCTCGCGCAGCCGAAGATGTCGATCGCGCTCGGCTTGGTGAACGGGACGCCGTTGGTGTTCAGGCCGGCGAACACGATCGTGTCGCCGCTGACCGTGCCGGTGTACGAGCCGATGCTGCCCTGGCCGTTGATCGTCAGCGGGGTCGAGCGGTAGTGGTCCCAGACGGCGTTCAGGTAGCCGGTCCAGTAGCCGCCGAAGTCGGTGGGGGAGTGCCCGGGCGCGAGCACCCGCACGACCTTGCCGGACGCGTCGGTGACGACCAGCCGGTCCCACGGCGCCCCGTCGGTGTTGTGCTGGGCACGCAGCCCGTCGGCGATGGCCCCGAGCGCGCCGTCCGGCAGCGGGCTGACCGACTGCGCGCCGGCCGCTCCCGTCGTGGCCATCGACACCGGCAGCGCCACCATGTCGACGTAGCTGATGTTCGCGTAGAGGTTCGCGCTGTTGTAGGTGAACTCGCAGAACGTCCAGTTCGTCTGCCAGTTGGGGTCCGAGCTGGTGAAGCCCGGCTGCACGAGGCCGGGACCCGGGTTGACGAAGAACTGGATCTTCTTGTCGGCCGAGAACCACACCCGGCCGCCGATGATGTAGTCGTGCAGCGTCACGGTGACCTGGGCCCCGGAGCCGCCCAGCGGGATGGCGTAGTCCGGGATCGGCGTCACCGGCGACGACGGGTTGGGCAGCCGGTGGAACACGCCGTCGGCCGTCACGAAGCCGGGCCAGCCGGAGGTGTCCGCGCCGCTGACGTAGGCGTAGACGGTTCCGTTGCCGGAATTGTTCTTCAGCGTCAACGGCAGGGCCGCCGCGGCCCGCGCTCTCGGCGCGGTCGCGGCAGACCACAGTGGCGCGCTGGTCACGGCGGCGGCGAGGCCGGCGGTGACGAAGGTACGCCTGGACAACATGGCGCCTCCTCGGGGAGGGGCGGCGGCGTCCGTGGCGGCGGCACGCGTCCGCGGGGTGGGGGTCGCCGAACGCTAGGTACGCGGTGGCGGCGTGGTCAACACCGCCAGGTCAGGCAGGGTACGAGCGGCCGCCGAGCCTGCCCTCGCGTACAGGTGCGGCATTCGGAGCAACGCCATTCTTTCCGCGCGGGAATGCCGATCCGGAACGCGAAGAACGCAATTCGGGAGGTGCTTCCTACTCCATTCGTGGACTACTCGTCCGGGACGATCAACTTAGGTTGTCACCGGCAGCGACCTTTTCCGCTAGCCGTACCACGGCCGCGCCGGGTTAGCTGATCACCGGGGCCCGCGCGGGCGGGGTGCCCGAGGGGGAGGGGAAATCGATGATCGAGCACGGGAACGCCGGCGGCGACACCGAGCCTTGCCCTGCTTGCCCCGCGCCGCCCTGAGCGGGCGGCCGAAGACCCGGCGGGAGCACTCCCCCCTCCCGCCTGCGAGGTACGACGTCCGGTGCACCCAGCCCCCAGTACGGTGCGCCGGACGTCGTGCCGCAACCACGAAGACGGACGGGAAAGCGATCGTCCACAAGAGACGGAAAAGGATCAGGCGCCGACCGCGGCGGTGGCCTGGAGGTGCCGGCGGGCGCTCGCGGCCAGCTCGTCGATGTTGCGGTCCAGCAGCAGCTTCAGGTAGCCCGGGCCGATGCCGAAGTCGTCGTACCCGGTGACCAGGGACCGCAGCTTGTCGATCCGCACGTCGCCGCGCTTGGCCGGCATCTCGACCAGCTTGCGCTCGGCGCGTGTGCCGAGGCGCTCCTCCAGCCCGTCGACGATGTCCTCGATCGCCTCGGACCGGCCCGACGCCACGTTGACGACCTCGTCCCGGATGCCCTGGCCGAGCAGCGAGTCGATCATCCGCATCATGTCGCCGACGTCGAGCAGGTCCCGGGAGACCCCGGAGTGCAGCGTGACCGCGCCCGAGAGCACCTGGCGCGTCAGGGACGGCAGCAGCTGGTGCGGCGCCTGGCCCGGCCCGACGATGTGCGACAGCCGCAGGACGAGCCACGGCGCGCCGGAGAGCGCGCAGACGTGTTCGAGGCACAGCTTGTGCCGGCCGTAGGGCGTGAGCGGGAAGACCGCGCCGCCCTCGCTGCCGACCGACTGGTCGGCGCCGTACATGCCGGTCGAGGCGGTGGACAGGAAGATCACCGTGCGGCCGGTGGCCCGGCAGCGGTCGATCACGTCGTAGACCAGCGTCGACTCGCGCTGGAACGCCGAGACGTCGTCGACGAGCACCGTCGAGACGCCCGCCGCGATGAGGGTGACGTCCGGGTAGCGGTCGCCGAAGTGCTGCCGGGTGTGGTGTGCGATGAAGCCGTTCCCGATGATCTCCATCAGCGGGCCACCGTCCGGTCGTCGGACACCCCGGCCGCGTTCGAGAAGACTTCGTCGGCGAGCCGCGCGGTGTCCACGGAAGAAGCGAGCCAAGCCGCCTCGGAGTCGTCGCGCCCGGCCAGCGCGGCGACGCCGAACGAGCGCAGCGACAGCTCGAACTGGTGCGCCGGCGGAAGCCAGATTTCCTCGACGTGGTCCTGTTCTTCGATGCGCAGCACCGGTTGCCGGCCCGGCGGCGGCGTGAAGGCGCGGTCCAGTGACAGCGCGGCGGCGCTGCCCCAGAGCTCGTAGCGCGAGCGGTAGCTGTGCTGGAAACCGAAGTCGAGGGACGCGGTGACGCCGGTCGCCGAGGTCAGCAGCGCGTGCCCGGCGACGTCCACGCCGCCCTCGTCGAACCGCAGGGTGGCGCCGGTGACCCGCAGGTCGGGGCCCAGCAGGAAAAGCGCCGCGCGCAGCGGGTAGACGCCGACGTCGAGCAGCGCCCCGCCGCCGAGCGAGGGCTGGTAGCGGATGTCGTCGGCGGGCAGCGGCGGGATGCCGAACGACGCGGTGAACGTCCGGAGGTCGCCGAGGCGGCCGGCGTCGAGCAGGTCGCGCACCCGCGTGTGCTGGGGGTGGTGGATGAACGTGAAGTTCTCGCGCAGCACCAGGTTCAGCTTCGTGGCGAGCTCGGCCAGGTCCTGGGCCTGCTCGAGGTTGAGCGTCAGCGGCTTCTCGCACAGCACGTGCTTCCCGGCCAGCAGGGCCTTCCTGGTCCACTCGTGGTGCAGGCTGGTCGGCAGGGAGACGTACACGGCGTCGACGTCGGAGCGGTCCAGCAGCTCGTCGTAGGTCGTCGGCGTGGCGTGGAAGCGCGCGGCGAACTCCGCGGCCTTCTCCGGCGAGCGGGCCGCGACGGCGGTCAGCGCCAGTTCGTCCACGGCGGCCGCGGCGGGCAGCGTGCGCCGCGCGGCGATCGACGAGCAGCCCAGCGCGCCGAGCCGCAGGGCCCGGCTCACCGCAGCCCCCGCAGGCACGCGATCAGGCTGCGGGCCTGCACGTTGACGTAGTGGCTGTGCCGCAGCAGCTCGTTGAGCTGGTTGAGGGTGAGCCAGCGGAAGTCGGCCAGTCCGGCGTCCGGGAAGTCCGCGGGCACCTCGATGATCTGGTAGTCGCTGTACGCGTGGTGGAACCGGCCGCCCTCTTCGGAAAGCTGGGCGGAGAAGAGCACTTGGTCTTCGCGTCTGCCCAGCACCATGTCGAGGAACGGCGGCCGGTCCGCGGCCGGGGTGAGCACGTAGTTGTCCGGTGTGCACTGCACGGTCGGGGCGAGCTCGACCACGTCGAGGTAGCCGGGTTCGACGCGCGCGTTGAGCAGGGCGTGCAGCACCCCGTCGACGCGTTTCACCAGCAGGGCCACCACGCCCGCGCCGTGCGGCCGGACCAGCGGCTGGGTCCACTGCGCGACTTCGCGTCCGTTGGTGGTGATGTCGACGGCGATGATGCTGAAGAACAGGCCGAGCTCGTGCGAGATCTCGGACGGCGTCCGGACCCAGTTCGCGACCTCGCCCAGCGGGAGCGAGCTGGTGCGCACGACGTGCTGGGCCTGGCGCGAGGTGATCCAGCTGAGCACCTCGGTGCGCGTGTGCAGGCTGCCGGTGGGCTGGGCCGACGAGCGGGCCACGGCCGCGGCGAGGTCGCTCACAGCGTCGGCCTCGTGGCCTTCGAGCCCGGCCGGCATGCAGGACAGCACCGTACGGGCGTCCATGTTGACCAGGTTGTCGTGCTTGAGCAGCTCGTGCAGCTGGCCGAGGGTGAGCCAGCGGAAGTCGTCGGGCAGGTCGTCTTCGCCGGCGAACTCCGCGGCCTCGACGATCATGTTCCGGTTGCGCTTGCGGTAGAACCAGGAGCCCTGTTCGGACTGCAGGACGTCGGCGAGCACGGTTTCGGGGTCCGGGTCGCGGAAGTGGTCCAGGTAGGGGACCGGCCGCCCGCCGTGCACGCGGGTGTAGTTGCTCTTGGTCGCCTGGACCGTCGGCGAGACCTGGACGCCGTTGACGTTCCCGGGCTCCGACTTCGCCTGCATCAGGCAGTGCAGGACACCGTCGATCTCCTTGACGAGGATGCCCAGGATACCGATTTCCGGCTGGTTGATGATCGGCTGCGACCAGTGCGTGACCGGGCCGTGGTCGGTGTCGACCTCGAGCCCTTCGACGCCGAAGAACCGGCCGCTTTCGTGCCGCAGGTTCCCGGAGCCGGCGTCGAATCCCCACTGCCGGAGCTCGCCGAACTCGATCCGGCGGACCTCGTGGCGGTGGGCCAGGTTGCGATCCTCGATCCACTTGGCGACCACGGAGTTCGGGGTCGCGACACCGTCGGTGGCGGCCGCGGACTTGGCGAGCCGGTGTGGCAACGTCACGTCCGGTTTGCGGAGCAAGCCGGTTCCAGTGTGACGCTCCATGGATTTTCACCTCGCGTGGCCGGCGGACGGGATGTCCTATTTGTAGCGAGGAGAAACTAGGAGGAATGCTGGTCTTTCCCGCGGCGCCGGTTCCTCCGGGCGCGAGCCGGGTGTCGCGGTTCGGGTGCCGGCGGTCCGGCAAAGGTCTTGAATGAGTCATTCAGGACCTCCCAAGACCTGAATGACTCATTCAGGACGTCACCGCACCCGCCGACGCCACCGGAAGAACGCCGGGTCGGACCCGGCGAAGTCCTGGTCCGACCCGGCCTGCCGCGCGCCGGGCGTCGCGAACAAGTCATGGGGCACCTCCGGCGTCGCGAATGAGTCATTCGCGACAGCGGGAGCCGGGTGGTCAAGCCGAGCCACGCCCGGGCACCGGAACCACACAGCACTAGGCGAATCATCGGATTTCCTGTGCACGCACCCGGTGGGCGCTCCCGGCCGACTTAGGGTGCCCGGCGTGGACGTCTCCGGCGGGCATGTCGCCTTCTTCGGTTTTCCGGGCTTCGGTCACCTCCGGCCGACACTGCCGGTCGTGCGCGAGCTGCTTTCGCGCGGGCACGAAGTGTCGTACGTGGTCGCCGAGCGGTTCGCCGGCGTGGTCGCCGAGACCGGCGCGAGAGTGGTGACCTACCCCTCGGCGTTCCCGGAGTCGATGCCGGACGTGCACACCGCCGACGACCTCGCCGAGGTCCTCGCGCACTACCTCGACGAGGCCTACGCCCCGCTCGCCGCCGCGTGGCCGGAGTTCGCGGACCGCCCGGTGGACCTCGTGGTCCAGGACGTGCTGAGCACCGACGTCGGCACGCTGGTCGCGCGGCGCGCCGGCTGCGGCGTCGTCCGCCTGTTCGCCGGCTTCGGCGGCAACGACGAGGTGCCCCTCAACGGCAGCGAGACCGAGCTCGAAGGCCCGCCGCTCGACCCCGCCCACCCCGCGCTGGCGGCGTGCGGCGAGCGCATCACGGCGCTGCTCGGGAAGTTCGGCCTGGACACCCCGCCGGAGTTCGCGCCCGGCGGCGGCGAGGTCGTGGCGAACCTCGTGTTCGTGCCCCGCGCCTTCCAGCCCCGCCCGGAGTGCTTCGGCGACGACTTCGTGTTCGTCGGCCCCACCGGTGACGACGGCGCGGCCGCCGACGGCTGGGCCGCGCCCGCCGAGGACGTCCCGGTCGTCCTGGTGTCGCTGGGCACCTCCTCCAACAGCAACCCCGGGTTCTTCACCGCGTGCGGGCAGGCGTTCGCGGGCACCGGCTGGCGGGTTGTGATGACCACCGCCGGGCACGTCGGCGACGACCTCGCGGCGGCCATGCCGGACAACGTCGAGCTGCACTCCTGGCTCGACCACCGCGCGGTCCTGCCGCACACCGACGTCGTCGTCTGCCAGGCGGGGACGGGCTCCCTGATGGACGCGTTCGGCCACGGCGTCCCCGTGGTCGCCGTGCCGCAGCGCCCGGAGGCGCGGGTGACGGCGCAGCAGGTCGAGCGGCTGGGACTGGGCCGCGCGCTGCTCGACGACGTGACCGGGGACGACGTGCGCGACGCCGTCCTGGCCGTCGCCGCCGACGCGGCCGTGGCGGCCGAGGTCGCGGGTATGCGGGCCGCCATCCAGGCGTCCGGGGGCGCGAAAAAGGCGGCGGACGTGCTCGAACGCGCCGTGCGCGCAGGCGACGGGGAAAAGGCATGAGCGACGACGACAAGCTGCGCGGGTACCTCAAGAAGGTCACCGCGGACCTGTACCGGACGCGCGAGCGGCTGCGCGACGCGGAGGACCGCGAGCACGAGCCGATCGCGATCGTGGGGATGAGCTGCCGGTTCCCCGGCGGCGTCCGGTCGCCGGAGGACCTCTGGGACGTCGTGGCCTCGGGCCGCGACGCGATCTCGGGGTTCCCGGTCAACCGCGGCTGGGACCTCGACGCCCTCTACGACCCGGACCCGGACCGCGCCGGGAAGTGCTACACCCGCCAGGGTGGTTTCCTGCACGACGCGGACGAGTTCGACCCGGAGTTCTTCGGCATCTCCCCGCGCGAGGCGCAGACGATCGACCCGCAGCAGCGGCTGCTGCTCGAAACGGCCTGGGAAGCCTTCGAACGCGGCGGGATCGACCCGGCGTCGCTGCGCGGCAGCAGCACCGGCGTGTTCGCCGGGGTGATGTACAACGACTACGCCACGCGCCTGACCGACCTGCCCGCGAGCCTCGAAGGCTATGTGGGCAACGGGAGTGCGGCCAGCATCGCGTCCGGCCGGGTGGCCTACACCTTCGGGCTCGAAGGCCCGGCGGTCACCGTCGACACCGCCTGTTCGTCGTCGCTCGTCGCGTTGCATTGGGCCGCGCAGGCGCTGCGGCGCGGCGACTGCTCGCTGGCGCTCGCCGGCGGCGTCGCGGTGATGTCGACGCCGGTGACGTTCATCGGCTTCAGCCGGCAGCGCGGTCTCTCGCCGGACGGCCGCTGCCGCTCTTACGCCGACGCCGCCGACGGCACGGGCTGGGGCGAGGGCGCCGGTTTCCTGTTGCTGGAACGGCTTTCCGACGCGCGCCGCAACGGCCACCCGGTGCTCGCGGTGGTGCGCGGCTCGGCCGTCAACTCCGACGGCGCGAGCAGCGGGCTTACCGCGCCGAACGGGCCTTCGCAGCAGCGCGTCATCCGTGCCGCGCTCGCCGACGCGGGGCTGTCCGCCGCGGACGTTGACGTCGTCGAGGGCCACGGCACCGGGACCACGCTGGGCGACCCGATCGAGGCGCAGGCGCTGCTGGCGACGTACGGCCGGGAACGCGCCGGTGGAGCCCCGCTGTGGCTGGGCTCCGCGAAGTCGAACTTCGGTCACACGCAGGCCGCGGCCGGCGTCGGCGGCGTGATCAAGATGGTGATGGCGCTGCGCAACGAGCTGCTGCCGCGCACCCTGCACGCCGAGATCCCGTCGTCCAAAGTGGACTGGGACACCGGCGAGGTCGAGCTGCTGCAGGAGGCCGTCGCGTGGCCGGCGGGCGAGCGGCCGCGCCGGGCCGGGGTCTCGTCCTTCGGCGTGAGCGGCACCAACGCGCACACGATCATCGAGCAGGCCCCCGAACCCGAGCCGGCCGAGGTGGGTGGCCCGGCCGGGCTGGTGCCCGCGATCCTGTCGGCGAAGAGCCCGGAGGCGCTGCGCGAGCAGGCCGCCCGGTTGCTGTCGCAAGTGGACGGACTCCGGCCGGTCGACGTCGCGTATTCGCTGGCCACCACGCGAGCCGCGTTCGAGCACCGCGCCGTCGTGCTGGCGGAGACCGCCGAGGAACTGCGCGACGGTCTCACCGAGCTGACGTCCGCCGGCGAAACCACCCCGGGCAAGACGGCTTACGTGTTCGCGGGCCAGGGAGCGCAGCAGCCGGGCATGGGACGCGGGCTGTACGCCGCGTTCCCCGTTTTCGCGCAGGCCTTCGACGAAGTCTGCGCGGGCTTCGCCGGACTGCGCGAGCTGATCTTCGACGGTGGCGACCTGGACCGGACCGAGGTGACCCAGCCCGCCCTGTTCGCCCTGGAGGTCGCGCTCCACCGGCTGCTCGTGTCCTGGGGCCTGACGCCCGACTTCGTCATGGGCCACTCGATCGGCGAGCTGGCTGCCGCGCACGTCGCCGGGGTGTTCGACCTCCCGGACGCGTGCCGGCTGGTTGCCGCGCGGGCGCGGCTCATGCAGTCGGTGCCCGACGCCGGCGCGATGGCCGCCCTGCGCGCCACCGAGGACGAGGTCCGGCCGCTGCTGGGCGAGCGGGTCGCCCTCGCCGCGATCAACGGTCCTGACGCCGTGGTCGTTTCCGGTGACGTCGACGCCGTCGAGGAGATCGCCGCGCGGTTCGCCGGGTCGAAACGGCTGCGGGTCAGCCACGCGTTCCACTCGCCGCACATGGACTCGATCCTGGACGCGTTCCGCGCGGTCGCGAAGACCGTCACCTACACGGCGCCGAAGATCCCCGTGGTCTCGAACGTGACCGGCGAACCGGCCGACGTCGCCTCCGCGGAGTACTGGGTCGAGCACGTCCGCGCCACCGTCCGGTTCCACGACGGGATGCGCTGGCTCGCCGCGAACCGCGTGACCCGCTTCGTGACGCCCGGGCCCGGCGGTGCGGCCGCCGCGATGGCCGGCGACTGCGTGCCGGACGCGGTGGTGGTGCCGGTGCTGCGCCGGGACCGGGACGAGGTGCGCACGGTCATCGAAGCCGTCGGACGGCTGCACGTCGCCGGGTTCAGCCCGGACTGGGAAGCCGTGTTCGCCGGGCGGGGCGCGCGGGTCGTGGACCTGCCGACCTACGCCTTCCAGCGGGAACGCTACTGGCTGGACGGGCAGCGGGCGGTCAAGCCGGCCGGTGCGCTGTACCGCGTCGAGCAGGTCCCGGCGACCGCCACCAGCCCGGCCGTCGACTGGCACGAACTGGACCCCGCCGCGGACGTCCCGCCGGTGGTCTTCTTCCGCTGCAAGGCCGAAGGCGATCTCGTCGAGGCCGCTCACCGTTTGACGCGGGATGCTCTGCACCTGCTGCAAACCTGGCTGGGCGACGATCGCTACGCACGATCGAAGCTGGTCTTCGTCACCCGAGGGCTCGCCGGTGCGGCGGTGCGGGGCCTGGTCCGCTCCGCACAAGCCGAACACCCCGGCCGGTTCGTCCTGGCGAACGCCGCCGAACTGCCGGCCGCGTTCGCCATCGAGGAGCCGGAAGCCACCTACACGGGCAGCGAAGTCACTGTGCCGCGGCTCGTGGAGTCCACTTCGGACGGACTCGGCGTCCGGCTCGAAGGGACGGTGCTCATCACCGGCGGGGCCGGTTCGCTCGGCGGCGCGCTGGCCCGGCACCTGGTCCGCGCGCACGACGTGCGCCGGCTCGTCCTCGTGAGCCGGCGGGGACCGGATGCGCCGGGCGCGCGGGACCTCGAGACGGAACTGGCCGCGGAAGGCGCCGAAGTCGTCCTCGCCGCCTGTGACGTCACCGACCGGGAAGCCCTGGCCGGGCTGCTCGGCGAGGTCGGCCCGCTCGCCGCGGTGGTGCACGCGGCCGGCGTCCTCGACGACGGCGTCGTCTCCTCGCTGACCCCCGAGCGGCTCGACGCCGTCCTGCGGCCCAAGCTCGGCGCGGCCTGGCACCTGCACGAGCTCACCGAAGGCCTGTCCGCGTTCGTCCTCTTCTCGTCCGCCGCCGGGGTCCTCGGCGGGGCCGGGCAGGGCAACTACGCGGCGGCCAACACGTTCCTCGACGCGCTCGCCGCGCACCGGCGGGACCTGGGACTGCCCGCGGTGTCGCTGGCCTGGGGCCCGTGGGTACCCGACGGCGGGATGACCGGGCAGCTCACCGACGCCGACGTCGCCCGGATGCGCCAGGGCGGGGTGCGGCCGCTGCCCGCCCGCGACGCGCTGGCCCTGTTCGACCGCGCCCTCGCCGGCTCGGACGCGCTGGTCGTGCCGATCGACTTCGCCGCCGACGACCTCGACACCACCCGGCCGCTGCTCGGCGGGCTCGCCGGTGACCAGCCCACCCCGGCCACGCGGCTCACCGGTGATCCCGCCAGTGCCCTCGACCTGGTCCGGGCGCAGGTTGCCGCGGTGCTCGGCCACTCGGCGGCGTCCGTGCGCGCGGACCGGCCCTTCGCCGACCTCGGCTTCGACTCGCTCACCGCGGTCGAACTGCGCAACGCCCTCGGCCGCGAGACCGGCCTGACGCTGCCCTCGACCCTCGTGTTCGACCACCCGACGCCGCGCGCGCTCGCCGAGCACCTGCTCGGCGCGGCCGGTCCCGGGCCCGCCGAGACGGCCACCCGGGCCGTCGACGAGCCGATCGCGATCGTGGCGATGAGCTGCCGCTTCCCCGGCGGGGTCGGCACGCCCGAGCAGCTGTGGGAGCTTCTTGAAAGCGGGCGCGACGTCATCGCGCCGTTCCCCGGCGACCGCGGCTGGGACCTCGACACGCTCTACCACCCGGACCCCGACCACCCCGGCACCTGCTACACGCGGGAAGGCGGCTTCCTCGCCGACGCGGCCGGGTTCGACCCGGAGTTCTTCGAGGTGTCGCCGCGCGAAGCCGTCGCGATGGACCCGCAGCAGCGGCTGCTGCTGGAGACCTCCTGGGAGGCCTTCGAACGCGCGGGGATCGACCCGTCGGCCCTGCGCGGCAGCCGCACCGGCGTCTTCGCCGGGACCAACGGCCAGGACTACTCGTCGCTGCTGCGGGATTCGGCGGACGACGTCGCCGGGCACCTCGGCACCGGCAACGCGGCGAGCGTGCTGTCCGGCCGGGTCTCCTACACCTTCGGGCTCGAAGGCCCGGCCGTCACCGTCGACACGGCGTGCTCGTCGTCGCTGGTCGCCCTGCACCTCGCGGCGCAGTCGCTGCGCTCGGGCGAGTGCTCGCTGGCGCTGGCCGGCGGGGTCACCGTGATGTCCACCCCGGCCGGGTTCGTGGAGTTCAGCCGCCAGCGCGGGCTGGCCGAGGACGGCCGCTGCAAGGCCTTCGGCGAAGGCGCCGACGGCACCGGCTGGTCGGAAGGCGCCGGGATCCTGCTGCTGGAACGGCTTTCCGACGCCCAGCGCAACGGCCGCCAGGTGCTGGCGGTCCTGCGTGGCTCGGCCGTCAACCAGGACGGCTCGAGCAACGGGCTCACCGCCCCGAACGGCCCTTCCCAGCAACGCGTGATCCTCGCCGCGCTCGCCGACGCCGGGCTCGCGCCGTCCGATGTGGACGCCGTCGAGGCGCACGGCACCGGCACGCGGCTCGGCGACCCGATCGAGGCCCAGGCGCTGCTCGCGACCTATGGGCAGGACCGCGAGCGTCCCCTGTGGCTGGGCGCGATCAAGTCCAACCTCGGCCACACTCAGGCCGCCGCCGGGGTCGCCGGAGTGATCAAGATGGTCCTCTCGCTGAACCACGAGACCTTGCCGCGCACGCTGCACGCCGACGTCCCGTCGGAGCGGGTCGACTGGACCGCCGGGAACGTCCGGCTGCTCACCGAGCCCGTCGCCTGGCCGGCAGCGAGCCGGCCGCGCCGGGCCGCGGTGTCCGCGTTCGGCTTCAGCGGGACCAACGCGCACGTCGTGCTGGAGCAGGCCCCCGCACCGGTCGAGTCCACTGTGGACGAGACGGCGTCGCTTCTCTGGCCGGTGTCCGGGCACACCGAGGCGGCGCTGGCTGCGCAGGCTGCCGCCCTGCTTCCGGTGGCGGCCCAAGACATCGGTTCCGCGCTGGCCGCCCGGACCGCGTTCGACCACCGGGCCGTCGTCCTGGCCCCCGACCGGGACACCGCGCTCCGGAACCTGCGGCGGCTGGCCGAAGGCGGCGAAGGGCCCGGCGTCGTCCGCGGTCGTGTCTCCGACGAGGGCCGTTCGGCGTTCCTCTTCACCGGCCAGGGCGCCCAGCGCGCGGGCATGGGACTCGCGCTGCGCGAGGAGTTCCCGGTGTTCGCCGACGCCTTCGACGCGGCCTGCGCGCGGTTCGACCTCCCGCTGCGCGAGGTGATCGCCGAGGGCGGCGATCGGCTCGACCAGACGCGATTCGCCCAGCCCGCGCTGTTCGCGGTCGAGGTGGCGCTGTTCCGCCTGCTGGAGTCGTGGGGGCTGACCCCGGACTTCGTCATGGGCCACTCCGTCGGCGAGCTCGCGGCCGCCCACGTGGCCGGGGTGCTGAGCCTCGACGACGCCTGCACGCTGGTCGCCGCGCGCGGCCGGCTCATGCAGGAGCTGCCCGCGACCGGTGCGATGGTGGCCCTGCGCGCGACCGAGGAGGAGGTCCGGTCGCTGCTCACCGCGTCGGCCGGGATCGCCGCCGTCAACGGGCCCGCGTCGATCGTCGTGTCCGGCGTCGAAGAGGACGTCCTCGGCATCGCCGCGCACTTCACGCGGCTGGGCCGGGAAACCAAGCGGCTGCGCACCAGCCACGCGTTCCACTCCCCGCTGATGGACCCGATGCTCGCGCGGTTCCGCGAGGTCGCGGCCGGCCTGTCCTACCAGGACCCGAAGATCGGGCTGGTCTCGAACCTCACCGGCCGGCTCGTCACCGCCGCCGGGCCCGAGCACTGGGTCCGGCACGTGCGCGACGAGGTCCGCTTCGCCGACGGCGTCGGCCGGCTCGCCTCCCTCGGCGTCACCCGGTTCGTCGAGGTCGGCCCGGACGCCGTGCTCTCCGCGATGGTCGGGGACTGCGTCGACGGCGAAGTCTTCGTCACCGCGACCCAGCGGCGTAAGCGCCCCGACGTCGAGGCCGTCCTGACCGCGGTGGCCGAGGCCCACGTACACGGCTTCTCCCCGGACTGGACGACGTTGGTCGCGGCAGGCGAGCGGGCCGAGCTGCCGACCTATTCGTTCCAGCGCCGCCGGTTCTGGCCCGCGGCCGCCGGCCGCACCGGCGACGTCGCGACCGCCGGGCTGGCCGCCAGCCCGCACCCGTTCCTCGGCGCCACCGCCGAACTGGCCGGGTCCGCGGGCGTCCTCGGCACCGGACGGCTCTCCCTGCGCACCCATCCCTGGCTCGCCGACCACGGCATCGGCGGTTCGGTGCTCTTCCCCGGGACGGCGTTCGTGGAGCTCGCCGTCGACGCGGGCGACCGCGCCGGCCGCACGCAGCTCGAGGAGCTGACGCTCGGGGCGCCGCTGGTGCTGCCCGCGACCGGCGGTGTCCGGCTCCAGGTCCTGACCGGCGCGCCGGACGAGTCCGGGGCGTGCTCGCTGACCATCCACTCGTGCGCCGAGGACGCGGCCCCCGACAGCCCCTGGACGTTGCACGCGAGCGGCGTGCTGACGCCGGCGGTCCCGGTGCGCGGCGACGACCTCACCGAATGGCCGCCCGCGGGCGCCGAGCTTCTCGAGACTGACGGGCTCTACGACCGGCTCGCGGACAGCGGATTCGGCTACGGCCCGGTCTTCCAGGGGCTGCGGAAGGCTTGGCGGCACGGCGAAGACGTCTTCGCCGAGGTCGAGCTGCCGGAGGACGCGGACGCTTCGGCGTTCGGGCTGCACCCGGCGTTGCTCGACGCGGTCCTGCACGCGGCGGCGTTCCTGCCGTTCGCGCCCGCTCCGAACGGCAGGCTGCCGTTCTCCTGGCGCGGGGTGTCGCTGCACGCCGAGGGCGCGCGTGGCCTGCGGGTGCGGCTCACCAAGACCGGGCCTGAGTCCCTCGCGATCACGATCGCCGACTCCGCCGGCCGGGCCGTCGCGACCGTGGATTCCCTGGCCCTGCGGGAGTTCTCGCCGGACCAGCTCGTGGCCCGCCCGGACGCGCTCCACCGGCTCACCTGGCCCGCTCACGACGGTGACGTAGTGGATCCGTCGTGGACGGTCGTCGACTCGCTCGCCGATGTCACCGACGTCACCGACGTCACCGATGTCCCGGACGTCGTCGTGGTCCCCTTCGCGACGCGGCCGGTGCGCGAGGCGACGCACCACGCGCTCGCCCTCGTCCAGGCCTGGCTCGCCGATGACCGCTTCGCCGCGGCGAAGCTCGCGCTGCTGACTTCCGGCGCGGTCGTCACCGAAGAAGGTGACGGCCCGGCCGATCCCGCCCTCGCCGCGGTCTGGGGCCTGGTGCGCTCGGCGCAGTCGGAGCACCCCGGCCGGTTCGTGCTGGTGGACGCCGGCGACCCGGCCGACCTCGCCGCCGCCCTGGCGACGGGGGAGAACCAGGTCGCGGTCCGCGCCGGCACGGCCCGGGTCGCGCGGCTGGCCAAGGAAACGGACGCGCTCACCGTCCCCGCCGGGGACTGGCGGGTCGACATCGCCGACCGCGGCACCCTCGACGGGCTGACCGTGGTGGCCTGTCCCGAATTCGCCGAGCCGGTCGCGCCGGGCGCGGTGCGGATCTCCGTGCGCGCCGCCGGCGTGAACTTCCGGGACGTCCTCAACACGCTCGGCATGTACCCGGGCCCGGCCACCTCGCCGGGGCTGGAGGGCGCCGGGGTCGTCACGGCGGTCGGCGACGGCGTCACCCGGTTCGCGCCCGGCGATCGCGTGATGGGCATGTTCGGCGGCGCGTTCGGGCCGGTGGCGGAGGTCGACGAGCGCATGCTCTGCCGGCTGCCCGCCGGGATGTCGTTCGCGCAGGGCGCTTCGGTGCCGGTGGTGTTCCTGACCGCGCTCTACGCCCTGACCGACCTTGGTGACCTGCAGGCGGGCGAGACCGTCCTGGTGCACGCGGCGGCGGGCGGCGTCGGCATGGCCGCGGTGCAGCTCGCGCGGCAGCTCGGTGCCGAGGTGTACGGCACCGCGAGTGCGGGCAAGTGGGACACGTTGCGGGCTTCGGGCCTGGCGGACGACCACATCGCGTCGTCGCGGACGCTCGACTTCGAAGCCGAGTTCCGCGCGGCGACCGGCGGACGCGGTGTCGACGTCGTGCTCGACTCGCTCGCCGGGGACTTCGTGGACGCGTCCCTGCGGCTGCTGCCGCGCGGGGGCCGGTTCCTGGAGATGGGCAAGACCGACGTGCGCGACCCCGAGCGCGTCGCGGCCGAGCACCCGGGCGTCCGGTACCAGGCGTTCGACCTGGTCGAGGCCGGGCACGACCGGATCCGCGAGCTGTTCGACCGGCTGCTGGAGTGGTTCGAGGCCGGGGTGCTGACGCCGGTGCCGGTCACCTCCTGGGACGTCCGGCGCGCCCCCGCGGCGTTCCGGCACGTGAGCCAGGCGAAGCACGTCGGCAAGGTCGTGCTGACCGTGCCCGCGCCGCTCGACGCGCACGGCACCGTGCTGATCACCGGCGGCACCGGCGGGCTCGGGCGGCTGCTGGCCCGGCACCTCGCGGACTCCGGCGTCCGGCACCTGCTGCTGGCGAGCCGGCGCGGTCCGGCGGCCGAGGGTGTCGAGGAACTGCGGGCCGAGCTGTCCTCGCTCGGGGCCGAGACTTCCGTTGTCGCGTGTGACGCGGCGAACCGGGAAGCGCTTGCGAAGCTGCTGGCCGACGTGCCCGCGCGGCACCCGCTGACCGCCGTGGTGCACGCGGCCGGGGTGCTCGACGACGGGCTCGTCGGCGCGCTGACCCCGGAGCGGCTGGACGCCGTGCTGCGGCCGAAGGTCGTCGCGGCCGCGAACCTGGACGAGCTGACGCGGGACCTCGATCTGTCCGCGTTCGTCCTGTTCTCCTCGGCGGCCGGGGTGCTCGGAGCGCCGGGTCAGGGCAACTACGCGGCCGCAAACGCTTTCCTGGACGCGCTGGCCCGGCAACGGCGATCGGCGGGACTGCCCGCGCTGGCGCTGGCCTGGGGACCGTGGCTGCCGACCGGCGGCATGACGGCCGGGCTGTCCGACGCCGACGTGCGCCGCATGGCGCGGTCCGGGCTGCCGCCGCTGCCCGCGGACCAGGGACTGGCGCTGTTCGACGCGGCGCTGGGCGCGCCCGACGCGGTGCTGGTGCCGATGCTGGTCGACGCGCGCGTACTGGGCTCGACCGACGTCCCGGAGCAGCTGCGCGGAGTGGTCCGGACCGCCGTCCGGCGCCGCACGGCCGGTGCGGGAGCGGCGGAGGCCGACCTGCGGCAGCGGCTCGCCGGGACGTCCGGTGAGGACCGGCGGCAGGCGCTGCTGGACCTGGTGTGCGCGCAGGTGGGCGCGGTGCTGGGCTACGGCGGCGCGGAGACCGTCGACCCGCTGCGGGTGTTCAAGGAGCTGGGCTTCGACTCGCTGACCGCGGTGGAACTGCGCAACCGCCTCAGCGCGGCGAGCGGGATCCGCCTGCCGGCGACGCTGATCTTCGACTACCCGACCCCGGCGGCGCTGGCCGGCTACGTGGGGGAGGAGCTGTTCCCGGACTCCCCCTCGGAGGAGCCTGACCAGGAACAGGAGATCCGCGCGGCACTGGCGTCCATTCCGGTCGCGCGGTTCCGCGAGGCGGGGTTGCTGGAGGCGGTGCTGAAGCTGCGGGACGGCGGCCCGGCCCCGGAATCCCCCGACGACGACGCGTTCGGCGAGATGGGGGTCGACGACCTCGTGCGGCTGGCCCTCGGCGACGAATAGCGTCGCGCGAAACGGAAGCGGCCGTCCTGGTGACCCCCCGACCGGGACACCAGGACGGCCGCCGAGTTCCGTCGATGGCAGGATTTCAGGATTCTCAGGAGATGAAGAACCGGCGCCGTCCGGCGGCCGTCGTCTTGCGGGAAGTGGCGCTGCGCACGAAGAACAGCAGACCCACGACGATGGTGACCCCGCCGCCGATCACGCCGATGGTGTGCTCTCCCGCGTTGATGATGATCGCGACCCCGCCCGCGACGAGAATCAGTCCCATGACGAGGGAAACGAAGGGACGTCCTTGTTCTTTGGCCATCGGAAACTCCTCGTGAAAAGTAGTCGACGAAATCTCTTGTGATCGATTCAAGCACACGGCGATCACCGTTGTGAGTCCTCGAAAGTCGTCTTCCGACCATCGAAAGTTGACGTTCCCCCGAGTTGCCGGTCGCGCCGGGTGCTGGGAAGATCACGCAGGTACGGGGGTTGCAACTTTGGTTGCGGTGACAAGCGACCTTGTGTACTAGCCCGGCGGTGGTGGCAGCCGGTTGACTTGTCCTCAGGTACTACAGGATTCGGATACGGAGCAGGCGCTTGATCACAGCACGAGATCTGACGAAGCGATACGGGGACACGACGGCCGTCAACGGCCTGTCGTTCGACATCAAGCCTGGCGTCGTGACCGGTTTCCTGGGGCCCAACGGGGCGGGCAAGTCGACCACGATGCGCATGATCCTCGGCCTGGACGCCCCCAGCGGCGGCTCGGTCACGGTCAACGGCAAGGCCTACCGGGACCTGCCCGCGCCGATGCGGGAGGTCGGGGCGCTGCTCGACGCGAAGGCCGTCCACGGCGCGCGCACGGCGTACCGGCACCTGCAGTGGGTGGCGCAGGCCGGCGGCATCCCGCGCAAGCGGGTGGACGAGGTGCTCGACACCGTCGGCCTCACCGAGGTCGCGGGCAAGAAGGTCGGCAACTTCTCCCTCGGCATGTACCAGCGGCTCGGCATCGCGACCGCCCTGCTGGGCGACCCGCCGACGCTGCTGTTCGACGAGCCGGTCAACGGCCTCGACCCCGAGGGCATCTACTGGATCAGGACCCTGATGCAGGACCTCGCCGCCGAGGGGCGGACGGTCTTCGTGTCGAGCCACCTGATGAACGAGATGGAAGAGACCGCCGCGCACGTCATCGTGATCGGCCGGGGCGAGCTCATCGCCGACATGCCGATCGCCGACTTCACCCAGCGCAGCGCGCGCAGCCACGTCCACGTGGTCTCGCCGCAGGCCGCCGAGCTCGCCGAAGCCCTGGAACGGGCGGGCGGCAAGGTGACGAAGCTGGACGACGGCTCGCTCAACATCGTCGGCCTGGACGCGCCGGAGATCGGCGACCTCGCACTGGAGCGCCGGCTCGGGCTGCACGAGCTCACGCCGGTCCGCGCCAGCCTCGAGGCCGCGTTCATGGATCTCACCAAGGACAGCGTGCAGTACCGCTCGCACAATGGCGCGGCACCGGAGGAGCACAAGGTTCTCGAGACGGCCCGCGCGCTCGCGGCGGAAGGGAGTGAATGACGTGACCACCGCAACGGCTTCGCTGCCGGAGACGAAGGTCTCGCCTGGCATCGGCAACACGCTCGCCGCGGAGTGGACCAAGCTCAAGTCGGTCCGCTCGACGTGGCTCGTCGTCATCGCCGCGGCCGTCGTCAGCGTCGGGTTCTCCGTGCTGTTCAGCTTCCTGACCGAGCAGGACTACAAGAACCTGCCCGCCGGCCAGACGATGGACTTCGACTCGGCCGGCACCGCCATGGTCGGGATGAACCTCGGCCTGATCCTGATCTCCGTGCTCGGCGTGCTCGCCGTGTCCGGTGAGTACTCGACCGGAATGATGCGCCTCACGCTGGCCATCACCCCGCACCGCGGCCGGGTCCTGATCTCGAAGGCCGTGGTCGTCGGGCTGCTGGCGTTCGTGCTCGGCACCCTGTTCGCGGCGGCGGCGTTCTTCATCGGCCAGCTGGTGCTCGGCATCAACCCGGCCATCCCGACGCTGGGCCTCGGCGGCCCGGGCGTGCTGCGCAGCCTGCTCGGCTGGGGCGCGGAGTTCGCGGCGTTCGCGCTGCTGGCCCTGTCGTTCGGCGTGATGATGCGCAGCGCGGCGGGCGCGATCGCGACGGCGATCGGCTTCATCTTCGCCCCGGCGATCCTCGGCGCGCTGCTGCCGCAGTGGGTCCAGCGCGACATCCTCGCGTACTTCCCGGCGTCGGCCGCGGAGCAGCTGAGCACAGCCCAGCTGAAGACGGACTCGGTGACGTACCTGGGCCCGCTGACCGGCGGCGGGACGCTGCTGACGTGGGTCGCGGTCGCGCTGGTGGTGGCGTTCTCCCTGATGGGGAAGCGCGACTCCGGCTGAGAGGTCTGCCGCGGCAAGAGGTCGTGAGTGAGAAACAGGGTTAGAACTGTCGATGGGCGCTGGCGTGCGCTCGCGGGTGGGATGAGAATCGGTGGGCGTGTCGCCGGTCGACGTCGGCTGTGTTTGGCCG
>NZ_JAPZLD010000073.1:0-39163 GCF_030182635.1 Amycolatopsis ponsaeliensis
CCGGGCCGCTTCTCTGCTGCCTGTTCCTGCTTCCACCAGCGCAAAGTAGGTCACCCGCTCGGCGGTTAACGCTCGGCCACGCCGATCAGGACTACACACGGTCCGGCTCAAGGCCCGGTCTCGATCCCGTCTGGACAAGAGGCAACTCCTGAAAACTCAGGTGTTGCAACCACCCCCAGAAACCGCCGAGCGGCGGGGGATGTCTGGGCCCCTGGGGATTGGCGCAGGACGCTAGGTGGTCGGCCGCTCCGCGTGGAGCTGTGCTCACCGGAGGGGCGTTCTTGCCTCACGTCCGTGAGCTGCTGCCGGCCGGAGGCTCGATGCCCGGCGCCGGAATGCACCGCGCCATTCGGGCGCCGTTGTCGGCCGACGGCTGTGCCCGGCGCCGCCGCTGGGGTTCATGAAGCCCATCCGGAGGTCGCCTTGGAGGTGGTGACACTCTTCGACGCCGCTTCGGCGATCGCGGCCGTCCGGGAAGGCAGCATCGATGCCTCCTTCCGCGCGGTCGACGTGCTGCCCGAAGACGTGGATTCGGCCTGGGTGTTCGACGAGCCGATCCAGCTGCTGTGCGGACCCGCACACCCACTGGCCGCGTCGTCTTCGGTGACTCCCGCAGCGCTGGCCGGGCATCGGATCTGGATGCCCGGCGTGGTGCCCGGGACCGAGTGGGGCGCGTACTACGCCGAGTTCATGGCCGCGTTCGGGCTGTCGATCGACGCCGCCGGGCCGAACTTCGGCACCGAGGTGGTGCTGGACACGCTCGCGGAGTCGGCGGAGGTGGCCACGCTGGTCGGAGCGGAAAGCCGGGTCCGGTGGCCGGCCGGGCAGGACTTGCGACGCGTTCCGATCGAGGATCCGACGCCCGTGTATCCCCATTCGCTCGTTTGGCGCCGGGGCAGTTCACACCCCGCGCTGGCCCGGCTGCGCGCTCATCTGAGGCCGGGCGCGCGGGCCGCCACGACCTGGCGTCCCGGCTGGGCGGGCTAGCTCGTCTCCGCCTTCTCGCGGGAGTTGCCGTAGGACAGCCGAAGTGCGACCCAGCCGTCGCGTTCTCCCGCGCAGATCTCCTCGACCGTCTCCACCAGGACCGCCGCCGCGCCCGGGGACGCGTAGTTGCCGTGCTTCGCCGCGAACAACGCGATCTCCTTCTCGATCGCGTAGCGCGCCCGCGTCCGGCTGGTCCAGTTCTCCTTGTAGCCGCCCAATGCCCGGATCCCGTTGATCAGCACCGCCAAGGACCCGACGGCCGCGATGAGCCGGACGTCGAGCGCGAAAGCCGCGAGTGCCGGGATCGTCGCGGTCACCACCAGGCTCGTGACCTCGACGACCGAATGCCGGCGCCGCGCGGCCCACGACGACCGCTGGTAGCGCCGCCACTCGGACAGCACCGACGGTGGCACGGGCTCGTCGTCGACCCCCTGCGCTTCCAGGACCCACTGACTTCGCGCGTTCGAGCGCGACTCTGCCTTCATGGGACGAAAGTTCACACCACCGGGCGACCCGGTCAAGCACGCGGTCAGCCCAGCGACTTCCGCGTCGCCTGCTCGGTCTCCAGCACGCCCTGCCGGATGCCCTCCAGCTGGTCGCTCAGCTCCCGGACCGCGCCGGTGTCGACCGCGAAGTCCGTCGTCGCCGCCGTCAGCTCCGCGACGCGGGCCACCAGGCTGTCCAGGCCGAGCGCGCCCGACTGCAGCTGTGCCAGCAGCTTGTCGCGCGCGCCGGAAAGCCGTGCGTGCACGTCCTCCTGGGCCTTCACCGCCGTCAACGCCTGTTCGAGGTCGCCGCGGACCTCCTCGCGCGCCGAGCCCATCGACTGCTCCAGCCGGCGCCGCTCGCGCGTCACGACGTCGAGGTCGACCCGTGAAAGCGCCTTCCCGGTCGCCGACGCGCGTCCGGCCAGGCGTTCGAGCGTTGCCAGCGTCTCCTGGACCACCGGCTCCATGTCCGCGACGCGGTCGGCCAGGGGGCCGGCGTCGAGAGACGAGCTCAGCGAGGCGAACCCGTCGGCCGCGCCCTCGGCCCGGCGCAGCCAGTTCTCCTCATCGGACCCCGGTGCGACGTCGAGCACCCGCGCTTCGCGTCGCTCCGGTGCCGGCTCACGGCCCAACGCGGCCACGCCCGCGCGAGCGGCCAGCACCACCACCCCGATCAAGAGGGCGAGAAGCACCGGCAGCTGGACGGCCCAGGCCACCCCCGCCGACGTGGCGGCCAGCAGCAGCCCCCACGGTTCGGCGAGCTCACGGGCGAACTTCATGTCAGAAATTCGAAATCACAGAAGTGAACACCTGGTTGATCGAGTCCGGTTTGGACGAATCGTACTCCGATCCCTCGGTCGCTTCCGCGATCTGCTTCAGCACGCCCTGGTCGGCGTCCGAGCCGTAGGCGATGGTGAACAGCCGGACCGTCTCCGCGTTGCCCTCCGGCCGCAGCTGCGGCAGCAGGTGGTCGAGGTCGACGCCGCCGGAGTCCTCGTTGCGGCCGTCGGTCAGCACCACGACCGCGTTGATCGCCGACGGGTCGACGTGCGCTTTCATGTACTCGTACGCGGCCTGCGAAGAGTCGTAGAGCCCGGTGCCGGCCTGCGGCGACAGCCCGCTCAGCCGCATGGCGAGGGTCTCCTTGCCGCTGGTGCCGAGCGGCTGGACCGGCAGCAGCTCCTGGTAGTCCTTGTCGCCGTCGAGGTGGGTGGAGAACTGCCAGAGCCCGACCTGGTCGCGCGGCACGAACTGGCCGAGCGCGTCGATCGCGGCCTGCTTGGCCAGGTCGATCTTGCTCTTGCCGGTGCCCTTCACCTCGTCACCCATCGAGCCCGAGACGTCGACGACCAGCAGCACGTTCGCCTTCTTGCGCAGCTCGGTCCACGTGGTCAGCAGCTTCGACAGGACCGTCGGCGACGGCGGCTGCAGGAAGCTGATCTTCGCGTCCGGCTGGGTGCCGTTCGCCGTCGTCACCTGCGGGCCCGGCTTGCCGTCGAACGACCGGAAGCCCAGCGCGGCGAACCGTTGCTGCGTCTCCGGGCCGCGCAGGTAGCCGAGGAAGTCCGCGGCGATCTGCTTGCGCGTCGGGTCGGCCCAGTTCAGCGTGACGAACGGGTGGTCGGAGTTGAGCGTGCCGTCGGCCGGGTAGATCGCGACGATCGGCACCTTCGGCGGCGCGTGCTGGCCGACCTTGGCCGGGTCGTTCGTCGGGTTGCCCTGGTTGTAGCCGATCAGCGAGCTCTCCTCGACGGTCACCGCCGAGATGTAGGACAGCGCCGCGCCGCGGTCGTCGGCCTTCTGCAGGTTCGTCAGGAAGGTCAGCGTGTTGTCGCCGTAGTGCACGATCGCCTGCTCGATGTTCGAGACGAACTGCCTGGCCTCGGGCTTCTCGAGCGCGGCCGCGGTGAGGTCGGACGACGTGCCGGTGGCCGCGTAGTACGCGCCGATGGTGGCGTTCAGCCCCGCGGTGGAGATGTTCGGGTTCGTCTTGCCGAGCCGGAACTTGCCCCACTCCGGGTGGCCGTACTTCGCCCAGCCCGCCGGGTCGGTCGCGAGCGTGGCGAGGTCCTTCCAGCCGATCGGCTTGGCCGGCCAGCCCAGCGCCTCGGCCATCGGCTTCGGCATCGCGACGGTCAGCGGCGAGTTCGCGATCGACTGCGCGTCGCCGTCCGGCACGATCGACGCCGAGTCGCCCTTCGCGTTGACGCGCAGCAGGTTGACCCAGCCGCTCGCGGCCGGCGTCCAGACGTCGGGGCGCGGCCCGTCGGTGGCCTCGTTCCAGCCGTTCGCCAGTGCCTGCATCGCGATGCCCGACGACTTCGATTTCACGATGACGTCGACGCAATGCCCGGCGACGGTCCGTCCGGAGTAGGCCTTCGCGGCCTCTTGGACTATTCCGACCTTTTCCGGGGACGACGCGACGTTGAGCGCGATGGCGTCCGAGCCGGTGCATTTCACCGCGTCCGCCTCGTCGCCCGAGTCGCTGGTCCAGGCCCGGATCCCGATGATCAGCCCGGCGGCGACCACGATCGCGGCCACGAACGGGAGAAACTTTCTCTTTCGCCGTGCTGGTTGGGAATTGATCATCGAATCCTCCCCGTTCCACCGCCGAAATACCATTATCGGGCAGCGGAACGGACAGGGGACGGTAATTCCGAAACTTGACTATCCCTTAGGTCCTCGGCGCGACCACGTCCACGCGTAACCGGGGTCTTCGGACGCGTCGGCGGCCTCGCCGAGCTCCAGCGGCGCGAACGTGTCGACCATGACCGCGGTCTCGTCGAAGAACTCCGCGCCGATCGACGCCTCCGCCGCGCCCGGCTGCGGGCCGTGCGTGAAGCCGGACGGGTGCAGCGAAAGCGAGCCGACGCCGATCCCCGAGCCCTTCCGGGCCTCGTAGTTGCCGCGCACGTAGAACATCAGCTCGTCGGAGTCGACGTTCGCGTGGTTGTACGGCACCGGGATCGAGTCCTCGTGGTAGTCGACCTTCCGCGGGCAGAAGGAGCAGACGACGAAGTTCGGGCCCTCGAACGTCTGGTGCACGGGCGGTGGCTGGTGCACGCGGCCGGTGATCGGCTCGAAGTCGTCGATGTTGAACGCCCACGGGTAGAGGCAGCCGTCCCAGCCGACGACGTCGAAGGGGTGCGTCGCGTACGTGTAGCGCGTCAGGCCCGCGCGGTGGCGCACGAGGACCTCGACGTCCTCGCCGTCTTCCAGCAGCGGCTCGGACGGCCCGCGGACGTCGCGCTCGCAGTACGGCGAGTGCTCGAGGAACTGGCCCTTGGCCGACAGGTACCGCTTCGGCGGCCCGATGTGCCCGCGCGCCTCGAGGATGAAGAGGCCGACCTCGCCGTGGGGGACGACGCGGTAGGTGCACGACGTCGGGAGCACGAGGTAGTCGCCGTCGCCGATCTCGAGGCTGCCGTAGATTGTCTCGACGGTCGCGGAGCCGCCCTGGACGTAGAACAGCTCGTCGCCGGCCGCGTTGCGGTAGAGCGGGCTGGGTGCGGTCGCGGTGACGAACCCGATGGTGACGTCGTTGTTGCCGAACAGCCGGCGCCGGTCGGTCACGGCGTCGGCCGCGCCGCCGAACTTGAGGTCCCGGGTCTGGAACGCCCGTGGCTTGAGCGGGTGGTTCGGGGTCAGCGAACCGCGGTCCTCCTCGACCGCGACGGCGTCGACGATCGCCGTCGGCAGGCCGCGGTGGTAGAGCAGCGCGGAGTCGGCGGAGAAGCCCTCGACGCCCATCAGCTCCTCGGCGTAGAGCCCGCCGTCGGGCTTCCGGAACGCGGTGTGCCGCTTGTGCGGGATCTCACCTACTCGCCGGTAGTAAGGCATCGCCGACCCCTTCTGACGTGTCCGCTGTGCGGACGATTTTGTCCTCATGTCGTACGCTACTAGCGTGTCAGTCGTGTCAAGCGCTGTGGAACTCACGCCCCCCGGCCCCCGTGGAATTCCTCCCCTGTTCGCGAGGCTCGTCGACGACTCGGCGTTGTTCCCTCCGGGCGATGCGGCCATGCCCGAAGCCCTGCGCGCGCACTTCGCGAGCCGGGAGTCCGAGCACGCCGGTGTACTGGGGGTCTTCCTCTGCCAGGCCTCCCGGCTGCCGGAGCTGATCACCGAGTTGATCAAGATCAAGCCGAAGCAGCCACTGCCGCTTTCGCTGATCATCGACACCGGCCTCGGCGGTGTCCCGAAGGCGATCTCGATCGTCGAGTCGCGCAGCGAGCTGCTCGCGCTGCGGATGGTCGAGATGCCGGCGCCGTCGGACGTCGACGAGGTCTGGCTGGAGCGCGTCTCGGAGTTCGTCCCGGAGGACGTCATCCGCGTGGTCGAGCCGCGGCGCGGCGTCGGCTGGCTGGACGGCGTGCGGAAGGTCATCGAGCACGGCAGCTGGCCGAAGATCCGCTGCGGCGGCAAGGCGGGCGAAAACTTCCCGAGCGTCGACGAGGTGGCGGACTTCCTCGCCGTCGTCAGCGGGTCGACCGGTGCGTCGTTCAAGGCGACGAACAGCCTGCACCGCGCGGTCCGGCACGCCGACCCCGACACCGGCTTCGTGCACCACGGCTTCCTCAACCTCCTCGTGGCGTCCGGGCGCAGCCTCTCCGGCGGCGACGTCCGGGGCGCGCTGGAGTCGACCGACGCCGAAGCGCTGGCCGAGGAGGCCCGCGGGTTGTCCGAGCAGGCCGCGAAGGCCGTCCGGGCGCTCTTCGCGTCGTACGCGGCAGCGTCGTTCGAGGAGCCCGTCGCCGACATGGGCGAACTCGGCTTGCTGTGACCGGCCGGGAGGGGTCGCTGACGCTCGACCGGGGCTTGGCGCTGCTGCAGGCAGTGGCCGACGCCGGCGGCGACGCGGCGACCATCTCCGAGCTGGCCGTGGCCATCGGGGCCAGCCGCGCGGCCGTCTACCGGCTGCTGGTGCCGCTGTCGGAGCGCGGGCTCGTCTGGCGGGACGGCACCAAGGTCCGGCTCGGCGTCGGCCTGCTCCGGCTGGCCGGGCAGGTGCTCCCGCAGCTGCGGGACGCGGCCGGTCCGGTGCTTCGAGAGCTGGCCGAGAAGGTCGGCGCGACCGCGCACCTGTCGGTCGCCCAGGGGACGCAAGCGCTTGCGGTGGCCGTCGTCGAGCCGTCGTGGACGAGCTTCCACGTCGCTTACCGCGTCGGCAGCCGGCACTCGCTGACGTCGGGGGCGGCCGGCAAGGCGATGTCCCTGCGCCCGGGCGGCGACGGCTGGGTGACGTCGACGGGGGAGCTGGAGGCGGGCGCGTCCGGCGTCGCGGCGCCGGTCCGCGGAGTGCCGGGCCTGAAGGCGAGCGTCGGCGTCGTCTCGATGGAGCCGCTCAAGGCCGCCGAGGTGGGCCCGCAGGTCGTCGCGGCCGCCGTGCGGCTGGCCGACATCCTGCGTACTTAGCGGCGCGAAACCGCCAGCAGCGGCCGGACCATGGTCAGCAGCAGGGCGACGTCGATCGAGAACAGCAGGCGCTCGAACAGGCCCAGCGTGACGTCCTGCTGCGCGGGGCCGACGACCAGCGTGACGACGAACCCGGCGAGCACCACGCCGATGGCGGCGAAGCTGGCCGCGGCGAGCCGCCGGATCGTCGTCCGGCGCGGCTCCCACGGGCAGCGCTCGCGGCCGCGCCTGGTCAGCACGAACGCGGCGGCGGGCAGCGCGACGAACGCCGTGAGCGCGGCGATGTTGTGGACCTGTCCGGACAGCGAACGCGCCTGCCCGTCCGGGTCCACGGGCACGAGCCCGCACACGAGCAGCCCGGCCGACCAGACGCCGACCAGCACGCAGACGGCGGTGGTGCCCGGCCGGTGCGCCTTCGCGATGCCGGCGAGAAGGGCGACCGAGCCGAGCGACAGGGCCAGGCACATCACGCTGAACAGGGGAGCGGCCGACGCCGAGCCGAGCTTGCCGTAGACGTACTCCGACAGCGTCTGCCAGATCGGGCTGACCTGGCCGGAGAGCCGCAGGTGCAGGTCGATCGAGATGGTCACGGCGAGGCCGATGCCCCCGAGCGCGATCCGGCCGTGCAGCGGCGAGACCGCGGGCAATGGCTTGTTCACCTGGCTTCCACCCTTTCGTTCCCGAAAGGTTACCTGGTGAAGCTGTGAACCAACGGTCAGAAAGCCAGCTGGAGCAGGGCGAACGCCGCGAACCCGGCAAACACGAACCCGGCGCAGCGCTGGATCAGCTTCGGACGGATCCGGCTGCGGATCTTCGCGCCGATGAACACCGCGAGCCCGGCCACGACGATCAGCGCGGCGAACGCGCCGACGCCGACGGCGACGGGGTTGCCGATGCGGGCGGCGAGACTCGCCGTCGCGAGCTGGGAGGCGTCGCCCCACTCGGCGGCGAAGAGCACGCCGAACGACGTCATCGCGGAGCGCAGGAAGGACAGCGGAGCGGGGCCGACGCGCGAAGCGTCTTCGCCTGCTTCGTCGGCTTCGCTGAATCCCTCGCGAAGGAGCATGAAAGAGCCGAGGCCGAACATCGCGGCGACGACCAGGGAAAGGACCACGTCCGGCAACAGCGTCAGCACACTGCCGAACGCGACCGCGATGACGCATTGCACGGCGAACGCCGCGCAGACCCCGGCGAATACCGGGCCACCACGGAAACGGGTGGTCAGCACCAGGGTGGCGACCAGCGTCTTGTCCGGCAGTTCCACGGCGAGGACCAGGCCGAACGCGCTGATCAGCGCCACCATCGCGGGAGTCATGAGTATTTTCGCCCCTTTCACTGCAACGATAAAGGGGAGATTCAGAACGGCGCAAGCTGATCTCTTGCGCGAAATTGCCGGATCGGTGGTCATGAATTTGTCATCAAGCCGCGTCGCACAATTTTCTTCGGTATGCCGAAAATTCGATTGTGGGCTGCGGTAGGTTGTCGGTCATGGGGTCTGAGGCGCGTACTGCGCAGGTCGAAGAGGTCATCCGCCGGTTGGAAGCGCACTACGTGTTCCCGGACGTCGCGGCGAAGCTGGCAGAAGCGCTTCGCCAGCGTCTCGGCGAAGGCGCGTACAGCGGACTGGGTGACGCGGAATTCGCGACGCTGGTCACAACCGACCTGCAGTCGGTGAACGGCGACAAGCACCTGCGCCTGCGGCACCACGTCGACCCGGTCGCCGAAGACGGCGACGCGGCCGTGAACTCCGACGGGTTCCGGCTCGAGGCCGAGCTGGAGGGCTTCGGCATCGCCGAGGTCCGGCGCCTGGCCGGCAACGTCGGCTACCTCGACACGACCATGCTCTACCCGCCGGAGCTGGCCGGCCCCGCGATCGCGGCGGCGATGACGCTGCTCGCGCCCGCGGACGCCCTCCTGCTGGACGTGCGCCGCAACCGCGGCGGCACCCCCGGCACGAGCGCGCTGCTGCAGACCTACCTCGTCGACGAGCAGGTCCACTACCTCGACATCTACGAGCGCGAAGGCCACAAGACCATTCAGATGTGGACGCTGCCGTACGTCCCGGGCCTGCGGTTCGGCGGCACCAAGCCGCTCTGGGTGCTGACCGGGCCGCGGACGTTCTCCGGCGGCGAGGACCTCGCGTTCTCGCTCCAGCAGCAGGGCCGGGCGAAGACGGTCGGGGAAGCCACCCGCGGCGGCGCCCACCCGCGTGAGCAGTACAAAGTGGACACCTACCTCGACGTGACCGTGTCGATCGCGCGCTCGTTCCACCCGGAGACGGGGGAGAACTGGGAAGGCACCGGCGTCCGCCCGGACCTCCCGGTGGCCGCGGACCGGGCGTTCGACACGGCGTACGCGCTGGCGCTGGAGCACGTCCTCGGGCTGGGCTCCGCCGGGCCGCGGCGGACGGTGGCGGACGAGGCGCGGCAGGCACTCGACCAGCTGTAGTCACCCAGGACGTTGGTCCTGCGCTCGACGGGACCACTTGATCTGGCTGTGCCCCCGGCCCCGGAGCACGCTGGACCACGTGGAGGTCCTTGAGCTAGCAAGGTGGCAGTTCGGCATCACCACCGTCTACCACTTCCTGATGGTCCCGCTGACCATCGGGCTGTCGATCCTGGTCGCGGCGATGCAGACCCGCTGGGTCCGCACCGGCGAGCTGCGGCACCTGAAGATGACGAAGTTCTGGGGCAAGCTGCTGCTGGTCAACTTCGCGATGGGCGTCGTGACCGGCATCGTGCAGGAGTTCCAGTTCGGGATGAACTGGAGCGCGTACTCGCGCTTCGTCGGCGACGTCTTCGGCGCGCCGCTCGCGATGGAAGGGCTCGTCGCGTTCTTCGTCGAGTCGACCTTCCTCGGCCTGTGGATCTTCGGCTGGGACCGGCTGCCGAAGAAGGTGCACCTGGCGTGCGCGTGGGCGTTTTCGCTGGCCACGATGGCGTCGGCGTACTTCATCCTGGCCGCGAACTCGTGGATGCAGCACCCGGTCGGCGTGACGTTCGAGAACGGCAAGCCGACGATGAACTCGATCTGGGCGGTGCTGACGAACAACACGGCGCTGGCCGCGATCCCGCACACCCTGGCCGGCGCGTTCTCGGTGGCGGCGGCGTTCCTGGTGGGCGTCGCGGGCTGGCACCTGTGGCGCCGCGGCTCGGATCAGGACGTGTGGCGCTCGTCGCTGCGCCTGGGTGGCTGGGTCGGTATCGCGGCGTTCGCGGTCCTCGCGATCACGGGTGACACGCAGGGCAAGCTGATGTTCGAGCAGCAGCCGATGAAGATGGCGTCGGCGGAAGCGCTGTGCCACACGGAAAAGCCGGCGAGCTTCTCGATCATCGCGATCGGCGACGTCGCGGGGTCGAACTGCGAGGACGTCAAGACGTTCAACGTGCCCGCGCTGCTCTCGTTCCTGGCGCACAACGACTTCAAGACCGAGGTCAAGGGCGTCGAAGACCTGATCACCGAGTACCAGGCGAAGTACGGCACGAACTACCCGGACGACCCCGAGCTCGGGTCGTTGGCCGGCAAGCCGATCGACTACGTGCCGAACCTGCCGGTGACGTACTGGGGCTTCCGGATGATGATCGGCTTCGGCGCGGTGTCGGCGGGCATCGGCCTGCTGGCCCTGTGGCTGACGCGCCGAGGCAGGGTTCCCGGCGGCTGCTGGTTCCCGCTGCTGGTCCTGGGCGGCATCGCGACGCCGTTCCTCGGCAACAGCGCGGGCTGGATCTTCACGGAGATGGGCCGTCAGCCATTCGTGGTCGTCCCGAACCCCTCGGGCGTCGACGGGGTGTGGATGTTCACGGCCCAGGCGGTGTCGCGGCTGACGACGGGTGAGGTCTGGACGTCCCTGATCGCGCTGACCACGGTGTACGCGGCATTGGGCGTGGTGGAGCTGTACCTGATGCGCAAGTACATCCGCGGCGGGGTCGACGCGGTGATGCCGCCACCGAAGAAGGACTCCGACGAGACCGAGGGCGACACGCTCGCCTTCGCGTACTGAGGTGGTGGACTCGATGGACACCCACAGTGCTGGTGTCTTCACTCTCGTGAGTTACCCACAGCTGACCTGTGGACAACTCGGCAGGTTGTGGATAACTCACTGCTACCGCGCTGGAGGAGGAGCCCGATGACTCTCGCCACGGTCTGGTTCGTCGTCATCGCCTTCTTCTGGCTCGGCTACCTCTTCCTCGAAGGCTTCGACTTCGGCGTCGGCATGCTGCTGCCCGTCCTCGCGCGCGACAACACCGAGCGCCGCGTCATGGTCAACACCATCGGGCCCGTCTGGGACGGCAACGAAGTCTGGCTCATCGTCGCCGGCGGAGCCATGTTCGCCGCCTTCCCCGCCTGGTACGCCGGCCTCTTCTCGGCCGCCTACCTGCCGCTCCTGCTCGTGCTGCTCGCCCTCATCGGCCGCGGCGTGGCGTTCGAATACCGCGGCAAGGTCGACTCCGAGCGCTGGCGGCGCACGTGGGACCGGGTGATCATGCTCGGCTCGTGGGTCGCGTCGCTGGGTGCCGGCCTCATCCTCGCCACCACCGTCCTCGGCCTGCCCCTCGACGCCGAGGGCAACCGCGTCGGCTCCGCGTTCGCCGCTTTCCGCTGGGACACCCTGCTCGGCGCGGTCGCCGTCGTTGCGTTCTCCCTCACGCACGGCGCGGCGTTCCTCGCTCTCAAAACCAGCGGTGAACTGCGGGAACGGGCACGCGCCCTGGCGCTCAGGCTGCTGCCGATCGCCATGGTGCCGATCGTCGCGTTCCTGTCGGTCGTCCAGTGGCGCGAAGGCACCCTGTGGACACTGCTCTCGTTCGGGATCAGTGCTCTCGCCGCGGCGGTCGCCTGGCTGCGGCTGCGTGCCGACCGCGACGGCCAGGCCTTCGCCGCGCTCGCCGTCGTCATCGCCGGGGTCGCCGTCACGATGTTCGGCGCGCTCTTCCCGAACGTGCTGCCCTCGACTCTCGACGCCGCCAACACCCTGACCATCGAAGGCGCCGCGTCGAGCCCGTACACGCTGACCGTCATGAGCTGGGTCGCCGTCTTCGGTGCCCCCGCCGTGCTGGTCTACCAGGGCTGGACGTACTGGGTGTTCCGCAAGCGCATCGGCACCCAGCACATCCCCGCGGTCCACGCGCCATGAGCAAGCTTCCCGGCCGTGCTCCCCTCTCCGCCTCGGAGTCCACAGTGGACTCGGCGCGGCCGGGAAAGGGCCCGCTCGGCGCATTGCCGGCCCTCGTGCCGGCCGTGCGCCGGGCGCTGGCCCTGGTGGGATTCCTCTCCTTCCTCAACGCCCTCGCGCTGGTAGCCCAGGCATTCCTGCTCGCCGACGTCCTCGCGGCGATCGTCGGAGCGGGATCCGGGGGACGCACCGCCCAGCTGGCCGCGCTGCTCGCGCTCGTCGCGACGCGCGCTGTGACCGGCTGGGCGGTGCGCACGGTTTCCGCCCGCGCCGCCGCGACCGCGCAACGCGAGCTGCGCGCGAAAGCCGTCGACCACGCGCTGCGCCTCGGCCCCGAGTGGATCGCCCGCCGCGGCCACGGCGAGCTGACCGCGCTCACCACCCGCGGCCTCGACGCGCTCGACGCGTACTTCCGCGAATACCTGCCCGCGCTGGTGACGGCGGTGGTCGTGCCCCTCGGCGCGGGCGCGGCGATCCTGTTCGCCGACTGGCCGTCCGGCGTGATCGTCGCGCTCACGGTGCCGCTGCTCCCGGTGTTCGCGATCCTCGTCGGCAAGTACACTGCCGGGCGCGTCGCCGGCGCGACCGACGCGACGCACCGGATGTCCGAACGGCTCCTGGAACTCGTGCGCGTGCTGCCGGTGCTGACCGCGTTCCGCCGCGCCGCCGCGCAGGGCGAGACGGTCCGGCAGCTGTCCGAACGCCACCGCCGCGCGACGCTCAAGACGTTGAAGGTCGCGTTCTCCTCGGCGTTCGTGCTCGAACTGATCGCGACGCTGTCGGTCGCGCTGGTCGCGGTGGTGATCGGTGTCCGGCTCGCCGGCGGGAACCTGCCGCTGGCCATCGGGCTCGGCGTGCTGATCCTCGCGCCGGAGTGCTACCAGCCGCTGCGGGCGGTCGGCGCCGCGTTCCACGCCAGCGAGGACGGCGTCGAAGCGGTCCGGCGCGTCGCCGACCTGCTGGCCGAGCCGGCGCCGACCTCCGGAACCGCGGTCCCTTCGCGGGGTGTGTTGCGGGTGTCTTCTCTGCGGGTGGCACGACGTGGCGGGTTCGCGCCCGACGGCGAGACGTTCACCGTCCGCCCGGGCGAGACGGTCTGGCTCCGCGCGCCGAGCGGCGGCGGCAAGTCGACGACGCTCTCGGCGCTGCTCGGTTTCGTCCCGGCCCACGACGGCGCCATCACCGTCGGCTCGACGAACCTGGCCGACGCCGACCTCGCGCGCTGGCGCGAGCAGGTCGCGTGGGTGCCGCAGTCGCCGGTGTTCACCGGCGGCACGGTCCGCGACGAGATCGGCTCCGGCGCTTTGCTCGCCGAACTCGGCTTGACGGGGCTCGCGGACCGGCCGGTGGCCCGGCTTTCGCTGGGGCAACGCCAGCGTGTGGCGGTCGCCCGGGCGCTTCAGCGAGTCCGGGACGGCGCTTGGCTCCTCCTGCTCGACGAGCCGACGGCCCACCTGGACGAGGCCAACGCACGACTGGTGCTCGACGCGGTCCAGCGAGCGGTCGACGACGGCGCCGCGGCGATCATCGCGGCCCACGAGCACACGGCGGCGGTCGACCTGCCGTCCGACTTCTCTCCTCCTACTGTCCAGTCCACTGTGGACCCGCCTCGTCGGCCGCTGCCGTGGCGCGCGTTGCTCGACGGCCGCCTCTTCGGCGGCGCGGCACTGGGCGCGTTGGCGCTGCTGGCGGGGGTGGCGCTGACGGCGACGTCGGGCTGGCTGATCGCCAGGGCGTCGCAGCAGCCGCCGATCCTGACTTTGACGGTCGCGGTGGTCGGCGTCCGCGCGTTCGGCCTGGGGCGCGCCGGGCTGAGGTACGTGGAGCGGCTGGTCACGCACGACGCGGCGTTCCGCATCGCCGGCCGTCTCCGGGTGCGGTTGTGGAATTCGCTCGTCCAGCTCGGTCCGGCGCGGGGCCTGCGCGCGGGTGAGGGGCAGCGTCGTCTGGTCGCCGACGTCGACACGGTCCGAGATCTGTTGCCGCGGGTGGTTTCGCCGCCGCTGGTGGTGGCACTGGTCGCGGCGGGCGCGATCGCCGTGCAGACGTGGGTCCTCCCCGCGGCGGGCGTGGCACTCGCGGCGGCGGTGGCGGTGGGGCTGTGCGCACCGTGGGTGGCATTGCACGCCGAGCGCCGCGCGACGACGGCGCTGGCGGACGGCCGTCGCGAAGTGGCGACGCGAGTCCTGGTGCTGTTCGAGGCAGCGGCGGAGCTGCTGGCATTCGGCACGGATCGCGACCATCGCCGCACGCTCACGGAGGCGGACACGCGGCTGGCGGGCCAGGCGCGCAGGCAGGCTTTCGGCGCGGGGGCGGCGGAAGCGCTGATCACGCTGGCTTGCGGAGCGGGCGCGGTGGTCAGCACGGCACTGGCCGCCCAAGCGGTCGCGGCTGGTGCGCTCGATGCGGTGCTCGCGCCGTTGCTGGCGTTGGTTCCGCTGGCGCTGACGGAGGTGCTGGCGCTGCTCCCACCGTCGGCGCAGAACTGGGACACGCTCCAGACCGCTCGGCAACGCCTGGCCGACACGCCAACGCAGGCCGCGGGGGGCGGGGAGAACCGGCAGCAAGTTGGGTCGGATGCGGCGGCGGGGCATCCCGGCGCGGTGAACGAGGCCGGGAACCTCGGCGAGTTGGCTCGGCACCGCGTTGCGCCGGTTGAAGCTGGGGGCGGGCCGCGCGGTGTGCCGAGCGCGGCTGAGGTCGGGCTGCGCGGTGTGCCGAGCGCGGCTGAGGTCGGGCCGCGCGGTGAGCCGGTCGAAGCTGGGCTGCGCAGTGCGCCGGCCGAAGCTGAGGCCGGGTCCCGCGTGACTCTGCGGGGAGCCGATCTTGGCTGGCCGGGTGGGCCCGTGGTTCTGCGCGATGTCGATCTCGACCTCGCGCCGGGCACCTACGCCGCTGTCGTGGGTCCGAGCGGGGCCGGCAAGTCGACTCTTGTTGCCGCTCTGCTGGGCTTTCTCACTCCCCGGCGCGGTGTCGTCGCCGTGCCGGAGCGGGTCGCCTGGGCACCTCAGGAGCCAATGCTCGCGGGCACCACCGTGGCTGAGAACCTCCGTCTCGCACAGCCGACCGCAACTGCGGAAGACCTGCGCGAAGCGTTGCGGCAGGCCGCGCTCGCCGAGCTTGATCCGGCGACTTTGCTGGGCAGTGGCGGCAGCGGACTTTCCGGTGGCCAGGCACAACGCGTCGCGCTGGCTCGGGCGTTGCTCGGGGCTCCGTCGGCGGGGCTTGTCCTGCTCGACGAGCCGACCGCTCACCTCGACGAGCCGACCGCCCAGGTCGTGCGCGCACACCTGCGGGCGGCGCTCGTGGGCCGGACCGTGGTGCACGTGACCCACCGCGCGGAAGAAGCCGACGGTGCGGACCTGGTCCTCGAGGTGCGCGACGGCCGGGTCGTCGAGCGGGTGCCGGTGTCGTGATCGATTCTCGGAGCGTGCTTGGCGCGCCGCCGCGGCGCCGCGCGATAATGACGGAACTCATGGATCCGACGCTTGCCGCGCGGGCATTGTCCGCCGCCACCGAGATCACCAGCACCGCCCTGTCCGGCGACGACCCGGGAGCGGTGCTCGACACGGTCGTCGCCCGCGCGGCCGAACTCGCCGACGCCGATCTGGGCCTGGCCATGGTCAGTGCCGAGGACGGCCGAGTGGTGGTCGAGGCCGCCCACTACGCCGCCGCCCACCCGGCGACACCCGAAGGCGAGACGGACGCGACCCTGCGCGGACTTGCCCTCTCCGCCGATTCCGCTGCCGGACGAGTAGCCCGGGGCGGCGAGCCTGTCGCCAGCGCCGACTTCACCGTCGACCCGCGGACCGCGCCCTACGTCCCCGCCGAGCTCCACGGCTACGGACCCTTCGCCGCCGCGCCGTTCGGGTCCGGGGGACGGGTTCTCGGGGCGCTCACCGTCTACCGGAAGCAGGGGCGCGAGCCGTTCTCCGCCGGGACCGTCGAGATGCTCGTCGCCTTCGCCGCCCAGGCCGGGGTCGTCCTCGCGCTCGCCGAGGGCGCCAACGCCCGCCACCGCGTCGCGCTCTACGAAGAGCGGGAGCGGATCGCTCGCGAACTCCACGACGTCATCGTCCAACGTCTCTACGGCGCCGGGATGCAGCTCGACCGGGTTCGGCGCAACATGCGCAAGCGGTTCGCCCAAGCCGACGGCGTGCGGCTCTCGGACGCCATCGACCAGCTGGACCAGACCATCGAGGAGATCCGGGGCACCGTGCGCGCACTGCGGTCGCCCGAACCTCGCCACGACACCGGCACGCCCACCGACCTCGCCGAGTCGGCGCGCGGCGAGGTCCGCATCGCCGGCGAGCTACTCGGGTACCCGCCGACCCTGGAGCTGTCCGGCGAATTCGCCGACATCCCCGCGGAAAGCGCCGACCACATCCGGGCCGCCCTGCGCGAAGCTCTGTCCAATGTGGTCAGACACTCCGGCGCGAGCGAAACCCGCGTGACCCTGACCAGGGACTCCGGCGGCGTGAAACTCCGCGTCCGGGACAACGGTTCCGGCGTCCCCCAAGGCGTCGCCACCCGTGGCCTGCGCCATCTTGCCGAACGCGCGGACGCCGCCGGTGGCAAGTTCTTCCTGAACTCCTCGCCCAGCCTCGGCACGCTCGTCGCATTCGACCTTCCACTTGCCTGAGCACGATCTACCCTTCTCGGGTCATCCCGCCTCCCTTCCTCGCCCTCATCGAAGATCGTACCGGCTTTTCGAACACCCATTCGACTCACATTCGAGTGAAAGTGGCAGGGAAAAACCGCCGATCGGGATGGCGGACCGTGACGATCGCTGAAAAGGACGCAGCGAACGGCGGCTTGCGGACGGGACGGCTGCGCGGAGTTACTTCTCCCGGCGCGCGATCCAGGCGGCGGCCTGCGTCCGGCGCTGCATGCCGAGCTTCGCCAGCACCGACGTGACGTAGTTCTTGACCGTCTTCTCGGCGAGGAACAGCCGCTCGGCGATCTCGCGGTTCGACAGGCCCTGGCCGATCAGCTCGAGCACGTCCCGCTCGCGCTCGGTCAGCGCCGCCAGCTCGTCCGTCGGCGGGTGCCGCATCTTGTCCAGCACCCGCGCCGTGCTCACCGGGTCCAGCAGCGACCGCCCGGCCGCGACCTCGCGCACCGCGTACACGACGTCCTGCCCCCGCACCTGCTTCAGCAGGTACCCCGCGGCGCCGGCCATGATCGCGCCGACCATCGCCTCTTCGTCGTCGAACGCGGTCAGCATCAGGCAGGCCGGCGGGTTCGGCTTGGAGCGCAGTTCGCGGCAGAGCGTGATGCCGTCGCCGTCGCCGAGGCGGACGTCGACCACCGCGACCTCCGGCTCGACGTGCATCGCCACCGCGAGCGCCTCCTCGACGCTGCTCGCCTCGGCGACGACCTCGATGTCGGGCTCGTCGCCGAGGAGGTCGCGGAGCCCGCGGCGGACCAGTTCGTGGTCGTCGACGAGCAGTACCTGGATCGGCATATCCCCAGGTTACGGGGTACGCGCGCGCCGCGGTGCCGGCTGGTCCGCACGTCACACCGGCAATTACTCCCAAAGTGTGACCGCGAATCTCGTAACAAACCCGCCGGTACGTATTCCTGTCGCTGATTCCGCAGGTCAGCGGCAAATGGTGAAGAATCACGAGCCGGCCGGATTTTGGTTGGGCGCTGGCGTTTCCGAAATTCCGGAATGGTTCGTAACAGCCCCGCCGCAGCCACGATAGTTACCACGCAAACGCCCCCATTCTTCCTGAAAGGACCTTCCGGTGTCCTTGTTTCGTCGTGCCCTGACGACGGCCGCGGCCGTCGCCGGGCTCGCTCTCCTCGGCCCCGTTTCCCTCGCCTCCGCGCAGCTCGCGACGCCCCTCGCGGCCGACGTCGACTGCCCTGGCTTCAAATACCAGGAAGATGCGCAGGAGGTCCTCGACGCGACGCCGGGCGACCCGAACAACCTCGATTCCGATCACGACGGAATCGCCTGCGAATCCCTGCCGCACCGCCCGCAGCAGAACACGTCCACGCCGACGGCCGAACAGCCGTCGACGAAGACCCACACCGCCCCGAAATCCACCACCACCAAGAAGTCCACGACGAGCAGCCAGGTGAAGGTGAAGCCGGTCGGCGGCGTCGCCACCGGCGGCGGTGAGCCGGCCGAAGGCGCCCCCGCCTTCCTGGTGCTGAGCGGCGCGCTGCTCGCCGCGGCGGCGTCCGGCGGCATGGTGTTCTACCTGCGCCGGCGCACGAATTGAGGCACCCGCGCCTGTGGCCGGCGGTCACGGCGGTGGTCGCCGCGCTCGGCGCGATCCTGGTGGTGGCCTCCGTCCTCGCCTTCTCGCCGCACCCGCCGGAGCAGGTCGCCCCACCGTCCGCCACGCCTGTCGAGATCGCGCCGTCGGCCAGCACCGCGCCGTCCGCCGACGCGCTCCCGGCGGCGAAACCGGCCTCCTTGAGCATCCCGGTGATCGGCGTGCGGGCCGACGCGATCAAGGACCTCGGGCTGACCTCGGGCGGTGAGCTCGAGGTTCCCGGCGACGCCACGACGGTCGGCTGGTTCACCGGCGCCCCGTCGCCCGGCGAGGCCGGCCCGGCGGTGCTGGCGGCGCACGTCGACTACAAGCACGTGCCCGGCGCCTTCTCCCGGCTCAAGGACCTGCGCCCGGGCGAGCAGGCCAGGGTCGGCCGCGCCGACGGCCGGACGGCGGTCTTCACCGTCTACCGCGTCGACCGCTACGCCAAGGCGGAGTTCCCGACCGACCAGGTCTACGGCGACACGGCCGACCCCGAACTGCGGCTCATCACCTGCGGCGGGGCGTTCGACCGGTCGAGCGGCAACTACCTCGACAACGTCGTGGTCTACGCGCGGCTCACCGGCGTCGAGGCCTAACCGAGCTCGATCCGCGCCAGCTCGAGCCGCCGGTACGCGCGGTCGCCGAGCGACCAGACGTCCAGTACGTCGCCGTCGAGCTCGGGGTAGGCGATCACGAGCCGGGCGAGACCGTCCGCTGCCTGGTAGCCGACGTCCGCGGGGATGCCGGCTTCCAGCTGCCAGCAGAGTTGTTGCTGCTTCGGCGTGAGACGTCCGGCGTAGCGGTCGCTCATCGCCCGCGCGAGCTGCCCGCGCAGCAGGGCCGGGCCGCTCGCCGGCGCCGCGAGCAGCCGCTCCGCGTGGTCGAGGGGATCGGGTTGCCGGTCGTCGGGGCCGACGTCGCGGATGGCGACCGTGGGCTCGGCCGGTTCGCGGGCCGGCAGCACGATGGTTCCGTCGGCGGCGTGGTGGGTCGGCGCGTATCCCGCGCTCCGCAACGCCTCGAGCGTGCCTGAGGCGTCCACTGTGGACGTCAAGACGGTCGGCGCCACCGCGCGCAGGCCGAGTTTCGCCAGCTTGCGGTGCGCGGCCAGCTCGGCGAGCAAGGCGGGTTCGCCGACGACGACGCTCGCGATGTCGAGCACCTGCGCCTCGCCGTGGCGCCGCGCGACGTCGTTGATCAGGTACACCAGCGGTTGCGGCAGCTCGCCCGCGGCGATCGCGCCCAGCTCGTCGAGCAGTTCGGCGGCCGTCGCACCCTGGTCGAAGGCTCGTCGGACGCTCGCGGGGGAGAACCGCCAGCTGGTCGCGGTGCCCTGGGCCTCCCGGTCGGCGACGCGGTCGAGCGATGCGGCAAGCCGGGCGTCCGGCGATCCAGGCACGATCGCGGTCAGGTCGGTGCCGAACAACGCCGTCGTCCGCGCGCGGGAGACCAGCTCGTCGGTGACTTCGACGAGCCCGTCGTCGGCGAGGAGCGCGCGGCCGGTCGCGGTGACGGCGCCGTGCGCGACGACGCCGAGGAGCTCGGCCACCTCGAGCGCGTCTCGTACGTGCCCGGCGAAGTCCTCGACCGGCAGCATCGGCGCGTGCCACGCGGCGAGGAGCGTCAGCGCGTCGACGTCCGCGATCGCGGCGCCGGGCTCGAGCCGCGCCGGCAACCTCACGACCAGGCGGCGCACCAGCGCGTCGACGTCGGTCCCGTACTCCGGCGGCGCCGGCTCCCACCAGGTCGTCAGCAGCAGCCGGTAGAGCAGCGCGGGTCCGGGCCGGGCGAGGTCGGGGTCCGGCGCCAGCGTGGGCGGCGGCGCCTTCTGACCGCGGCGCGGCGTCGGCGGCTCGTCGGCGAGCAGCAGCCCGGCCTGCGCCGCGAGGTCGATGGCCAGCTCGATTTCCGCGGGCGTCGCGCCGGTGTCCTTGGCGACCTTCTTGACGAGCCGCGCGCCGATCGTGCCGTCCTTGAGCAGCGGGAGCGGCTCCGCGCCGGCGAGTTCGAGGACGGCCGAGACGCGGTCGAGAAGCCGCAGCGCGGCAGCCGACGACGTGGCCTCGGCCGACTCGGCGCCGACGTGCGTGACGGCGTACTCGGGTTCGTCGGGGGTGAACGGCAGCTGGTGGTCCGGGCCGCGCAGGGCGAGCGACACCTCGATCGGCATGGCCGCGCTGCCGTAGTAGGTGCCGAACAGGAAGCCGTGCTCGAACGCCCAGCCCTCCGCGGTGTGGAAGGGCAGCACGCCCTCGGCCTCGGGAACGCCGTCGGCCATGTCCCGCAGCAGTTTTCGCGTCGGTTCGGGAGCGGTGCGGAACAGCTCGCGCACGCGGTCGCCGTCGCGGTAGAAGCGGAGGAGCTCTTGGCGGCCCTCGGGTAGTCCGAGGGCGTGGGACAGCCGCGCCGCGCGGCTCCGGCCGATCTCTCCGAGCAGGTCCTCGACGGGCTGACCGAGGCCTTCGGCGCTGAAGTTGTTCTTCTGCAGGAGGTCCGGGAGCCGGACGCCGTCGGGGTCGTGCCACAGCAGGGCTCGCTCGGCGACCTCGTCCACAAAGGACTCGACGGTTGCGGTCGCCGTGCCGAGAAGTCTCGCGATTTCGTGGACGGGCGTCGGCCGCTGCCCGAGCGCGTGACAAAGCTGGACGGCGCCCACGACCTGCACCTGTGGCAACGACAACCCGAGCACGGCCTCGTTCACGGACTCCGCGGAGGCGAGCCGCGCCGCGACGACGTCGAGCCGCCGCGGCCACGGTTCCTGCAGCACGTCGGGCCGGTGGGTCAGCAGTTTCGCCAGCTCTTCGCGGTCCAGGGCGGCGAGCCTGCCGAGCCACTCGTCGGCGGTGGTCATCGGCCCAGGTTAGATCACCGTTCGCAGGCCACGCCGTCGCCGTCACGGTCGAGAGCGGCGCGGTAACCGGGCTCGCCGCGGTACAGCGGTGCGGCTCCGGCGGCCTTCGCGGCAGTGCAGTTCTTGTAGTACGCGGCGGAATCCGGCTCTGGGGCGGGCTTTTCCTCGGTCGTCTGCACCGGCGGGGCGACCGGGGGCGCCTTCGTGACCGGCGGTTCCGGGGTCGGCGTCGGAGTGGGCGTCGGTGCCGGGGCGTCGATGGTCCCGTTGCACGGCGGCGCCCACAGGCCGCTGATCGCCTGCTTCGCCGCGGTCTCGGCCGTCGCGAGCGCGGGCAGCGCGGCATTCGTCGCGTACTTGAGATAGCCCTTTTGAATGGCGAGAGCCGCGTAGTCCTCGCCGCCGGCCAAGGTCAACGCGATGCCTTGCGCCGTTTCCGCGCCGAGCGTCACGGCTTTGCCGGAAAGTGTCGTGGTGGCCCAGGCGAGCGATTCCACCGAGTAGCACCCGATGGTGCCGACCGGCGCCGTGACGCCGAGGACGTGCACCGTTTTGCTGGTGCCGTCACTGCCGTTCACGATCACGGTCGCGCCGTCCGTCACGGTGCTGATCGTGTAGGTGACGGGCGCCGGAGCCGCGCTGGTCGCCGAGGTCGTCGGCGTCGTCGGGGGTGCCGGCGACGCGGCGGCCACGGGCTTCGGTTCCGGAGCCTTGCCGAAGATCGCGCCCAATACGAACAGGACGGCGAAGGCGGCCAAGACGATCTTCAGCCAGTTCGGAAAGCGTTTCATCCCGGATTCCTTGTTCCTCGACGCGACGTGCCGACGGTGTACTCGCGAAAACTCCCGCCCTTGTTACGCACCGGCTCGTGATCGGCCATCAGTCGTTATCGGACGGATTGTTGCCGTCACGATCGCGTCACGAACAACGGTTCCGTGCGGAAAAGCTGTCACAACGCGCGGCCGGGAAACGACCAGCGGGGCGTGATCGAATCCCTCTCGCTGCTCGGCGCGGGCGGCCACCCCGCGCACGGAACCGACTTCACCGCCGTCGACATCCGGACGACCGGGTTGCGCCCCGGGCGCGTCGTCGAGGTCGCCGCGGTGCGGGTCCACGCCGACGGTTCGATCGTCGGCGAGCTGACGACGCTGGTGGATCCCGGCGCCGGGATCCCACCCGGTCCGGCGCTCGTCCACGGCATCACGCGCGCCGAACTCGACGACGCGCCGTCGTTCGGCGCCGTGCTGGGGCCGCTGCTCGACCTGTGCGCCGGCAGCGTGATCGTGGCCCACGACCTGGCGTTCGTCACGGCGTTCCTCGACTTCGAAGTCAAGTTCCTCGGCGTCCGGATGCCCGTGCTGCCGGGCGTCTCGACGCTGACGGCCGCGCAGTCGGTGGTGCGGCTGCCGAACTACCGGCTCGCCACCGTGGCCCACGCTCTGGGGGTGCCCACCCGGCCCGGGCAGTCGGCGCTGTCCGGCGCGAGGACGGTTGCCCAGCTGGTCACCGGCCTGTTCGGGCGGTACGGGTTCACGTTCGCGGCGCCGCTGGTCTTTCCCGGTCTGCCGCGGTTCGCCGGCGGACGGCTGCGTCCGCGCGCCGAGGCGCTGCCGGTCGAGCCGGGGTGGATGGCCGAGGCCCTCGAGCGGATCTCGGCCGGCCGGAGCGGGGACGCCTACCTGGACCTGCTCGCCGAAGTCGTCGCGGACCAGCACCTGTCTTATGCGGAAGTGGCGGCCTTGGCCGCTTCGGCAACCGAGGCCGGGTTGTCCGAAGGGCGCGTGCGCTCGACCCACGAACTGCTCGTGAAGGCGCTGCGGGAAATCGCGGAACGGGACGGCGTCGTGACCGCAGTGGAGGCACGCGAGCTGCGTGAGGTCGCGAAGGCGCTGGGAGTGGCCGGAGTCGACCTGCAGCCTTCGGCCGGCGGCAAGGCGACCCGGGTGCTGGTGCTCGGCACCACGGTGGCGGCGGACGGGATGCGCGCCCGCGTGCTCGCCGAGGGCGTCCAGCTGGCCAAGAAGCTGACCGCGAGCGTCACACACCTCGTGGTCGACGCGTCGGTACCGGCCACCGAGCGCCGGCTGGCGAAGGCGGCCGAGCTGGGCGTGGAGGTGGTCGACGTCCGCGCCGCACCGGTGGCGCTCGGGTTCGAACCGCCGCCCGCGGTGCGAGCCGCGGCCGCACTGTCCGGCCGGGTGACGAAGGTGCTCGGGGGACGGGTGCTCATGGGGGTGGGACTGCTGCTGATGTTCATCGTCGTCGTGGCGATGTTCAGCGGCGCGGCACTGGCGGCGGGGATCTTCCTCGCGGTACTGGGCGTCGGCGCCCTGCTCGGCGGCTGGGTGATCGCCGAGCCGGCGCCGCGGTGACCGGGACTTCGGTACGGTCGACCGGGTGCCGAGACTGATCCACTTGAACGGGCCGTCCGGGATCGGGAAGTCGACGATCGCGCGGACCTACGCCGAGCGGCATGCCGGGGTGCTCAACCTCGACACCGATCGGGTCGTCTGCCTCATCGGGGGCTGGCAGGACACCTTCTTCGAGACCTTCAAGGCCGCGCAACTGCTCACCCTCGCCATGGCCGAGACGCACCTGCGGACCGGGCACGACGTCGTCATGCCGCAGCTCGCCACCCGGGTGATCGACATCCAGGCCTTCGAGGACGTCGCGAAACGCTGCGACGCCGAATACCGGGAAATCTTGCTGACCGCGGACAAGGCCGTCGCCGGGGCCCGGTTCGCCGATCGGGCGGCGAACGGCGATGCCGCCACCAAGGGGATCGACGCCGTCCTCAACGGACGCGGGGGGATCGCCGTGGTCGAGCGGATCCACGACCAGCTCGCCGCCTACCTCCCGCAGCGGCCGGACTGCGTCGTCGTGGCCACCGGCGGCCGCGACCCCGGCCAGACCTATGCGGACGTCGTGGCGCTGCTCGAGCCGGGGGTGGGGAGGCGCCCGCCCGCGGGCTCGGGTTCACTGTGACCATGGCGGGAATTCCGGAACTCGCGCTCCGGCAGATCGAACGGTGGTGCGCGCGGCGCGTCCCCGAGCACCTGCACGACCAGGTGCGCGTCGAATGCCGGACCCGAGGCCGTTCGGTCACGATCGTCGAGTGCCGCGCGCCCTGGTCGCCAGAGGCCGGGCCCGAGTGGACGGAGCAGAAGATCGCTCAGCTGCGCCTCGACGAGTTCGGGATCTGGTCGATCCGCTGGTCCGATCGGAACGGCCGGTGGCTGACCTACCCGGACGCTCCCGTCGCGAGCACGCCGCCACCGCTGCTCGCCGAGGTCGAGCGCAACCCGAACGGGATCTTCTGGGGCTAGCTCGCCTCCGGCGGCGGGAAGCGGACCTCGTTGCGGTCGATCTTCGCGTGCGCCGCGGCCGCCAGGTCCACGCCCAGGCGGTCGGCCAGCTGCAGCAGGTACAGCGTGACGTCCGCGATCTCGTCCAGGACGTTCGCTTCCAGCGCGGGATCTTCGCGCCACGCGTCGGACTCCGCCGGCGTCAGCCACTGGAACAGCGAGGTCAGCTCGCCGACCTCGCCGGACAACGCCATCACGAGGTTCTTCGGGGTGTGGTACGGCTCCCAGGCGCGGGCCGCCGCGAAGCCGCGGAGGCGCTGGGTCACGTCGTCGAAAGTCACCCGGCGATTGTCCTCGGTGGTCACGGTGCGCTAACGGCCGTATGGCGGACTGCCGTTGACCGGTGAATCTCTCACTCAATAGGTTGAACTTCGTCGGGATGCTTGCGGGGCTTGAAGCACGGAAAGGAACGTCTTGAAGTACCTGCGATCCGTCCGCGGACGCATGCTCTGCATCGCGTTCGTCCCGGGCGGTGCGCTCGTCGTGGTGGCCGTCGTGATCGCGTTCTTGCTGGTCCACCAAGCGAACCGGACGCGCGACAGCGCCTTGGACGCGGCCGACGCCGCGGGCCGGACCGCCCGAGCCGTCGTCGCGCTGCAGGGTCAGCGCAGCGAAGCGATGTCCGCGCCCGACCAACGGACCGCCGCGTACGCGAATTTCACCCAGCGGATCGACACCGCCATCGCCGGGCTGCGCGAGTACACGCGCCGCGCGCCCGATGCGGAATCCGCATACCAGCAGACCACCGCCGTCGAGCTGCTTTCCGTCGCCGAAGGCATGGATCGTTCCGATTCCCTCGCCCTGGCGGGGATCGACGGCGTGACGCGGCGGCCGTTCACCGAGGCCGTGGCCGCCTACCGGACCGAACTGGACCGGATTGCGCCGCAGCTCACCGAAAGTGGCCGTATCGCGTACGAGTCGCTCACCCGCAGCGCCGATTGGAGCAGGCTCGCCGCCGCCGAGGACGCGTTCGCGGCCGGCGAGCCGTTGCCCATTCCCGAATCCACGTGGCGCAGCGCCGCCTACGCGGTCTCCCAGCAGCTCGGCGTCCTGTACTCGCAGCAGAGCCAGTACGCCGTGCAGCTCACCCTCGACGACGGCCGCCGCACGCTGGCCGGCGCGATCGCCGCGAGTTCGGCCCTGCTGCTGGGTGCCGGGCTCCTGCTCGTCGTCGTGCGGCGGCTCGTCGCGCGCGTGCCGGTGCCGGTCGTCCCGATCATGGTGCCGACCATGCAGGCGGCCATCCCGCGACCCCGCCACGCACGGTTACGACGGCCGCGCGTGCCCGAGCCGTGGCCGATGAAAGCCGTGCTCGACGACTTGCGGCGCCGATGAAGACCTCACGCAAAGTCACCGATTACGCCGAAAAGAGCACGCGGTTGGCCCATACGCGCGTTCGCCGGGCTCGGGCAGACTGGTCCGCGTGAGTCCCCCCTCGGATCTTCGCCCCTACCTGCGCACTTTGGACGCGGAGACGCTGGCGGACCTGTTGCACGCCCAGGCCGAGCGTGACCCTGAGTTGCGGCACTCGCTCGAACTGCGCGCGGCCACCCAATCCGGTGACGTCAGCGAGGCGCACCGGCTGCTCGACACCGCGGTGACCGACGGGAACGGCGAGTACACCGCGAAAGTGGGCGCCGTCCTGGACACGCTGCAGCGGATGCTCGACCTCGGGAGCCGCGCCGACCTGGCCCCGCTCGCCCGCCGCACGGTCGACGACATCAGCGAGGTGCTCGAACAGTCCGGCGACCACACCGGCGACCTCGGCGACCGGCTGGACCGCGCCGTGGCGCTGTACGCCCGCGCGTGCGCCGCCCGGCCGCCGGACCCGGAGAAGCTGGCCGACTGGATCCTCGAGGTCGAGTTCGACGGCCCCGGCCGCCCGTCGATCGACCTCGCCGACTTCGCGACGGCGCTGGGCGAGCCCGGCCTGCGCCGGATCAAGTCCACTGTGGACGACGTGCTGACGGCGGGCGGCCCCGGTCACCGCCGGGACGTCGCCGAACGGCTGCGGGAGCAGCTGGCCGAGGTGCTCGGCGACGTCGACGAGCTGGTCGCGATCCTGTCCGCCAAGCCACCGCGGCGCGACGTCAGCCTCAAGATCGTCCGGGTGCTGCGCGCCGCCGGGCGGCACAGCGAGGCCATCGCGCACGCCGCCCGCGCCCTCACCCACGACAAGAACCCGAAGCCGCCCGAACCCGAAGACGAAACTTCCCGCCGTCGCAAGGACTTCGACGCCGAACCGGACCGCGAGACGTTCGCCGCGCTGCGTGAAGCCGCGACCGCCGACGGGAAGTGGACGACACAGCGCCGGGCCGCGCTGGCCCGCCTGCGCGAGCTGGCCGCCGAGAGCACCGGGCAAGCCGACGAGCTGGCCCGCGTCCTGCTCGACGACGGCCGTCCCGACGAAGCCTGGCGCGCGTGCGTGCGGTTCGGGGCGTCGCCGGAGCTGACGCTCGAACTGGCCGAGCAGCGCGCGGCCGAGCACCCGGCCGAGACGATCCCGGTCTTCCGCGAGCACGTCGAAGAGCTCATCGAGCGCAAGGACCCGCAGGCCTACCAGGAAGCCGCGCGCCGGCTGAAGCTGTTGCGCACCTTGCACAAGCGGGCGGAAAGCGCGGACGAATTCACCGCTTACCTCGCGGCGCTGGTGGAAACCCACCGCCGGAAAACCCGGCTGATCACGGAAATCCGCACCGCGCGGATCGCCTTGCCAAAAGCCGTATCCTCCCCGCGCGCACCTCGTTGACCCTGCTGAACCGGTGTTTCACGTGCACCGGGATCAGCGAAGTTCCGCCAAGACGGCGACGCTCTTGGCCAGCGATGTCGCGGTGGCCCTGTTCCGCCGTCCGGCTCGGCGCCTCCCCGCCGAGCGCGCGGCGGGACCCGCGCCAGGGCCACCGCGACCAGCTCTGAGACATCCGGGGCTTCGCCCCGAGCCGGGGGCTCCGCCACCCGGAGCCCCCGAAAGCCCGCGTGAAAGCATTAGGGCATGAGCCCGGTGAGTCGCGCCCGCAAGAAGGCACCGCAGCCCGTCACCCACAGCGTGACCGGCCTTTTCAAGGACGTCCTGAACGACTTCTCGGCGCTGGGCGCCGACCCCGCGCCCGTCGACGTCGAGCTGCTCGCCTCCGAGGTCCTCGGCCAGTTCCACGACGTTCCCGTCGAAGAGGGCGACGAGCCGCTCGGCCTCGAGCTGATCGCCTTCGCGCAGCGCAAGATCACGCCGGGTGCCGCCGCGCTGCTGGCCGCTCTGAAGGTCGTCGCGGAGACCGACGTCGAGCGCAAGGCCGCCGAAGACGGCCTGCAGGTCGTCCTCGGCCGCGGCATCCCCGCGCCGACCTGGGCCGGCGACCTGGGCCAGGTCACCGCCGGCGAGTGCTGGCGGACCGGTGACGTCTACGGCGACGAGTCGTCCCTGCTCTGCGTCTTCACCCACGGCGACCAGGCGCACGGCCTGCTCGCCCTGCTCGACTTCACCGAGGGCGGCCGCGTGCGGGACCTCGTCGTGATCGAGCAGCCCGGTGAGGTGCTCGCCGAGATGCGGGCGCAGTCCGACGCCGACCCCGAGCTGGTCGTGCTGGAGGCCGTCGACCCCGCCGAGGCGCACCGCCTGCTCGCCGACGGCCTCGACGCCACCGACCACCTCGACGAGGCCGACGTCAGCGAGGACTACGCGCGCTTCCACGCGGTCGCGCTGACGTGGAGCCGCGCGCTGCCGGAACCCTCGCTCGTCCCCGAGGTCGCCGAGTGGTCCGACACCGAGCGGGCCGCCGTCGTCGAGCAGTTCGTCGCCGCCAGTGGTGAAGACGCCGACGCCGCCCGCGCGATCGGGCGCCTGCTCCTGGAGCACGGCCTGGCGACCGACCCCGCGAACCCGCTGCGCGTCGGGCCGGAGAAGATCGCGCGGTTCCTCGAAGGCCTGCTGGGCGAGGAGTTCGAGCTCGACGCCGGCCACGAGGAGGCCGTGGAGCCGGTCGTGCTGGCCTGGGTGCAGTGGACGGCAGACCGCGCCGGGCTCACCGGGACGGCGATCGCCGCCCTCGACGAGGCCGTCGCCGACTACCTGAGCGAGTACGCCGACGAGGACGACTCCCCGCTGGAGCGCTACTTCGGCGACGTCGGCGATCTGTCGCCGACCGAGCTCGCGGACGCGCTGGAACGCCGGATGTTCGCGGTGCCGTCGCTGACCACGGAGATCGAGGACGAGGAGGTCGACCTCGACCCCACCGACCCCGACCAGCGCCGCGCGCTGGTCATCGCCGAGGCCGACGAGGACGAGGAAGAGCAGCGGCTCGTGCTGCGCGCGACCGTCGTCGACCAGCTGTGGGACGACGAGCCCGCCGAAGCCTGGCAGGCCGTGCAGCGCCTGCAGGAGGGCGAACTCGACCGCGACGAGGTCTTCGAGCAGCTCATCGACGCGCTGGAAGGCAGCCTGCTGGAGTCCGAAACGCTCGAATACGACGCTGACGGCTATCTCGAGGCGCTGGCCGAGCTGGGCTGAGTCAGGGGAGCGGGCCTGCCGGTTCGATGGGCTTGGTCTTGCGACGACGCTCTTGCAGCCGGTCGTCGAAGTCCACGGCGAACGTTCCGGCGGCCATCGCGATCAGCAGGACCAGACCGAGCACCGCACCGACCCACGTGACGATCATCGCGAACATTGTGGGCCTCCTCCCCAGCTCAGAGCCGTTTTCCTGACTCCTTCAGGGTCGCTTTCGCCGGGGTCGGCCGGTATCGGCCAACCGGTTACGTCCTCTCGGCCGATCGGCCGGGTTCCGGCGCGGAGAGTCGCGGGCGCACGACGAAGAGTGCCCGGCCGTTCGCCCAGCGTGGGAATGCCCGGCATGTGGGTGACGGGCCGCGTCACCGGTCCGACGAATCGGCCGGCGCGAGAGCCCGTGACAGAGCCCGTGTCAGAGCTTGCGCAGGCGGACCCGGTTGATGGTGTGGTCGGCGTCCTTGCGCAGCACCAGCGTGGCCCGCGGGCGGGTCGGCTTGATGTTCTCCATCAGGTTCGGCTCGTTGATCGAGCGCCACAGGTGCCGCGCTTCGGCGCGGGCCTCGTCGTCGGGCAGGTCGGCGAAGTGGTGGAAGTGCGAGGCCGGGTCGGCGAACGCCGTGTGCCGCAGCTCGAGGAACCGCTCGATGTACCAGCGCTGGATGTCGTCGGTGTGCGCGTCGACGTAGATCGAGAAGTCGAAGAGGTCGGACACCATCAGCCGCGGGCCCGGCTGCAGCACGTTCAGGCCCTCGAGGATGAGGATGTCCGGCTGCTGCACCACCTGCTCCTGGCCGGGCAGGATGTCGTAGGCCAGGTGCGAGTACACCGGCGCGGCGACGCGCTCGGCGCCCGACTTCACCTCGGTGACGAACCGCAGCAGCGCGCGGCGGTCGTAGCTCTCGGGGAAGCCCTTGCGGTGCATGATCCCGCGCCGCATCAGCTCGGCGCGCGGGTGCAGGAACCCGTCGGTGGTGACCAGGTCGACGCGAGGGTGGTCCGGCCAGCGGGCGAGCAGCGTGCGCAGGATGCGGGCGGTGGTCGACTTGCCGACCGCCACGCTCCCGGCGATGCCGATCACGTACGGGACCTTCGTGCCGCGGGAGTCGTCACCGAGGAACGTCGTCGTGGCTTCGTAGAGCCGCTGGCGCGCGGCGACCTGCAGGTTGATCAGGCGTGAAAGCGGGAGGTAGACGTCGGCCACCTCGGCGAGGTCGACCTGCTCGCCGAGCCCGCGCAGGCGCAGCAGCTCGGCCGCGGTCAGCGGCAACGGTGTCGAACTTCGTAGTTCTTTCCATTGTTCCCGGTGCAGCTCGACATACGGGCTGAGTTCGCGGACCCGGGTCATCGCACACTCCTCCGGCCGTCGCCTGCATTGGCGGACGTTCACCTGCGCGATCAACGGTAGGGCTTACGGCCGTTGAACGCGCTGTGATGTAGTCCACGCCGGGTTTCGGTTGATCACCGCGCGTTACGGAAGACCTCGTCCCACGCCGCCGCGACTTGACGCGCGCACGTCGCGGGGTCGACGCCGCCGACGCCCGTGCCCAGGCCGGGCATCGCGATCGTGTCGACGTACTCCCGCACCGGGCCCTGGTCGAGCCCGCCGTCACGCCATTGGAGGAACACCGCGCGCGCCGCGAGATAGGGGTGCACGGTGTCGGCGGGCAGCCGCTCGCCGGGTCCGCGCATCGTCGGGGCGCTGATCAGCCACGCCGGTTCGGCTTCGCCGGTGGGGACGATCACCGCCTCGCCGATGGGCAGCTCACCGCCGTGAAAAGCCAAAACCGCACTTCGGACGCTCTGCTCGACCCCGGGGAACGCCCGCGCGTAGACGGCGTCGATACCGCCGCGCATCCAGCCGTAGGAGTTGGCCGGGCTGACCACGGCCTGGGCGACGACGTCGAGCACCGACCCGCGGTGCACCCGGACCCGGCCCGTCACCTTCGCGGCGGCGGACGTCCAGGCGGTGGCGAGTGGTTCATCGACGGCGCACAGCACCAGCTCCGGTGTGCGAGGGGAGACCGGCGGGTGCGTGCCCTCACGGCCGGTGTGCGTGCCCGAGTCGGCGGTCACATCCCTAGCATCGCAAAAAATGCCACCCGGCGTAACCGGTTCTGGTACCGGCTGTCCGAGTGAAAGTCGCCACGCCCGGGCCCCGTAACCTGGGTGTTGTGTCACGGATCGCATACTTCGGCCCCCAGGGGACCTTCACCGAACAGGCCGCACGGGCCCTCGCCGGCGGCGAGGAACTGATTCCGGTCGAGACCGTCCGGCTGGCGATGACGGCCGTCCGCAAGGGCGAGGCGGACGCCGCGTGCGTCCCCATCGAGAACTCGGTCGAGGGCGTGGTGCCCACCACCCTCGACGCGCTCAGCGAGTCGACCCCGCTGGTCGCCGTGGCCGAACACATCCTGCCGGTCCACTTCAGCGTGCTGACGCGGCGCGGCGGCGGGGACATCAAGACCGTCGCCAGCCACCCGCACGCGCTCGCCCAGGTCCGCGAGTGGGTCGAGGCGAACCTGCCGGGCGCGCACCCGGTGGCGTCGTCGTCGACGTCGGCGGCCGCGGTCGGGGTGCTCGAGGGTCAGTTCGACGCCGCGGTCTGCGCGCCGGTCGCCGTCGAGCACTACGACCTCGAGGTGCTGGCCACCGAGGTCGCCGACGTCAGCGACGCCGCGACGCGGTTCCTGCTGGTCCGCCCGCCGGGCGAGCTGCCGGAGCCGACGGGCGCCGACCGGACGTCCGTGGTCGCCGCGGCCGCGAACCGCACCGGCACATTGGCCGAGCTGCTCACCGCGCTGGCCGACCGCGGGATCAACCTGACCCGCCTCGACGCCCGCCCGACGCGCAGCAACTTCGGCGAATACCGCTTCTTCATCGACTTCGAGGGGCACGTGGCCGAGCCGCGGATCCTCGACGCGCTGACGGCGTTGCGCCGGCACTGCCGCAACCTGCGGTTCCTCGGCTCGCACCCGCGCGCCGACGGCACGCGCACCACGATCCAGCCCGGAGCCGGCAACGACGACTTCGTCGACGCCGCCGTGTGGGCCGACGCGGTCCGCAAGGGGGACCTGGCGTGAGGCTGCTGCTCATCCGCCACGGTCAGACCGAAGGGAACGTCCGCGGCGCGCTGGACACCGCCCTGCCCGGCCCGCCGCTGACCGAGCTCGGCCGCACCCAGGCCGACGCGCTCGCCGAGCGGCTGGCGGGGGAGCCGATCGCCGCGGTCTACGCGTCGCAGGCGACCCGCGCCCAGCAGACGGCGGCGCCGCTGGCGGCCCGGTTCGACCTGGACGTCCAGGTCGTCGACGGCGTCCACGAGGTCGGCGCGGGTGACCTCGAAGGGGCCACCGACCACGAGTCGATCCGCGTCTACATGGACGTCGTGAAGCGGTGGACGCTCGGCGAGCTGGCGCCGTCGCTGCCCGGCGGCGAGAGCGGCACGAGCGTGCGCACCCGGATGCTCGACGCGGTCGGCCGGCTGCGCGCCAAACACGAGCAGGCCGACCCGGACAGCGTGCTCGCGCTGGTCAGCCACGGCGGCGCGATCCGGCTTTCGGCCGAGTGGCTGGCGCCGAACGTCCACGCCGACATCGCCAACGCGGCGCTGATCCCGAACACCGGCCTGGTCGAGCTGGACGCGCGTCCGGACGGCCGGTGGCACTGCCTGACCTGGGTTGACACGCCGCTCTGATCGTCACGAAAGTGTGATCCCGTCACGTTTAGAACACTTTTGGTGGGGAATTAACGGTTCGAACCAACCTGCCGAAGATCCGTACGTCTACCCATAAGCACCACACCAGGGAGGCGATTGACATGGTTCGGACGAAGCTTTCACGGTTGCTGCCGGTCATCGCGGCTTCGGCGGGCGTTCTCGCGCTTTCCGCCTGCGGAAGCGGCGGAACCACGAACGCGGCGAGCAGCTCGACGCCGTCGACCACGGCGTCGCCCACCTCGACCACCGCCACCACGGCCGCGCCCAGCCCGAGCAGCTCGACGCCGGCCCCGTCGACCCCCGTCCAGCCGGCGAACAACGGCCTTTGCAAGGCCGGCGACGTCACGCTGTCGCTCGGCCAGGGCGACGCCGGCGCGGGCTCGGTGTACCGGCCGCTGCTCATCAAGAACAGCAGCTCGAAGGCGTGTGAGATCCAGGGCTTCCCCGGCGTCTCGTACGTGGCGGGCACCGACGGGCACCAGGTCGGCAAGGACGCCTTCCGCGAGGGCACCAAGGGCAACGCGGTGAAGCTGGACCCGGGCCAGACCGCGGTCGCCGACATCCAGTTCGTGAACGTGCGGAACTTCGACTCGGGCACCTGCCAGCCGACCGCGGTGAAGGGCCTGCGGATCTACTTGCCGCAGGAGACCGCGTCGAACTTCGTGCCGACCGACGGCACCGCCTGCGCGAGCACGAAGATCCCCGGCAACCAGCTCTCGGTGAAGACGGTCCACACCTCCTAGAGGCGGCCGCAGAGCTCCTGCGCCTGGACCAGGTGCCGCTGGCCGGAGATGTCGTTGAAGTGCAGGCTGAGCACCATGCGGCTGACGCCGTCGATGTGGTCGGCCAGCGGCTGGTAGGTGGCGTTGACCTGGGCGGCGGCCGCGGACAGCTCGCGCGCCGCCGTCATCCGGTGCAGCCGTTCGGGCGTGAGGCCGGGCGTCAGCGACGGCTGCGCGTCCCGGCTCGTGTCCGGCAGCTCGCCGACGCGGTCCAGGGCCTGGCACGCGGCCAGTGCGTCGTCGAGCGCACCCGCGTGCACGCCGGACAGCCCCCAGAGCAGCCCGAGCACGCCGCCGCCGAGCACGAACCCGGCGACCGCGCACAGCACGAGCATCCGGCGTGACTGCGGCGGGGCCGCCTTGACCTCCTCGGACTCGGTCGGGGACTCGTCGAAATCGGGCTCGGCGTCGGTGCCGGTGCCCTGGTCCACGGTGCGCATAGCCGCCTCCCACCACCTGGGTGATGACGTATTTCAGCTCACAAACCCGGATCCTGGTGCAGTACCGCCACGGCTGAGTCCGATTTGTCATCGAGCGGAAAGCGCCGCAGCGCGACGGAGGCGAACCCGGCGATGATCAGCATCGCCAGACCGGACACCGCGAACGTGTGCGCCGCGGTGCCGAGCGCCTCGGTCAGCACCCCGCCGAGCAGGGCACCGAGCGGGATCGCGCCCCAGACGACCGTGCGCCACACGCCGAGCACCCGGCCGAGCAGCTCGCCGGGCACCAGCGTGTGCCGCGCGGTGGCGAGTACGACGTTGACGGCGACCACGGCGGCCGCGAACAGGCCGAACAGGGCCGCGGCCGCGACCGGCGAGCGCACCAGGCCCATCCCGCCGAACCCGGCACCGCAGCCGAGGATCCCGCCGAGCACGACCACGCGCCGGCCGGCCGCGCGCACCAGCCGCGGGGTGACGCCGGCGCCGAGCAGCCCGCCGATGCCGCCGGCGAACGCGAAGAACCCGAAGGTCGCGTCGGACAGGTGGAGGTCGTCGAGCGCGTAGAGCACCAGCTGCGCCTGCGCGAGCTCGCTGACCAGGCTGAGCAGCCCGGCGACGATGACCAGGCGCTTGAGCAGCGCGTTCCCGCGCAGCCAGCGCAGGCCGCCGGCCAGCTCGGTGCGCAGCCGCGCGGGCTCCCGGGCTTCGCGCCGCGGCCGGTAGCTGCCGGCGAGCCCGAGCAGCACCGCGGCCGCGATCGCGAATCCCGCGGAGTTGAGGACGAAGGGGAGGGCGGCGAAGAGTGCGAAGGTCAGGCCGCCGACCGGGCCGCCGAGGAACGTCTGGCCGACGATCTCGCACGCCTGGAGCTTGCTGTTCGCCGCGTCGAGCGAGCCGTCGCCGACGACCGCCGGGATCAGGGCGTTGGCCGCGCTGTCCGCGATCGTCTCGGCGGTCCCGATGACCAGCGCCGTCAGGTAGACCAGCCAGATCGTCATCCCGCCGGCGGCGACGAGCACGGCGAGGGTGCCGACGGCGACGGCGCGGGCGGTGTTCGCGGCGATCATCGCGCGCCGCCGGTCGATCCGGTCGACCAGCGCGCCGGCGACGGCGGCGAAGAGCAGCCAGGGCAGGAACTGGGTGGCGGACAGCCCGGCGATCAGCACGGGATCGCGGGTCAGCGTCGTCGCCAGCAGGGGCAGGGCCACCTTGCCGATGCCGTCGCCCAGGTGCGAGACGGCGCTCGACGTCAGCAGCCACGTGAGTCTCCGGGCAGGGTTCACCGCGACCCCCAGCACTCATCGCAGTCAGTCAATGACTTCGAGTAACAGGATAAGCGCTGATGTCACCCTGTGGTGGTCACGGTGTCACTACTAGTGCGAGGTTCAGCCCCAGCCGAGCTCGTGCAGCCTGGCGTCGTCGATGCCGAAGTGGTGACCCAGCTCGTGCACGACGGTGATGAGGACCTCTTCGACGACCTCGTCCTCGTCCTCGCACATCGAGAGGATCGGCTGCCGGTAGATCGAGATCCGGTCGGGCAGCACCCCGCCGTACGACGACGTCCGCTCGGTGAGCGCGATGCCGTGGTAGAGCCCGAGGATGTCCGGTGCCTCGTCGTTGAACTCCTCGACCAGCACGACGACGTTGTCCATCGCCTTCGCGAACTCCGCCGGTACCTCGTCCAGGGCTTCCGAGACCAGCTCCTCGAACCGCTCCCGGCTCATCTCGACCGGCATCAGCCGTTCTGCTTCGACGTCGGCGGGGCCGAGCTCGACGTCGCCGGCCCGCCGCCCCCGTCCGATGGCGGGCCGCCGTCCTGGGGCTGGCCGCCGGGGCCGTCGGGACCGGCCGGGGCGGCCTTGATGCTGCCGGTCACAGCCTGCAGGCCGCTCTTGTCCGGCAGCAGCGCCGCCACCTTGCAGTTGACCTTGCTCGACCCGGCGTCCCAGCTCTCCTGCTCCCGCAGGTCCCAGGTCAGGATCAGCTTCTTCGCGTCCAGGTCGGCGCCGCCCGTGTAGTCCGCCGCCTGCTTGGTGCACTCGGTGTCGAGCCACGCCTTCTGGTCGTCCTGCGACGGGTAGGTGTCCTTGAACTTCGTCTTCAGGTCGAGCGTCGCGATGATCTCGTAGGAGTGCGGCTTGCTGCAGTCGATCGGGTCGCCGACGCCCTTGCCCTGCAGCGCGAGGCAGGTGCCGGGCTCGAAGACGAGCGACTGGTCCTGCTCCTTCGCCGGTCCGGTGGTCGGCAGCAGCGTGCCGCCGGGGCCCGCCCACTGCAGGCCGCAGCGCAGCTGACGGTCGCCGTCGTCCCACTGCGACGGCGTCGGGCGCAGCAGGTTCGTCGTGAGCTTGCCGTACGGGTCGAGGTTGTGACCGAGGTACGGCTTCACATCCGACGTGCACTTCTGCTGGGCGATCTGCTGCCACTGGTCCAGCGCCGGCACCGGCGCGCCCTCCGGGAACTGGGCGCCGATGTCCACGAGCGCGGTCACCTCGAACTTGTGCGGCTGCGTGCAGGCCACCTTGCGCGCGTCGCTCGCGTCCGGGTTGGTCCAGGTCAGGCAGCTGCCGGGGGGCGAATGGAACGCCTCCTCGGCCTCCGGGGACAGCTTGCCGGCGCCGCCGCCGGCCCCGCCCGCGATTTCGCCGCCCCACGAGAAGACGACGCTGAGGGCGAGCGCGATGAGCGCGCCCGCGAAGATCCCGCCCATCACGACGCGGGTGCGCAGCGTCTGCGTGGCGGCTGGGAACCGATCGGCGCTGGGAGACATCGCAGTCCATGATGCCCGCGCCGCGCGCGACGTGCGCGACCTGGGTGGTTAGGGTGGGTCACGGTTTCGTGGTGGCCGGGATTACGGAGCGCACATGACGCAGGACAGCAACGGTGGGGACCAGCCGCCCCCCGAGCCGCCGAAGCGCGGTTCGATGAGATTCCAGGACTCGAACACACAGCCCCGCCAGCCTTCGGTCGCGGAGCAGCGAGCGCGTCAACAGGCGCTCGCGCAGGAGGAACGCGACGAGGAGCTGGCCCGTCAGGCGGACGCCAAGGCGGCCACCCGGCGCAAGATCCTCATCGGCAGTGGCGTGACCGTCGGTCTCGTCGGCCTGGTCGCGACGTTCTACACGGTCGCGAAGCCGGCCGGTGAGGTCACCGCGGTCTGCACCGACTCGAACGGCATCGTTCAGGGCGACGACAACTGCGACGAGACCTACGTGACCAGTCACGGCGGGTACTCCAGCGGTGGCTTCCTGTTCCTGCCGATCGGCGGGGGCGGATACAACAGCTACCGCTACAACTACGGCGGATCCGGCGTCGTCGGGCAGCGCGTGTCCGGGGGCTCGTACGACGCGCCGTCGTCGCGGACCAGCGTCAACACGAAGTCCGGCAAGTCCGTCCAGCGCGGCGGCTTCGGCATCAGCGGCAAGAGCGGCAGCACCGGGAGCACCGGCGGCAGCGGCAAGAGCGGGGGATCGTAGGTGTACCGGGACCGGCGTGAGCCGCGGCGTGACTGGCAGCGGATCGTCGAGGAGCAGGGGCTCGTCTACGGCACGCCGGCCCGCGACAGCAGCGGCCGGATGCGGCCGTACTGGGACGAGTCGGTGCACTACGTCTTCGACATGGACGAGGTCCTCTCGCTCGAGGCCGACGTCGAACTGCTGCACTCGATGTGCCTGGAGGCCGTCGACAACGTCGTGACGACCGAGGGCTACCAGCGGTTCGGCATCCCGGAGTGGGTCTGGCCGCACATCGCCGAGTCGTGGAAGCGGCAGGACCCGCACGTCTACGGCCGGTTCGACCTGCGCTACGACGGCAAGTCGCCGGCGAAGCTGCTGGAGTACAACGCGGACACGCCGACCACGCTGCTGGAGGCGTCGCTGCTGCAGTGGCACTGGAAGACCGACGTCTTCCCGGACGACGACCAGTGGAACTCGATCCACGAGAAGCTCGTCGAGCGGTGGTCCTTCCTGCAGGACAAGCTGCCGTCGAACGAACTGCACTTCACCTGGTCGGCCGCCGACCCCTCCGGCGAGGACAACGTCACCACGGCGTACCTCCAGGAGACCGCGGCCGAGGCCGGGCTCGACACGGTGGGGCTGGCGATCGAGGAGATCGGCTGGGACCCGGTGCTCAAGCGGTTCGTCGACCTCGAAGAGCGGCAGATGGCGACCGTGCTGAAGCTGTACCCGTGGGAGTGGGTGGTCGACGAGGAGTTCGGCCGCAACGCCGTCGAGTCGCTGCCGCGGACGCTGTGGATCGAGCCGCTCTGGAAGATGATCCTCTCCAACAAGACGCTGCTGGCGATCCTGTGGGAGAACTACCCGGGCCACCCGAACCTGCTGCCGGCGTTCGCCGACGACCCCGGCCTGCTCACCGAGTACGTCCGGAAGCCGAAGCTCGGCCGCGAGGGCGCCAACGTCCAGATCGTCGCGACCGGCTACGAGACCCAGACCGACGGCGTCTACGGTGCCGAAGGCTTCGTCTACCAGGCGTTCGACCCGCTGCCCGAGTTCGACGGCTACCGGCCGGCGCTCGGCGCGTGGATCGTCGGCGACAGCTCCGCCGGGCTCGGCATCCGGGAGACCGGCGGCCTGGTGACCGACGACGGTGCGGCATTTGTCCCACACCGCATCCCCGAAGCGTGATACAACACCGCTGCTGATCAGCTCTTTCTCCTGGGAGACAACTCGTGAACACGACCCTTGCGCTGTCCGACACGTTCGGCTCCGACCTCGTGCGGGGGATCGGCGCGATCCTGCTCTACGGCGTCGTCGGCCTGCTGCTGATGTTCGCCGGCTTCTACGCGATCGACTGGACCACGCCGGGCAAGCTGTCGAAGCTGGTGCACGCGGGCCTGCCGAACGCCGTGATCGTCACCGCGTCCGGAATGCTCGCGATGTCGTTCATCATCGTGGTGGCGATCTTCAACTCGGCCAGCGACCTGACCGGGGGCCTGATCACCTCGCTGGTCTACGGCCTGCTCGGGATTGCCGTCCAGGTGATCGCGGTGCGGCTGCTGGAGTGGGCGACGCGGATCGACGTCGGCTCGATGATCGAGAGCGAGAAGTTCGAACCGGCCAGCGTCGTGGTCGCGTCCGCGCACATCGCGTTGGGTCTCGTGATCGCGGTCGGCATCTCCTGACCCGGACGTCGTGGGCCATCCGGTGGGGATGGCCCAC
>NZ_JAPZLD010000074.1:0-34701 GCF_030182635.1 Amycolatopsis ponsaeliensis
TAAGCTCTACTGGCTTAGTTCACTAGCACACTGTTGAGTTCTCAAGCAACACACCCCGAGTCGCACCGCCGTCAAGCGGCCTTACCCGAAGCGAGTATTCCTAGCAGTTTTGGTGGGACACCCACTCAATCGCTTCGAGCGAGAGCTTGGTTCGTGTCCCCGCCACCCGGTTTCCCTGGCGACTTGGAGAACTTTACATGCCCGGAAACCCCCCGAAACAGGGGGGTCCGTTAACAAGATCAGCGCAGGTCAGACCCCGTGACGAAGCCCGTCCGAGGCCCAGTGTGCACCCGACGGCCCCGGAGCGCCAGAGAAAGAGCCGGGAAAGAACATTGCTCCGAGTACATTGCACCGTATTGCACCGCGCTAAAGCTCCGCCTAGCGTCGGCCGCATGACCCTCGCGTACGACGACCTCGGCCCGGAGAACGGCCGGCCGGTCCTCCTCGTCCACGGCCACCCCTTCGACCGCTCGATGTGGCGTCCCCAGGCCGAGTACCTCGCCGAGCGCTGCCACCGCGTCGTGACCCCCGACCTCCGCGGCTACGGGGAGTCCCCGGGAGAAGGCACCAAGACCACCCTCGACGTCTTCGCGAACGACCTGATCGACCTGGCCGACCACATAGAGCTGGAGAGCTTCGTCCTCGGCGGCCTCTCCATGGGCGGCCAGATCGTCATGCAGCTGGCGCAGAACCACTCGGACCGGGTGGAGGCCCTCCTCCTGGCCGACACCTTCCCCGGCCTCGACACCCCGGAGGCGAAGCAGGCCCGCATCGACACCGCCGCGAGGATCACCGAGGAAGGCATGCACGGCTACGCGGACGAGCTCCTCCCCAAGATGATCTCGAGAAGCACCCGCGCGACCAGGCCGGACGTCGAAGCGCACGTCCGCAAGATGATGCGCAACGCACCGAAAGAAGGAGCCGCGGCCGCACTCAGAGGACGTGCCGAGCGCCCCGACTACACCCCCGGGCTCAGGAACATCGCCGTCCCCACCCTCGTAGTAGTAGGCAGTGAGGACGAGTTCACCCCGGTGGACGACGCCGAGCGGATCCACCGGGAAGTGCCCGGTTCCGCCCTGGTGGTGATCGACGGCGCGGGCCACCTGCCTAACCTGGAGCGCGAGACCGAGTTCAACGAAGCGCTCAGCACCTTCCTGACCACAAGCGGAGCCAAGCCATGACCCAGCAGACCGTGTTCGTGACCGGCGCCAGCGCCGGCTTCGGTGACGCCATCGCGCGCCGGTTCGTCGCCGAGGGCGCCCGCGTCATCGCCGTCGCCCGCAGTGAGGACAAGCTCGAGAAGCTGGCCGGCGAGCTCGGCGACGCCGTCCTCACGCTCAAGCTCGACGTCAGCGACCCCGAAGCGGTCAAGGCGAAGATCGAAAGCCTCCCCGCGGACTGGCGCGAAGTGGACGTCCTGGTCAACAACGCCGGCCTGGCGAAGGGCCTCGAGCCCGCGCACCGGGCCGACCTGGCCGACTGGGACGAGATGATCGCGACCAACGTCCGCGGCCTCGCGCACGTGACGCGCGCGCTGCTGCCCGGCATGGTCGAGCGCGGCCGCGGCCACGTGATCAACATCGGCTCGATCGCCGGCACCTACCCCTACCCCGGCGGCAACGTCTACGGCGCGACCAAGGCGTTCGTCCACCAGTTCAGCCTCAACCTGCGCAGCGACCTGCACGGCACCGGCGTCCGCGTGACGAACGTCGAGCCCGGCATGGTCGGCGGCACGGACTTCTCGAAGGTCCGCTTCGACGGCGACCAGGACAAGGCGGACAAGGTCTACCAGGGCACGACCCCGCTGACCGCGGACGACGTCGCCGAGTCCGTCTTCTGGGCGGCGAACCAGCCGAAGCACGTGAACATCAACGTCATCGAGCTGATGCCGGTGGTCCAGAGCTTCTCGGCCCTGCAGATCTACCGGGAGAGCTGAAACAGGTCGGCCAACGCCTGCTGCGCCGGATCCCGCTCGGTCGGCAGGCGTCCGGTCCGGGGCCGCCCGCCGGTGGACGGGTAGCGCAGCACCAGCTCGCCGATGCCGGCCAGCTGGTCGAGCAGCTCCCGCACGGACAGGTTCATCCCCGCCCGGTCGGCCTCGCGCCGCATCAGGTGCGTCACGGTCGCCGCGAGCACCGAGACGAGCCCGTGCGCGGCGATCCGCTGCCGCGTCCACTCCCAGCGCGGGGTCGGCCCGGTCACGGCGGGGCCGGTGAGCCAGCGGAACGTCGACTCCAGGTGCGTGCGGGCCCGGTAGGCCGTGACGACGTCCCCGATCGGCCAGTCCCGGTCGGTGACCAGCACCTGCTTGCCGAAGAACTCCTCGTCGAGCCGGGCCAGCGCGGCGGTGTCGATCCGGCGTTCCAGGCGGATCTCGCCGGGCCGGTTCCCGCTCAGCACCGCGGTGAGCACGCGTTCGATGCGCCGGCCGCGCGTGACCCGGCCGAGCTCGGCGTGGACCTGGGCGCGGTCGCCGCGGTGGGTGCCCGCGGCCAGCGCCTCGGCCAGGCCGTCCAGCTCGCGGGTCGCGGTGGCCAGCTCGTCGGCGAACGCGCGGGACTGCGCCGCGTGCAGCGTCGCCGAATGCGTGAGGATCACCCGCCGCCGGACGCCGTCGACGACCGCGTGCGTGTCCAGCGCGGTGAGGCCGGCGAACCGCTCGGGGTCGACGCGCTTGCGCGCCGACGCGGGCTGGGTCAGCAACTCGGGGTGATCGGTCAGCGGCAGCGAACCGACGAACCCGCTGCGTGAACCCAGGTCGAGCTGGGCCGCCTGGCCGGAGTGGAAGACCAGCGTCGCGGGGCCCAGCTCCGCGGTCAGCGAGGCGAACGTCGGTGCCGTGCCGTCGTCGCGCCGGTACACCCGCGACGCCAGCGGGATCGCGCCGTCGCGGGTCACCCGCAGGCCGGCGCCGGCGAGGACGCCCCGGCACGCCGAGGGCAGCGTGCAGTCGGCCGGGGCGAACGCGGCGAACTGGGGGACGTCGACGGCGAGCGCCGCGTGGTCGTCCACCAGCTCCAGCACAGCGGAGGCGACGGTGTCCTCGATGCGCGTGATGCGTTCCGGGGTAAGGCGTTCCAGCGCCCGCCAGAGTCCCTCCACTGTGGACACCCGGGGCCGCACGAGATCGGCCGCCGCCCCCGAGGCCCACCACTCGCCGATGGGCACCGACGGCGCGGTCGCCCGGTGCAGCACGGCGATCGCCAGCGTCAGGCCCAGCGAGGGCTTCGCGCGCTGAGGGCCGGCGATGTCGTCGACGCGCCGGACGAAGCCGAGCCGCGAGAGGGTCGCCCACACCGCGGCGACGTCACCGTACGTCCGGTACGAAGCCGACGCGGGCTCGCCGCCCGGGACGGCGCGCGCGATCTCCTCGGCCGTCCCCAGGTAACGCTGGGTCACCACCCGGGGCTTGCCGTCCACTCTCCCGGACTCCGCCAGGTAGTAGTACGTCCGTCCGCCGATCTTCTTCCCGACCACCGATGCCACCCTTTAGGTAATACACGCCGGGAAGCTGATCGACAACCGGCCGAGCGCCCTGACCTGCGACGACGAGCACGCGCACCGATCGGGTGAGCCGGGTGCGGAACACACACTGGCTGGTCCCGCGAGGACGGTCCTAGCGTGGGTGGAATGGGACCCGAACCCGACGCCACCACCCCGACCGCCTCCGCGATGCGCCGTGCGCTCGCCCGGGCGCGTGACGGGAAGACACTGGACGTAGCCGAAGCGAGCGTCCTGCTGCACGCCCGCGGCGAAGACCTGGGGAAGCTTTCCGAGTACGCCTCGCGCATCCGCGACGCGGGCCTGGCCGAGGCCGGCCGCGCGGGCATCATCACCTACAGCCGCAAGGTGTTCATCCCGCTGACCCGGCTGTGCCGCGACCGCTGCGGCTACTGCACGTTCGTCACGGTGCCCGGACGGCTCGAATCGCCGTTCCTCTCGCCCGACGAGGTCCTCGACATCGCCCGCAAGGGTGCCGAGATGGGCTGCAAGGAAGCCCTCTTCACCCTCGGCGACCGGCCCGAGGACCGCTGGAAGGCCGCCCGCGACTGGCTCGACGCGCACGGCTACGACGACACGCTCTCCTACGTCCGCGCGATGGCGATCCGGGTGCTGGAGGAGACCGGCCTGCTGCCGCACCTCAACCCCGGCGTGCTGTCCTGGCAGGACTTCCAGCGCCTCAAGCCGGTCGCGCCGTCGATGGGCATGATGCTGGAGACCACCGCGACCCGGCTGTGGAGCGAGAAGGGCGGCCCGCACTACGGGTCACCCGACAAGGATCCCGCCGTCCGGCTGCGCGTCCTCGAAGACGCCGGGCGCAGCAGCGTCCCGTTCACCACCGGCGTGCTGATCGGCATCGGCGAGACGCACGAAGAGCGCGCGGACGCGCTGTTCGAGATCCGCAAGGTCGCCAAGACCTACGGCGGCATCCAGGAAGTCATCGTGCAGAACTTCCGGGCCAAGCCGGACACGAAGATGCGCGCGACCCCGGACGCCGACCTCGAAGAGCTGGCCGCGAACATCGCCGTGGCGCGGCTCGTGCTCGGCCCGAAGATGCGCATCCAGGCGCCGCCGAACCTGATCGGCAACCAGTACGACCTGATGATCCGCGCCGGGATCGACGACTGGGGCGGCGTCTCGCCGCTGACGCCGGACCACGTCAACCCGGAACGCGCGTGGCCGCAGATCGACGAGCTGGCCCGCCGCACCGAGAAGGCCGGCTTCGAGCTCAAGGAACGGCTGACGATCTACCCCGAGTACGTCAACGCCGGCGAGCCGTGGCTGGACCCGCGGATCACGCGGCACGTCGCGGCGCTCGTCGACCCGGCCACCGGGATGGCGCGCGAAGGCGCGATGCCGGTCGGCATCCCGTGGCAGGAGCCGGACGGCGGCTGGCAGCAGTCCGGCCGCACCGACCTGCACACCGAGATCGACACCACCGGCCGGACCGAGGACCGCCGCAGCGACTTCGACTCGGTGTACGGGGACTGGAAGGAGATCGGCGACCGGATCAAGACCGGGCCGCAGAAGTTCGACTCCACCGTCCTGGAAGCCTTGCGCAGTGCGGAAAAGGACCCCGCCGGGCTGTCCGACGACGCCGCGCTGGCCCTGCTGTCCGCCGACGGCAAGGAACTCGACGCGTTCACGAAGCTCGCCGACGACCTGCGGCGCGAGACCGTCGGCGACGACGTCACCTTCGTCGTCACGCGGAACATCAACTTCACCAACGTCTGCTACACGGGTTGCCGCTTCTGCGCCTTCGCCCAGCGTCGCACCGACGCCGACGCGTACACGCTCTCGCTGGAGCAGGTCGGCGACCGCGTCGACGAGGCGTGGGCCGCCGGCGCGACCGAGATCTGCATGCAGGGCGGCATCCACCCGGACCTGCCGGGCACCGCGTACTTCGACCTCGCGGCCGAGGTGAAGCGCCGTCAGCCGGACATCCACCTGCACTCTTACAGCCCGATGGAGGTCGTCAACGGCGCGTCGCGGACGAACCTTTCGCTGCGCGACTGGCTGATCGCGGCGAAGGAGTCCGGCGTGGACTCGCTGCCGGGCACGGCCGCGGAGATCCTCGACGACGACGTCCGCTGGGTGCTCACCAAGGGCAAGCTGCCGACGTCGGAGTGGATCAAGGTCGTCACCACCGCGCACGAGATCGGCCTGCCGACGACGTCCACGATGATGTACGGCCACGTCGACACGCCCGCGCACTGGGTCGCGCACCTGAAGCTGCTCGCGAAGCTGCAGCGCGACGGCCTGGAGAAGCACGGCAAGCGCGGGTTCAGCGAGTTCGTGCTGCTGCCGTTCATCCACCAGAGCTCGCCGATCTACCTCGCCGGGCTCGCCCGCCCGGGCGCGACGCAGAACGAGAACCGCGCGGTGCACGCGCTGGCCCGGCTGCTGCTGCACGGGATGATCGACAACATCCAGAGCTCATGGGTGAAGCTGGGCACCGAGGGCAGCCGCGCGGTGCTGCAGGGCGGTGTCAACGACATCGGCGGCACGCTGATGGAGGAGACGATCAGCCGCATGGCCGGCGCGTCGAACGGGTCGTACAAGACGATCAGCGACATGCGCGAGATGGTCGAGCCGCTGGGCCGGCCGCTGGTGCAGCGGACGACGGGCTACGGCCGGCCGTCGGCGGAGCGGATCGCCGCGGCCGAGGCGTCCGACGGTGTCGCCACCGCGGTCCGGAAGCCGCTTTTGCCCCTGCTCACGCCTTAAAAAGGGGTCGCGGGCGCCCGGCTCCGGGGCGCCCGCTACTCTTCCGGTCCATGGGGGTTTCTCGCTTCGCACCACTTCTTTTCGTCGCGCTTCTCGCGGGTTGCGGCACTACGCCGCCTCCGCCGCCCGTGCCCACACCCACGACGACGCCGAGCCCGACGTACGCGCCGCCGCCGTCGGCCGGACTGTCGCTTTCGGTCGGCCAGGTCGAAGCCGGGCTCGGGCACCGCGCGAGCGTGCTGACGCTGACCAACCGGGATGGCGAGCCGCGCAAGGTGACCGGCTACCCGGACCTGAAGATCCTCGCCGAAGACGGTTCGCCGCTCGAGGTGAAGGTCGAGCACGGGACGTCGTACTTCGCGCGGGACCTCGGCCCGCAGAACGTAACGCTCAAGCCGGGCGAGACAGTCGTCGCCGTGCTGGCGTGGTCGGCCACCGTGACGACCGGGGACAAGCACACCGGCGCCGCGATCTCGGTCGTCCCCGTCCCGGGTGAACCCGCGCAGAAGCAGCCGCTGGACACCGATCTCGGCACCACGGACACCGTCACCGTCAGCTCGTGGGCGACCGAAATCGGCAACTGATGACCTTGTGTCACCGCTCACAAACCCACGGTTGACCCCGCCGGAGATGTGCTAACTCTTTCCCTCACGACCAGGGTTCAGCACCGGAGCTTCACCCGCCGGAAGGGACTTCGATGAGCACCTCCGTGGCCGCGTTGGAAATGGTCGACACCGACCGCTACCCGCTCACCGATCCGGGAAGTGCCGCCTGGCGGGCGACCGTCGACCGCACCCGCGCGGACCTCGCCGACGTCGGCTGCAGCGTCCTCGCCGACTTCATCCGGCCGGAGCTGCAGGAGGTCCTGCGCGCCGAGTGCGCCGCGCTCGAGCCGCACGCGTACACGAAGATCGAAAAGGTCAACGCCTACAACACCGCGATCGACGCGGCCCTGCCCGAAGACCACCCCGGCCGGACGATCATGGAGCGCGGCAACGCCTTCGTCGCCCGCGACCACATCCCGGCGGGCGCACTCATCGGCCGGCTCTACACCAGCCCGGTGTTCCAGCGGTTCATCGCCGACTGCTTCGGGCTGCCACAGCTGCACGAGCTCGCCGACCCGTTGTCCGGGCTGACGCTGAACGTGATCGCGCCCGGCCGCGCGCACCCGTGGCACTTCGACACGAACTCCTACACCGTCAGCATGCTGACGCAGGCCGCGGACGCCGGCGGGACCTTCGAATACTGCCCGAACATCCGCTCCGCCGACACGGAAAACTTTTCCGCCGTCCGCGCCGTGCTTTCCGGGGAAAGCACCCGTTCGGTCCAGCGGCTGGGCCTCCGTCCGGGCGATCTGCAGTTGTTCAAAGGCCGCTTCGCCTTGCATCGGGTCACTAGGGTGGAGGGGAAGATCGCCCGGCACTCCGCGATCTTCGCCTACAGCGAGCGCCCCGGCGTCATCGGCAGCCCGGAGCGGACCAGGCAGCTCTTCGGCCGGGTCCTGCCCGAACATCTGGCTGGTCACGCCGTGCGGGGCGACGCCCTGCTCGACTAGATCTAGGAGCCTGGCCCGTGCCTTTCGACTCGACCGGCAAGATCTCGTTCGACCACATCTACACCGCGCCCGACCCCCGTCCGTTCTTCGGAACGTTGCAGCGCGTGGATTACCAGATTCCGCAACTGGCGAAGCCGTACTTCACGAAATTGATCGAGGAATACCAGGCGGAGCGCGGAATCGCGCGGCCGACCGTGCTGGACGTCGGGTGCTCCTACGGCGTCAACAGCGCTTTGCTGCGGTGCGACGCGAGCATCGAAGACCTGTACGAGCAGTACACCGCGCCCGGCGTCGAGAACCTCGACCGCGCCGCGCTGCTCGAGCGCGACCGGCGGCTCGTCACCACCCACGCCGACCCCGACGGCCCCCGGTTCTTCGGGCTCGACGCGGCCGGGGCGGCGCTGGAGTACGCGTGTTCCGCGGGGTTCATCGACGAGGCGATCTACGCCGATTTCGAGCGCTACGACCCGGACCCGGAGCAGCAGGCGCTGCTGGACCAGGTGGACCTCGTCGTCTCGACCGGGTGCATCGGCTACGTCACCGAGAAGACGATCGCGCGGATCGCGCGCGGTTCCCGGCCCTGGATGGCGCACTTCGTGCTGCGGATGTTCTCCTACGACCCGGTCGCCGAGAGCCTGGCCGGGCTGGGGTACGAGACCGCGGCCATCGACGGCGTCTACCGGCAGCGGCGGTTCGCCTCCGCCGAAGAGCAGGAACAGATCCTCGGCACGCTGGCCGAGGCCGGCGTGAACCCCGACGGCCTCGAAGCCGACGGCTGGCTGTACGCGCAGCTGTACGTCTCCCGGCCGAAGAAGGGCGCGGCCGCCGGGCTCGCGTCCGCACTCAACGCGGTAGCTTCCGAAGACGCAGCACCCGACGAACGAGGATGACAGAGTGAGCAGTCCGGAATGGTCCCCCCGCACGTTCGGCAACGAGGACCGGCTTCCCCGCGTCCCCGTGCCGACCCTCGCCGACAGCGGCCGCCGCTTCCTGGAGTGGTGCGGCCCGCTGCTGACGCCGGACGAGCTGGCGGAGACCGAAGCGGCGGTCGAGGACTTCCTCGCGCCCGGCAGCCCGGCCCACGGGCTGCAGGCCGCGCTCGCGGAGTACGACCGGTCGCCGGGGGTGCACAGCTGGCTGGACACCTTCTGGCCGTACCGCTACCTCGGCCGCCGCGACCGGATCGCGCTCAACGCCAACTTCTTCTTCCTGTTCCAGGACTCCCCGCTGGGTCAGGTGGAACGCGCGGCCGAGCTGACCGCGTCCGCCGTGGACTACAAGCTGAAGCTCGACGAGGAACTGGTGCCGCCGGTGCTGGTGCGCGGCGGGCCGCAGTCGATGGTGCAGCACAAATACCTGTTCTCGGCGACGCGCATCCCGGGCGAGCTGCTGGACACCGCGCGCACGCGGTTCCCGTCGCCCGAGCGGCACATCGTCGTGTTCCACCGCGACACGCCCTTCCGGATGGACGTCATCGCCGCGGACGGCCGGCCCCATTCGCCGGAGCAGATCGCCGACGGCCTGCGCGCGATCCTCAAGGACGACCACGTCGCCGACATCCCGGCCGGGCACTTCACCACCAAGGCCCGTGCGGAGTGGGCAGTCAGCCGCAAGGCACTGCTCGAAGCCGGCAACGCCGAAGCGCTCGAGACCATCGAGACGGCGCTGTTCTGCCTGTGCCTGGACGACTTCACGCCGTCCGACGCCCTGGAAGCGAGCGACCGGCTGCTGTACGGCGACAACCGCTGGTACGACAAGGCCGTGTCGCTGATCGTGCTCGAGGACGGCACCGCGGGGATCAACGTCGAGCACTGCGAGCTCGACGGCACCACGATCCTCGGCTTCACCGACGCGCTGCTGAGCGGTTCGCGGGCGCCCCGGGAAGACGCCGAGAGTGTCCCGGGCTACGAGGTAGTCGAGTTCGCATTGACCGACGCCCTGCGCGAAGACGCCCGCGCGGCCGGCGCGGATTTCCGGGCGTACGCGGACGCGACGGCGACGCAGACCGTGTCGTTCGACTTCGGCGCCAACCGGGCGAAGGAGCTCAAGATGTCGCCGGACGCCTTCGCGCAGATGGCGTACCAGCTGGCGCACCGCCGTGCGAAGGGCCTGACCGGCGCGACGTACGAGTCGATCGCCACCCGGCAGTTCCGCAACGGCCGTACCGAGGCGATGCGCGTCGTGACGCCGGAAGTCGTGCGCTTCGCCGACGTCCTGACCGATGCGAACGCTTCGGCCGACGAAAAGCGCGAAGCGTTCCGGACGGCGGCGGCGAAGCACGTCTCGCGGGCGAAGGAATGCCAGGCCGGGGACGCGCCGGAACAGCACCTGTGGGAGCTGCAGCTGATCGGGAAGCGCCGCGGCGACACTGCGGTTCCCGCGCTGTACAGCTCGCCGGGCTGGCTGAAGATGCGTGACGACTACCTGAGCACCAGCTCGGCGCCGTCGGTCAACATCCAGTACTTCGGGTTCGGCTCGACGAGCCCGCAGTGCATCGGCATCGCGTACGTGCTGCTGCCGGACCGCTGGAACATCTACCTCAGCACGCCGAAGCACGTCTCGGCCGAGATGTACCGCTTCGCCGACGAACTCGCGAAGGCCGTCAGCGAGCTGCAGGAGCTCCTGGCAGGCGCTTGAGCAACCAGGTCAGCCGGGCGGCGCGCGCGGCCCGGCTGACCTGAGCTTCCGGCGCCAGCGAGTCGAAGCCGTGGAAGCCTCCGGGCCAGACGTGCAGCTCCGCCTCGCCGCCCGCCTGCCAGATCCGGCTCGCGTAGGCGACGACCTCGTCGCGGAACGTCTCCGCCGTGCCGACGTCCAGGAACGCCGGCGGCAGGCCGGAAAGGTCTTCGGCGCGGGCCGCGGCGGCGTACGCCGGGACGTCGTCCGTGCCCCGGCGATCGCCCAGGTAGGCCGTCCAGCCGACGTTGTTGGCCGTGCGGTCCCAGAGGCCGTGGCCGTCGAGGTCGACGGCCGAGGGCGTGTCGTTGCGGTCGTCGAGCATCGGGCAGATCAGCAGCTGGCCGGCCAGCTCCGGCCCGCCGCGGTCGTGGGCGAGCAACGCCGTGGCCGCCGCGAGCCCGCCACCCGCGCTGATGCCGCCGACCACGATCGGGCCGGCGCGGTGCTCGACCGTCCACAAGAGACCGGCGTAGCAGTCCTCGACCGGCACCGGGTACGGGTGCTCGGGCGCGAGCCGGTACCCCGGCGAGACGATCGTCAGGTCCGTCCCGCCCGCCCAGTCCAGCAGGTTCGGCACGTCCTGGCCGAGGTGGCTGCCGACGATCGTGCCGCCGCCGTGGACGTAGTACAGGACGCCCGCGCTCGACGCCGGCGTCATCACCAGCAGCGGAACGTCCCCCGCGTACTCCTCGGTGACCTGGTACTCCGGATACGCGGCGGCCAGCTCCTCGACGGTCCGGTGCTCGGCGGCGTTCAGCTCGCGGCGGCCGGGGATGTCCTCGAGCGAAGCCAGCGGCGGGCGCAGCGCGCGCAGGGTTTCGACGACCGGCGCCAGCTCCGGGTCGAAGGGCGGCGGCGTCATTCCGTCGGGTCCGAGACGACGAGCACCAGCGAGCCCTCGAACGTCGGCTGCTCGCGCAGGCGCCCGTAGCGGCGTTCCCACGTTCCGTCGTCGAGGTCGTGCTGCAGCTCGGCGGCGAAGCGGTGGTGCACGCGGTCGTCGACGAAGCTCCACGCCGAGCACGACAGCCGCGCGCCCGGGTCGAGCAGGCGTTCCGGGCGGGCGTAGTAGGCCTCGTTGAAGCCGTCCGTGCAGTCGATCGGGATGGGCACCGGGACGATCGACGTGTGGCCGCCGAGGCCGTCGGCGATGTCGTCGACCGACGGGTAGCGCCGCGCCTCGGTCTCGATCACCTCGGGCGCGTAGTCGAGCAGCCAGAACCGCCGCAGCAGGGCGGGATCGCAGGTCAGGATCGCGACCGGGCCGCGGGTGACGCGGCGCAGCTCCTTCAGCCCGGTCCACAGGTCGTTCCACTGGTGGACGCTGAACGTGCTCATCGCGCCCTCGAACGCCCGGTCCGGGAACGGGAGCTTCTCGGCCACGGCGTCGACCGCGGGCGGCAGGTCCGCCGGGCGCTGCGCGCGCATCGACGCGGACGGCTCGACCGCGGTCACTTCCCGGTCTTCGGGTTCGTAGGCGCCGGCGCCCGCACCGACGTTGAGCACGGTCCGCGCGTCCCCCAGCGCGTCGAGGATGTACTGGCCGATGCGGGGGTCCGGCTTGCGGTAGTCGGTGTAGACCCCGCCGATCGCGCCGTAATCCGCGTCCCCGGCGCTGCCGTCCGCACGTCGCTGGCTCATGACTGAAAACTATCAGCGCTCCCGGACCGCGAGGGCGTTGCTCCGCCGGGCGTAAGCGAGCGTCGGGCATCCGGCGCAGTCGTCAATTCCTGTCGCAAAGTTGCGTAAGTTCGTCCAACTATTGCGATTTCTTGTCTGAGATTCGTATGATCCCGGTCACAGAGGTCCCCACCCTGCTGCGGAAAGGCCAGTGCCGCCCATGACTCCCAGCTCTGTCTTCAGCGCGCCCGCACCAGCCCCGGATCGCTTCCGGGCCAAGAGATTCGCCGCTCTCGCCGCCGCCGTGACCGCCGCGGCCGGCCTGACGATCGCCGCCGTTCCCGCCGGCGGGTCGGCGCTCGCGGCCGGCCGCGGCGCGACCGTGCCCTTCCTCGAACAGGAGGCGGAGAACGCCGCGACGAACGGCTCGGTGATCGGCCCGGACCGCAACGCGGGCACGCTCGCCGGCGAGGCGTCCGGCCGCAAAGCCGTGACGCTGTCCGGCCAGGGCAAGTACGTCGAGTTCACGCTCACCGCCCCGGCGAACTCGATCGACTTCCGCTTCAGCCTCCCGGACTCCGGCAACGGCACCGGGACGAGCGGCACGCTCTCGCTCTACGTCGGCGGCACCCACGACCGCGACATCGCGCTGACGTCGAAGTACGCCTGGTACTACGGCTCTTACCCGTTCACCAACAACCCCGGTGACGGCCACGCGCACCACTTCTACGACGAGACCCGCGCACTGCTCGGCACGTCGTACCCGGCCGGCACCAAGATCAAGCTGCAGGTCGACGCGGGCGACACCACGGCCTCGACCATCGACCTGGCCGACTTCGAGCAGGTCGGTGCCGCGGCCGCCCGCCCGGCGAACTCGGTGTCCGTCACCGACTACGGCGCCACCGCGGGCGACGCGAGCGACGACGCTTCGGCGTTCGACTCGGCCGTGGCCGCGGCCCGCAGCCAGGGCAAGGAGGTCTGGATCCCGTCCGGGACCTTCACCCTCGGCCATCACATCACCGTCGACCAGGTGACGATCCGCGGCGCCGGGCCGTGGTACTCCGTGCTGACCGGCCCGCGCGCCGGGATCTTCGGCAAGGGCGAACCGGCAAGCTGCGGCACGTCGACCTACCCCGGCAACGGCGCGATCCCGGGCACGAGCAGCGCGGTCAAGCTGTACGACTTCGCGATCATCGGCCAGGTCGACTCGCGCGTCGACTGCGACCAGTCGAACGCCATCGGCGGCGCGCTGGGCGGCGGCTCGGTCGTGCAGAACCTGTGGCTGCAGCACACGAAGGTCGGGCTGTGGCTCGACGGGCCGTTCGACGGGCTCACCGTGTCCGGCAACCGGATCCTCGACCAGACCGCCGACGGGCTGAACCTGCACCAGGGCATCAGCAACGTCACGGTCACGAACAACTTCCTGCGCAACACCGGCGACGACGGCCTGGCCATGTGGTCCGAGCACGACGCCGACCACCACAACACCTTCTCGTTCAACACCGTGCTGCTGCCGATCCTCGCGAACAACATCGCGATCTACGGCGGGCACGACAACACCGTGTCCGACAACGTCGTGGCCGACAACCAGGACCAGGGCGGCGGCATCCACATCGCCAACCGGTTCAGCGCGGTGCCCCTCGCGGGCACGACGACCGTCGCGCGCAACACGGCGATCCGCACCGGCGTGCTCGACTCGAACTGGCAGTTCGGCGTCGGCGCCCTGTGGTTCGACGGCCGCGACTCGGCGATCACCGGCCGGGTCGACGTCACCGACCTCGACCTGCAGGACAACAACTACGAGGCCATCCAGTTCATCGACAGCGCCACCACGGACGTCCACTTCACGAACGTCCGCATCACCGGGGCGGGCACGTTCGCCTGGCAGATCCAGGCCAAGCCGACCGGTTCGGTGCAGAACGTCGTCGCGACCGGCGTCGGCCGGGCCGGCGTCTACAACTGCATGGGCCCGGACGCGATGAGCGGGCTGGCCGACCAGGGCGGCAACTCGGGCTGGTCGACGACGTTCTGCGGCTCGTGGCCGACGCCGGTCTACGGCTCGGACAACGGCGGCACGACGACTCCGCCGACCACCACCCCGCCGACCACCACGACCACGACTCAGCCGACCGGGAACCTGGCGCTGCACAAGAGCGTCACGGCGTCGGCGTCCCAGGGTGGGTTCCCGCCTTCGAACGCCGTCGACGGGGATGCGAACTCGTACTGGGAGAGCGCGAACAACGCGTTCCCGCAGTCGCTGACCGTCGACTTCGGCGCCACGGTTTCGGTGTCGCGGCTGGTGCTGAAGCTGCCGCCGTCGTCGGCGTGGGGCACGCGCACCCAGACGATCTCGGTCGACGGCGTCAAAGCCGCCGCGGGCTACACGTTCAACCCCGCGTCCGGCAACACCGCGACCATCACCTTCCCGGCGACGTCGGCACGCACCCTGCGGCTGACCTTCACCGGCAACACCGGCTGGCCCGCCGGGCAGCTGTCCGAACTCGAAGCCTATTCGTCCTGAGAGGTGCTGACGATGTCTCGCATTCCCCGCGGCGCGGCTCTGCTTGCCGCCGCTCTCGCCGCGTCCGGTCTGACCGTGCTTTCCGGCAGTACGCCGGCCGCGGCGGCCACCTGTCCCACGACCGCTTCCGGCGGTGCGAGCGTGCCGTTCCGGACGGTCGAAGCCGAGTGCTCGGCGACCACCGGCTCGGCCGTCGGCCCCGACTACACCCAGGCCAGCATCGCCTCGGAAGCGTCCGGGCGGCAGGCCGTCCGGATCGGGTCCGGCCAGTACGTCGAGTTCACGCTGCCCGCGGCGGCCAACTCGATCAATGTCCACTACAACATCCCGGACGGCTCATCTGGGCGGCTTTCGGTGTACGTCGGCGGCACGAAGCTCGGCAGCGGGCTGTCCGTGACGTCGCGGTATTCCTATGTGGACACCGGCTTCATCACGGGCTCGAAGACGCACCACTTCTTCGACGACGCCCGGCTGCTCTTCGGCCAGAACGCGGCTTCCGGTACAAAAGTCCGGGTCCAGGCCGACTCCGGTGACGTCGGGCAGGCGACGATCGACCTGGCCGACTTCGAGCAGGTCGGCGGCGCGGGTTCGCAGCCGGCCAACTCGCTTTCGGTGACCGACTACGGTGCCACGGCGAACGACTCGTCGGACGACTCGCAGGCGTTCCGCAACGCGCTGTCGGCGGCGCGTTCCCAGGGTCGCGAGGTCTGGGTGCCGTCCGGCCGGTTCGAGATCGGCTCGGCGCTGCAGATCGACCAGACGACCGTCCGCGGCGCCGGGCCGTGGTACACCGTGCTGCACGGCAACAACATCTTCAACAACGGCAGCGCGTCCGGGAACATCAAGCTGTACGACTTCGCGGTGTTCGGTGACGTGACCGAACGCAACGACGGCAGCCCGGACAACGCGTTCCACGGCGTACTCGGGAACGGCTCGGTCGTGAGCGGTCTCTGGATCCAGAACACGAAGTGCGGGCTGTGGCTGATGAACGGCGCGTCGTCGAACCTCACCATCGAGAACAACCGCATCCTGGACACGCAGGCCGACGGCGTGAACTTCGACGGCGCGGTGACGAACTCGGCGTTGCGCAACAACTACCTGCGCAACAACGGCGACGACGGCTTGGCGCTGTGGTCGAACGGTCAGGCCGACTCGGGCAACACGCTGGCCAACAACACCGTCGTGCAGCCGAACCTGGCGAACGGCATCGCGCTGTACGGCGGGTCGAACAACACCGTCAGCGGCAACCTGGTGCAGGACACCAACGCGCTCGGCGGCGGTTACCTGGTGGCGAACCGGTTCAACTCGGTGCCGCTCGGCGGCACGGTGACGCTGTCGAACAACACGGCGCTGCGGGCCGGGGCGCTCGACCCGAACTGGCAGTTCGGCGTCGGCGCGCTGTGGTTCGACGCGCGCGACCAGGCGATCACCGGCGTCACGATCCGCGTCACCGGGTTCACCGCCATCCAGAGCCCGTACGAGGCGATCCAGTTCATCGACGGCAACGGGCAGGGCAAGCAGATCCAGGGCATCACGATCGACGGCGTCTCGGTGCAGGGCGTCGGCACATTCGTGGCGCAGTCGCAGACGCAGGGGTCGGTGACGATCAGCAACCTGTCGGCGTCCGGCGTCGGCGTCACCGGGACGTACAACTGCCCGTACCCGGCGTCGATCCCGCGCATGACGTTCGGCGGGTCGGGCAACAGCGGCTGGACCGGGACTTGGAGCGACTGCTCGACCTGGCCCGCGCCGAACTCGGGCCCGGCGCAGCCGCCGCAGTCCGGCAGCAACCTCGCGCGGGGCAAGGCGATCAGCGCGTCGGCGTCGGTCGGTGGCTTCCCGCCCTCGAACGCCGTGGACGGCAACGCCGACACGTACTGGGAGAGCGCGAACAACGCGTTCCCGCAGACGCTGACGGTGGACCTGGGCGCGGCGGCGTCGATCAACAAGGTGACGCTGCGGCTGCCGCCGTCGTCGGCGTGGGGCGCGCGGACGGAGACGGTGACGATCTCCGGCAGCACGGACGGCGGTTCGTACACGACGCTGGTGAGCTCGCGCGGGTACGCGTTCGACCCGGCTTCCGGCAACACGGCGTCGGCGTCCTTCACGGCGACGTCCCAGCGGTTCGTCCAGCTGACGTTCACCGGCAACACCGGCTGGCCCGCCGGTCAGGTGTCCGAGTTCGAAGTGGCGGCTTCGTAGCTCGGTCGTCCGGCAAGCCCGTACCGGTCCCCGGGACCGGTACGGGCTTGTCATGCTTTTGCGCCCGGTTGCTGTAAAGTTTCACTCATGACGCGTCGTCTTGCCGAAGTCGCCCGCCAGGTCGGGGTCAGCGAAGCCACGGTCAGCCGGGTGCTCAACGGCCGCTCCGGGGTGTCCGCCAGCACCCGCGCCGCCGTGCTCACCGCGCTGGACGTGATGGGCTACGAACGCCCCACCCAGCTGCGCGGCGAGCGGGCCCGCCTGGTCGGGCTGGTGCTGCCGGAGCTGCAGAACCCCATCTTCCCCGCGCTGGCCGAGATCATGGGCAACGCCCTCGCGCAGCAGGGTTTCACGCCGGTGCTGTGCACGCGGACCGCGGGCGGGGTGTCGGAGGCGGAGTACGTCGAGCTGCTCCTGCAGCAGCAGGTGTCCGGCGTGGTGTTCGCCGGCGGGCTGTTCGCCCAGGCGGACGCGGTGCACACGCACTACCACCACCTCGTGGAGCGCCGGCTCCCGACGGTGCTGATCAACGCGGCGGTCGACCACCTCGGGCTCCCCCAGGTCTCGTGCGACGACGCGGTGGCCGTCGAGCAGGTCGTCGGGCACCTGAGCTCACTCGGGCACGAGAAGATCGGGCTGGTCCTGGGGCCGTCGGACCACGTGCCGTCCCAGCGCAAGCTCGAGGCGTTCCAGTCATACGCGGCGAAGCTCGGGTTGCCGGTGCTGGACGAGCTGGTGGAACACGGGATGTTTTCGATCGAGGGCGGCCACGCGGCGGCGGCGAGGCTGTACCCCCGCGGCGCGACGGCGGTGCTGTGCGCGAGCGACCTGCTGGCGCTGGGAGCGATCCGCGCGGCGCGTCGGCAGGGGTTGTCGGTGCCGGAGGACATTTCGGTGGTCGGCTACGACGACTCGGCCCTGATGAACTGCACCGACCCGCCGCTGACGACCACCCGCCAGCCGATCGAGGCGATGGGGCGGGCGGTGGTGGAGCTACTGGTGAAGCGGATCAACGGCGGTGAGGTGGCGGCGGAGGAGCTGCTGTTCGCACCGGAGCTGGTGGTGCGCGGCTCCACGGCCCGCCGCACGGCGTAGGTCTCACCCCCAAGGGGGGGGGGGGGGGGGGGGGGGGGGGGGGGGGGGGGGGGGGCGGGCCCCCCGGCCCCGCCCCCGGGGGTGGGCCCCCCCCCCCCGGGGGGCGGGGGGGCGAGCCGTCGCGCCTTTTCGTATGCCCAGGTCGGCCAGCGCGGCGAGCCGCCTCGCGGCCTGTTCGTAACTTGCAACTTCTCGTCGCCTTATTGCGTCGATCTGCTCTCACACTTTAGAGTGACCGCAATCACGTGACAGCCGTCGCGACCCGAGAAGAGGCTTGAGATGAGCAGTCCCTGGTCCCGAACCGTGCCCCGCCGGATCTTCTGCATGCTGGCCGCAGGTGGCCTCGCACTGGGGGTGGCCGCCTGCGGTAGCGACTCCGGCACGGAGACCGCGGGGGGCAAGGTCAAGATCACGGTCACCGGGCAGCCGCCGACCAGCCAGCCGTTCGAGCGCAGCGTGTTCGACGCCGACGTCAAGGAGTTCGAGGCTTCCCACCCGAACATCGACATCGACCCGCACGAAGGCTTCATGGACCCGAAGACCTTCTCCGCGAAGCTCGCCGGCGGGCAGCTCGAGGACGTCTACTACGTCTACTTCACCGACCCCGCGCAGATCATCGCGCGCCGTCAAGCCGCCGATATCACGGAAGCCGCGAAGAGCGTTCCGCACATCAACGACATCAAGCCGGAACTCCTCGACAACTTCCGTGACGCGAACGGCAAGCTCTACGGCCTGCCGACGATGAACTACACGATGGGCCTGGTCTACAGCCGCCCGCTGTTCCAGAAGGCCGGGCTCGACCCCGACAAGCCGCCGACCACCTGGGACGAGGTCCGCGAAGACGCGAAGAAGATCTCCGCGCTGGGCAACGGCGTCGTCGGGTACGCCGACTACAGCAAGAACAACCAGGGCGGCTGGCACATGACCGGCTGGCTCTACTCGATGGGCGGCGACATCGCCCGCAAGGACGGCGACAAGTGGGTTGCCGACTTCAACAACGAAAAGGGCAAGCAGGCCCTCCAGTACCTGCACGACATGCGCTGGACCGACAATTCGATGGGCGCCAAGCAGCTCCTCGAAGCCACGGACGTGCAACGCATGATGGGCGCCGGCCAGCTCGGCATGTACATGGCCGCCCCGGACAACGTTCCCGTGCTGGTCAAGCAGTTCAACGGCAAGTACGAGGACTACGGCATCGCCGGCATGCCCGGCGGCCAGGGCACGCTGCTCGGCGGCGAGGGCTACATGATCAACCCGAAGGCCTCGCCGGACAAGGTCAAGGCCGGCCTCGAGTGGATCCAGTGGAAGTACCTCAACCCGGACCGGTTCGAGAAGCACATCCAGCAGTACGTCGACGGCAAGCAGCCGGTCGGCCTGCCCGCCGAGCCGACCCCGGACGTCTGGACGGGCTCGGTGCGTGACCAGCAGCTGGCGCTGAAGGCCAAGTTCGCCAACGTCCCCGCGACGAACTACAAGTCCTATGTGGACACGACCAGCAAGATCAAGGGCAGCATCGAGCCGCCGAACGCGCAGCAGATCTACGCCGCGCTCGACAGCGTCATGCAGGCGGTGCTCACGGACCAGAACGCGAACATCGACCAGCAGCTGTCGTCGGCTTCGTCGAAGGTCAACAGTGTCCTCGCCCAGGTCAAGTAGCCTTCTCGCCTGGCCCGCGACGTCTTCGTCGCGGGCCAGGCGGCCGGTCGCCTCCCCGGAGGAACGCCGCCGGACCCGGATCAGGCGCAAGCTCAAGGAAAACCTCACCGCGTACGGCCTGCTCTGCGCCGCGCTCCTGGTGTTCGCGATGTTCTCCTGGTACCCGATCGTCCGCGGCGTCCTCCTGAGCTTCCAGCAGGTCGACTTCGTCAACGCGCCGACGTGGGTCGGGTTCGACAACTTCGAGCGGCTCTTCGCCGACCCGCTGTTCGGCGTCGCCTGGCGCAACACGCTGCTGTTCACCGGGCTGGCGCTGGTCTTCGGCTTCGCCGTCCCGTTCCTCACGGCCGTGCTGCTCAACGAGATCCGGCACGCGAAGGCGTTCTTCCGGCTCGCCGTCTACCTGCCGGTGATGCTGCCCCCGGTCGTGACGGCGCTGATGTGGAAGTGGTTCTACGACCCGGGTCCCGGCCTGTTCAACTCCGCGCTCGGCGCGGTCGGCCTGCCCGGCGGCCAGTGGCTCGACTCCTCCACGACGGCGATGCTGTCGCTGGTGTTCGTCTCGACGTGGGCCAACATGGGCAGCACCACGCTGATCTACCTGGCCGCGCTCGGCACGATCCCCGGCGAGCTGTACGAAGCCGCCGAGCTCGACGGCGCCGGGCTGTGGAAACGCCTGCGGCACGTGACGTTCCCGCAGACGCGGTTCGTGCTGCTGGTGCTCCTGCTGCTGCAGATCGTCGCGACGATGCAGGTGTTCACCGAGCCGTACGTGATGACCGGCGGCGGCCCGGACGACTCGACGGTCACCGTGCTGCTCCTGCTCTACCGCTACGCCTTCGTCTACAACGACTTCGGCTCGGCGAGCGCGATGAGCCTGCTGCTGTTCGTGGCGCTGGGCGTGTTCTCGGCGTGGTACGTCCGGCTGACGCGGAAGGCGGACCAGTCATGAGAACCCTCGTCTCGCCCGGCGCGCTGCGCAGCCCGCGCGGCAAGGTCGTCTACGGCGTCGTCTTCGCGTGCACGCTCGCGGTGTTCCTGCTGGCGTTCATGTTCCCGCTGTACTGGGTCATCACCGGCGCGATGAAGTCCCCGCAGGAGCTGGCGCAGACGCCGGCGACGCTCGTCCCGCGCGAGTGGCACCCGGAGACGTTCGGCGACGCGTGGAACCAGCTGAGCCTGGGCAAGTACTTCCTCAACACGCTCGTCGTCGCCGGCGGCGCGTGGCTGGCGCAGCTGGCCATCGACGTCCCGGCCGCGTTCGCGCTGTCGAAGCTGCGGCCGAAGTTCGGCAACGTCGTGCTCGGGCTCATGCTGGCGACGCTGATGCTGCCGGCCACGGCCCTGCTCGTGCCGACCTACGTGACGGTGACGGACCTGCCGCTGCTGCACCTCAACCTGATCAACTCGCCGACCGCGGTCTGGCTCCCGGCGGCGGCCAACGCGTTCAACATCTACCTGCTGAAGCGGTTCTTCGACCAGATCCCGGACGAGCTGATCGAAGCGGCGCGGATCGACGGCGCCGGGCCGGTGCGCACGCTCTGGCGGATCATCCTGCCGATCTCGCGGCCGATCCTGGCCGTGGTGTCGATCCTCGCGGTGGTCACCGCGTGGAAGGACTTCATCTGGCCGCTGCTGGTGTTCCCGGACACCGAAAAGCAGACGCTCTCGGTGATGCTGCAGCGGGTGGCGATCGACATGCCGCTCAACGTGCTCGTCGCCGGGATGGTGCTGGCCAGCCTGCCGATGGTGGCGCTGTTCCTGGCCTTCCAACGGCAGATCCTCGCCGGGCTGACCGCCGGCAGCATCAAGGGCTGAGCCGGGTTTTCACGACGACTAGGAGGGCACTTTCGTGACCGACAAGACCGGCTGGTGGCGGAGCGCGGCGATCTACCAGGTCTACATCCGCAGCTTCGCGGACGGCAACGGCGACGGCGTCGGCGACCTCGCCGGCGTCCGGGCCCGGCTGGACCACCTGGCCGACCTGGGGATCGACGCGATCTGGTTCACCCCGTGGTACCCGTCGCCGATGGACGACGGCGGCTACGACGTCGCCGACTTCCGCGACATCGAGCCGCTCTTCGGCACGCTCGCCGAGGCGGAGGACCTGATCGCCGAGGCGCACGCCCGCGGCATCCGGGTGATCATCGACATCGTGCCCAACCACTGCTCCGACGAGCACCGGTGGTTCCAGGCCGCGCTCGAGGCGGGCCCGGGATCGCCGGAGCGGCAACGGTTCTGGTTCCGGCCCGGCCGCGGCCCGGACGGGGCCGAGCCGCCGAACAACTGGAAGTCCCGCTTCGGCGGGTCCGCGTGGACGCGCGTGGGAGACGGCGAGTGGTACCTGCACCTCTACAGCTCGCGCCAACCCGACTTCAACTGGGACAACCCGGAGATCCGCACGGAGTTCGAGGACGTCCTGCGGTTCTGGTTCGACCGCGGGGTGGACGGCTTCCGCATCGACGTCGCCGACGGGCTCGTCAAGGACCCGCGGCTGCCCGACGTCGACGAGGGCGACGAGACGCCGTTCTCCGACATGGAGGGCCTGCACGAGATCTACCGGTCGTGGCGCAAGATCGCCGACAGCTACGCGGGCGAGCGCGTGCTGGTCGGCGAGATGTGGCTGCCGGACATGTCCCGCGCGGCGCGCTACCTGCGCCGCGACGAGCTGCACTCGGCGTTCAACTTCGACTTCCTGGTCTGCCCTTGGGAGGCTTCGCGCTTCCGGGACGTCATCACCCGGACGCTGCGGGCGCACGACGAGGTCGGTGCGCCGGCCGCGTGGGTGCTGTCGAACCACGACGTGACGCGGCACGTCACGCGCTACGGCCGGCAGGGCGACACGGGGTTCAGCTTCGCGAACCGGCTGCACGAGCTGCCGGTGGACCGGGAGCTGGGCACGCGGCGGGCCCGCGCGGCGGCGCTGCTGACGTTGGCGCTGCCCGGCGGTCTGTACGTCTACCAGGGCGAAGAGCTGGGGCTGTGGGAGGTCCTGGACATCGCGGACGAGCTGCGCCAGGACCCGGTGTGGGCCCGCACGAACGGCGCCGACCCCGGCCGCGACGGCTGCCGCGTGCCGATCCCGTGGTCGGGTGACGAGCCGCCGTTCGGCTTCGGCTCCGGCGACGCGTGGCTGCCGCAGCCCGAGGAATGGAAGGCGTACACGGCGGAAGTGGAGGCGGCGGACCCGTCGTCGATGCTGTCGCTCTACCGCGACGGCCTGCGGCTGCGGCGGGACCTGCCCACGGGCGAGCTGGAGTGGCTCTCCCTCGGCGAAGGAGTTCTGACGTTCCGGATCGGCTCCGGGTTCACGTTCGCGCTGAACTTCTCGGCGTCTCCGGTACCCCTGCCGGAGGGCGAGATCCTGCTGGCCAGCGGCCCGGCGGACGGCTCCCTTCCGACGGACACCGCGGTCTGGCTCCGCTCCTGAAAAGTGCCGTTAAGGCCACCTTACGGGCGTCTGACGCCCGTAAGGTGGCCTTAACGGCATGCGGCCTACTTGGTCAGCTGCAGGATGTCGATGCCGCGGGCGTTGTCGGCCACGTACACGTACTTGCCGTGCCAGTACGGCGCCCACGCGCTCGCGTCGCCCGGGCGGTAGTACGCGATCTGGCGCGGGTTCGTCGGATCGCTCACGTCGAGGAAACGCGTGCCCTGCGCGTAGAACGACTGCACCAGCACCTTGCCGCGGACGTCGAAGTAGTGCGCGGAACAGTCGTCCGATGCCGGGTCGCTGCCCTCCTGGCCGTTGACGCCCCATGTGCCGACGCTCTCCAGCCGGAAGGGCTGCGAAGGCGTCGAACGCCAGCCTTCGCCGTGGTAGGAGCCCTTCAGCGACGAAATCGTCAGGACGCCGTCGCCCGCGCAGCCGTCGACGAAGTTCTCCTCCGTCGCGTAGATCAGGTCCTGGCCGCGCCAGGCGCCGTCGCCGATGCGGTGGCCGGCCGGGTGGAAGCTGTTGTGCATGAACCGCGAGGGCGCCGCCGTCTCGGCGATGCCGCCGCCGGCGTACGGGATCGGCTCGTGCGCGGTCGCGCGGCGGACCTTGTTCGTCAGCGGGTCGCGGTGGATCCCGTTCGTCCAGTAGCCGCGCACGCCGCCGCGCCCGGACACCCAGGCCACGCCGTCTTCGTCGACCTGGACGTCGTGGACGTAGTCGGTCTTGCCGTCGTTGCGGGCCAGCTCGATCGGCTGCGGGTCGACCTTCGGGTGCCGCGGGTCGCGGATGTCGGTGACCCAGATCGGCCGCCCGCCCCATTCGGCCGGCTGGTCGGCGGCCTTCGACGGGCCGCCGGTCCACAGGTAGCGGCACCCGTCGACGCAGCTGGTGGTGTGCCCGGCGGGCGACTTCACGTAGCTGATGATCTTCGGCGCTTCGGGCTTCGCGACGTCGACGACGTAGATGCCGGACTCGCCGGTCTGCGTGGTGCCGCCGTACGCACGCGGGTCGCGGGAGAGGAACACCAGCTTGCGGTCCTGGTCGACCTCGGTGTCCTCGGTCTCCCACAGCCCCGGCAGGCTGACTTGCCCGACCAGCTTCGGCGCGGCCGGGTTCTTGGTCAGGTCGTAGACCTTCAGCCCGAACTCACCGGACACGACCATGACGTCGCGGCGGCGGTAGTCGAGGAAGTTGACCGAGATGGCGCCGGCGGCGTCGGGCACGTTGCCGACGGCCTTGACGTTCTTGATCGCCCCCGGATCGCCGAGGGTGCGGGCGGCCGGAGCAGCGGGTTTGTCGTCTTCGCCGCAGGCGGCGGCCGGGAGCCCGGTCGCGACCAGCGTGGCGCTGACGGTGACGGCGGCGAAGCACGACCGGAGCCAGGTGCGCACGAAACCTCCCAGAACGCGTGATCCCGGGGAACGGTACGACGGAGATCAACCGGACACAAGCGCCTTTGGTTGGCGTCTGACTGGTAGGACTGGCCCATGCGCTTGCTCGTCCTGCTCACCGTCGTGGCCCTCGCGGTCACGGGCTGTTCCGATCCCGGCCCGGCCCGTCCCGGCGTCCTGTCCGCGGGCATCCGCGAGCCCGCGACGCTGCTGCCGGCCGACGTCACCGACCAGGCGGGCCGGCTGGTGACCGGCGCGCTGTGGACCCCGCTCGCCGACTACGACGCCGCGACCGGGAAGCTCACGCCGCGCGCGGCCGAGTCGATCGAAAGCACCGACCGGGTGCACTGGACGGTCAAGCTGCGGCCGGCGACGTTCCACGACGGCACCCCGGTCACCGCTCAGTCTTATGTGGACACTTGGCAGGCGATCGCGGCTTCACGGTGGGCCGCCGCGCCGGTGTTGACGAAGCTGGTGCGCGCCCGCGAAATCCGGGCGTCCACTCCGGACACGATCACCCTGGTCCTGGATCGCCCGTCCGGCCAGGTGCCGGCCTTGCTCTCGGCACCGGGCCTGGTGCCGCTGCCCGCGTCGGTGCTCGCCTCCCGCGATTGGAAGGGCTTCGCCGCGGCACCGGTCGGGAACGGCCCGTACCGGCTCGACGGCGCGTGGCGGCCCGGCTCGGGCGGCACGCTGAAGCGCGTCGGTTCCGGGCAGGCTGAGGAGATCGAGCTGCGCGTCGGGGATCCGGCCGCCCAGTACGACGCGGTCAAGGCGGGCACGCTCGACCTGGCCACCGAGGTCCCCGGCGAGAAGCACGACGCCATGCACGGCGATTTCGGCGAGGACCACCACGCGACGTGGGCGTTGCCGCGCGCCGGCTACTTGGCGTTCCCGGTGGCGAACCCGCGGTTCGCCGACGCGACGGTCCGCCACGGTTTCGCCCTCGGCATCGACCGCGCGGCTCTCGAAGCCGGCCCGCTGGCCCACCAGGTCGACCCGGCGAAGGCGCTGCTGCCCCCGGCGGACGCACCCGGCGAGCGGTCGGGCACGTGCCGCCCGTGCAGCTTCGACGCGGCGGCCGGCAAGGCCCTGCTGCAGCAGGCGGCCTTTCCCGGTGGCGCGACCGTCTACTTCGGACCTTCGACCGAGGCTTGGACCCGGGCCTTGGTGGTCGGCCTGCACAAGTCCCTGGACGTTTCGGTGACGGCCCAGGCTTCGCCAGGCGCTGCCGACGGACCCTCCACACTGGACGTTTCGCTGGCCACCGCGAGCCCGTACGAGCTGCTGTCGGCGCTGGCGTCGGAGTCGGGCTACACCGACGAGGTGTTCCGCCAGAACCTCGCGCTCGCGGACGCGGCGGCGACCCCGGAGGAGGCGGGCGAGCTGTACCGGCTGGCGGAGAACCAGCTGCTGCGCGACCTCCCGGTGGCCCCGCTGTGGTCCGGCCACGGCCACGCGGTCTGGTCGTCGCGGGTGCACGACGTCCTGACAACCCCGTTCACCGGCCCGGTGCTGGCGGGAATCGGGGTCTCGTGACCTGGGACCCGGCGCCACTGTCCGAAGTGGCCTCGCTCTTCTCGGCGGCCGCGGTCCCGTGGTGGGTCGCCGGCGGGTATGCGATCGAACTCGCGGTGGGGCGGGCGTTCCGCGACCACGCCGACGTCGACGTGCTGTTCCTGCGGCGTGACCAGCTCGCGGTCCAGGAGGCGCTGGCGTCCTGGGAGTGGTGGGCGGCGGACCCGCCGGGCACGCTCCGGCTGTGGCGGCGCGGCGAGGTGCTGCCGCCCGGCGTCGACGACGTCTGGTGCCGGCCGTCGGCGGCCGCGCCGTGGCGGATCCAGGTGATGCTCGACGAGACCGACGGCGACGAGTGGGTCTCCCGCCGCAACCCTGCCGTGCGCCGCGCGGTGGCCGGCCTCGGCGGCGTATCGGCGGGCGGGATCCCTTACCTGGCAACGGAAGTGCAGCTGTTCGCCAAGGCTCGCGGCACCCGGCCGAAGGACGAGCAGGACTTCGCCGCCGCACTGCCGGTCCTCGACGGCTCGCAGCGGCAGTGGCTCGCGGACGCGCTCCGGACGACGTTCGGCGAGCACCCCTGGCTCGACCGCCTCTAAACCGTGGCGTGCTCGACCAGGGTCTCGATGAACGCCGTGGTCAGCGGGTCCGGCGCGGCGCGGGTGTAGGCCGCCAGCGTCCGGCGGATCGGCACGCTCGGCCGCAGGACCCGCCCGTCGAAGCGGGCCGGGAGCACGTTCGCCGGGACCAGCGCCGGACCGAGGCCCGCCGCCGCCAGGATCGGGGCCGCCGCCGTCTGCTCGGTGCGGACCGCCGCGCGCGGGCGGAACCCCGCCGCCGCGCACGCCGCGTCGACCAGCTCGGCCAGTCCGTTGCCCGGCGCGTAGTGCACCCACGCGCAGTCCGCGAGCGTCGCCAGGTCGACCTCACCGGACGCGTCGTCCTCCGACGCTCCGTCGGCGGGCAGCACGACCACGAACTCCTCGACGCCGAGCTCTTGTACCGGCCCCGGCCAAGGTAGCGGCAGCGGACCGAGCGCGACGTCGGCCTCGCCCGCCGTCATCGCCTCCCGCAGCTCGTCGGCGTGCCGGTACTCGATCAGCCGGACGTCGACGCCGGGCCGGTCGCGCCGCCACACGCGCAACGCCGGCGGCAGCACGCCGAGACTCATCGAGTAGACCGTCGCGACCTGCAGCTCCCCCGCCGTCGTACCGGACGCGAGCCGGGCGGCGCAGCGTGCGCGTTCGGCGTCGGCCAGCGCCGCTCGCGCGTGCGGGAGCATCGCCCGGCCCATCGGCGTGAGCCGCACCGTGCGGGGCAGCCGTTCCAGCAACGGCCCGCCGAGGCCCTGTTCGAGCGCTCGCATCTGGTGCGACAACGCGGGCTGCGTCACGTGGAGCTGCTCGGCCGCGCGCGTGAACGAGCCGGTGTCGACCACCGTGACCAGGTATTCGAGCTGCCGGAGACTCGTCATGATGAAAGCTTATCGCGGACGTGAAAACTAAGCCTTGGACTTATCGCGACCGCGTGACCAGCCTGGAAGACATGGAACGCAAGACAGCCCTGGTCGCCGGGGCGAACGGGATCATCGGCCGGAACCTCGTCGAGCACCTGCGGGCGGACGGGAGCTGGGACGTCATCGGCCTCTCCCGGCGCGGCGGGCTCGCCGTCGACCTGCTCGACGCGGCGGACACCCGCGCCAAGGTCGGGGCCCTGACCGGCGTGACGCACCTCTTCTACGCGGCCTACCAGGACCGGCCGACCTGGGCCGAGCTGGTCCCGCCGAACCTGGCGATGCTGACGAACCTCGTCGACGCCGTGGACCCGGCCGCGCTCGAGCACGTCAGCCTGATGCAGGGGTACAAGGTCTACGGCGCGCACCTCGGCCCGTTCAAGACGCCGGCGCGCGAGACCGACGCCGGGCACATGCCGCCCGAGTTCAACGTCGACCAGCAGCAGTTCCTCGAGCGCCGCGCGGGGTCGTGGACGTGGTCGGCGATCCGGCCGTCGGTGGTCGGCGGTACGGCGCTGGGCAACCCGATGAACCTGGCCCTGGTGATCGCGGTGTACGCGTCGATTTCGAAGGAGCTCGGCCTGCCACTGCGGTTCCCGGGCAAGCCCGGCGCGTACGACAGCCTGCTGGAGATGGCGGACGCGGGCCTCCTGGCCGACGCGACGGTCTGGGCAACGGGCCAGGAAGGTGCGTTCAACATCGCGAACGGCGACCTGTTCCGCTGGAGCGAGCTGTGGCCGAAACTGGCGGCGTACTTCGGTTTGGAGGTCGCGCCGCCGCTGCGAATGTCCCTTGTGGACGTCATGGCCGACAAGGCTCCACTGTGGACCGCGCTCGCTGAGAAACACGGCCTGACAGCGTCCTATCAGGACGTATCGACCTCGTGGGCGTTCGGCGACTTCGTGTTCGGCTGGGACTACGACATGTTCGCCGACACGTCGAAGTCGCGCCGAGCGGGATTCCACACCTACGTCGAGACGGAGCAGATGTTCTACCGGCTCTTCGACGAGTTCCGGAAGGCGCGGGTGATCCCCTAGCGCGTGGCCGTGGACCCGTTCGGCTGCTGGGGTCCCGGCCCCGGCGACCACCAGCCCCACACGGTCCGCTCACCGTGCTCGACGTGGGGCGCCGCCCCCTCGGCGTACGGCTCGACGTGGATCAGCTGCCCCCACGACTGCCCCGGAGCCCCTTGCAGGTAGCTCGGCACCTCGGGCTCGTCGGCGACTTCCTCGAGCCAGCCGAGCGGACCGCCGTGGACGTTGTTCGCCCAGCCCGCTTCCGAAGCGAGCGGGTCCGCGGTGATCCGGTACTCCGGCACCTCGGAGATCCCGTCGTGCGACGCCACGGGGTTCATGCGCGGGTAGACGAACGCGGCGGGCCAGTCCATGTACACCGGTGCGTCGCCGACCCGCTGCGTCAGCGTGGTGAAGGTCGGGAACCGGGGCGCGGTCACCGCCACCCAGCCGTCGGAGGTCACGTCGTCGTCCTTCGCGACCACGCGGACCAGCGTGACCTCCTTCGGCAGGTCGCCGATCTGGACCCGCTCGTCGGCCCACTTGCCCGTGCTCGGCGGGTCGCCGCCGGGCTCCTGGTCCGCGCCCGTGGCGAGCACCTGATCGGACTTGGCGACCTTGACCCCCTCGGGGGTGTCCGTGCCGAACTCGAGCCGGACGCCCTCGGCCTTTCCGGCCTTGGCCGCCACGGAGACCGCGATCTGCGCGTTCGCCCGGCTGTCCGGCAGCCGGTACCAGCCGGTGCGCAGCCGGCCGGTCCGCTCGGCCGAGCCGTAGCTGCTCCACATCGGCAGCGCGCCGGTGGTGAACCCGTGTGGCGGGTCGTCCAGCGGGTCGTCGCCGGACTTCGGCGTGGCGTGGAACCCGGCCGAGGTGGGGCCGTTGTCCTGGTCGGCAGGCGGCAGTCCCGGGGTGGCCGGCCGCTTCGCGACCGCGGCGGTCGTCGCCGAAACCGGCTTGAGCGCGCTCGACGCCGGGTCCTTCTCGACCATCACGTGATCGGAGAGGTTGCCGCTGCCGGTGAACACCTGCCGCACGTTCGCCGCGCCGAGGCTGTAGCCGTTCCACTGCTTCTGGATCGCCTTGCCCATGCTGGCGAACTCGAACGCCACGACCACGCCGCAGACCACGACGAGCGACATCGAACCGAGCTTCAGCGCGCGCAGCCGCCGTTCCTGCGTGACCGGTGGCAGCAGCCCCGGCCGTTGCGCCTGCACGTTCTCCACGAACGCGATCACCGCCGCGACGGCCGCCGCGAGCAGCAGCACCGTCGACAGGGGAATGCCGTGGACGGACGGCGGCTTGTCGAACCACGGCACGCCGATGGCCGACACGAACCAGTAGGCGTTCGGCCCGGTCGCCGCGAGCGCGGCCACCACCAGCAGCCCGGCCGTGAACGCGGCCCGGTTGCGCCTCGACCGCAGCACCGCCGAACTCGTGGCGAGCGCGGTGAGCGCGGCCATCGCCGACCCGACCGCCGCGAACGCGCCGAAGTGGTGCGTCCACTTCGTCGGGGTCAGCGCCAGCAGCAGGAAGAACAGCGCGGTGGTACCGATCAGCCGCCGGGCCGGGCCCAGCGCGGCACCCTGGATCCGGCCGCGGCGCAGCAGCACGACCAGGCAGGTGCCGGTGCACAACACGAGCAGCAGGACCGGGAACCGCCGCGTCATCGACCCGTCGGCGTCGTCGGAGAACAGCAGTTCGTACCGCGAAAACTCGTTGTACCAGGGCTCGTTCGGCCCGACCTCGCCGCGCAGCCGGGTCGCCTCCAGCACCGTGGCGACCGTCTGGTCGGCGAACACGACCACGAGCACGATGAGCCCGGCCGCCGCGATCGGCGCGAGCACCGTGGCCCAGCCGGCTTCCCGCACCCGGGCCCGCAACAGCTGGAACAGCGGGCGCGCGGCGACCAGGAAGGGCGCCACGGCGATCAGCGCGGTCGGTGTCGCGGCGAGGGCGAACGCGGCGGAGAGCAGGCCGAGGCACAACGGCAGCAGGCGCCGGGTGACGAGCGCTCGTTCGACCGCGCACAGCGCGAGCAGCGAACCCAGCGCGGCCCACGGTTCGGGGCGCACGCCGTCGTTGAACGGCAGCCACCAGACGAGGAACACCATCGCCGCGGCCCAGCTCGCCGCCGGGCTCTGGCGGACCTGGGTACCCAGCCGCGGCATGACCTCGCGGCTGATCAGCATCCAGCAGAGGACACCGATGAGCAGCGACGGCAGCCGGATCCACGTCGGCACCGTGGAGACCGCCGCCATCAGCTCGTAGATGTGGTCGTTCCAGCCGAACGGTGCCTCGGCGACGCCGAACCAGCGGTGGTAGTTGGTCAGGTAGCCGGTCTGCTCCGCCACTCTGGCCATGGTCAGGATGTAGCCGTCGTCGGAGGTCACCGGACCGATGAACACCCAGGCCCCGAGCACCCCGAAGACCGTGAAGTCGCGTTTGGTGAGCTTCCACCAGCCGACCGGCGCCCAGCGGGGCGCCCGCCGGGCGCCGCCGCGGTCGAGCCGGTTCACGGCGATCAGGCAGCCGATCAGCGCCAGCACCCCGGCCAGGCCGACGCCGGTCTTGAGGCCGGTGGGGGCGGACTGGTAGCGGGTGTCCGGGACGATCGACACGCGCAGCCCGGCGATCGGATCGGTGGCCGAGGCGAGGTCGGTGTAGATCCCGACGACGCGCGGGCGCACGTCACCGCCCGCGTCGTAGACCGGAGTGCCGGCGACGGTCAGCGTGGTGCGGGTGGCCGTGGCGGAGAACCGGACGTCGCAGCCGGTCGCGGGCAGTGGCTGGTCGGCGACCTGCCGGCCCCGGTTGAACGCGGTCAGCACCCCCTTCTCGACCCGCAGGAACACCCCGGCACCATCCGCGGTGCGCGCGCCGGGAACGGTGGAGAACAGGGACGCACCGCCCGGTTTGCGGACGTCGAGCGCCCGGATCGCCGCGCATGGCAGGTCGGCCCGCAGGTCCTGCGCCCAGTAGCCGGTGAGCGGGGCGTTCACCGGGCGGGTGTCCCCGGCGACCGGCCAGGTGATCTCGGCGGTGTCCTGCACCACCGGCAGCAGGGGGTAGGCGATCGCGCAGGCCGCGGAGAGCACGCCGAGCACGACGACCAGCCGGCGCCACAGCACGGTTTCGGTGTCCGGACGTGCTTGCCCTCGGTCGGTCACCCGTTCGGGGACAACTGTTGGTTTTTCACCGACCGTCCACATCGAGCGGACGCTATCACGCTACCCGGATCCGGCTCGGGACCCCTCTCGCTTCCGTTGCTCTGCAACGAGTTTGTGAACAGAACGTTTCGAACTGTGGATGGCTCAAGGAATCCTCGGTCACCCGCGGCCGATGAACGGCATGGTCGTCGCCGTGACGGTCAGGAACTGGACGTTGGCGTCGAGCGGCAGGCCGGCCATGTACCGCACGGCGTCGGCGACGTGCCGGACGTCGAACGTCGGCTCGGCGAGGATCCGGCCGTCGGCCTGGGGAATGCCGGCGGCCATCCGCTCGGTCATCTCGGTGGCGGCGTTGCCGATGTCGATCTGCCCGCAGGCGACGTTCCACGCGCGGCCGTCGAGCGAGATCGCCCGGGTGAGGCCGGTGATCGCGTGCTTGGTCGCGGTGTAGGCGACGCTGGCCGGGCGCGGGGCGTGCGCGGAGATGGAGCCGTTGTTGACGATCCGGCCGCCGCGCGGGTCTTGGTCCTTCATCAGCCGCACGGCTTGCTGGGCGCAGAGGAACATGCCGGTGAGGTTGACGTCGACGGTCCGCTTCCAGTCCTCGACGGACAGATCGGCTACCGTCCCCGCGGCACCGATCCCGGCGTTGTTGACGAGCAGGTCGAGCCGCCCCCACCGCTCGCGGACAGTGGCGAACAACGCGGCGACGGAGTCTTCATCGGAGACGTCGGTGGGCACGACGAGCGCGCCTTCGTGGCTGCCGGCGGTTTCGGTGAGGGCTTCGGAGCGCCGTCCCGCGAGGGCGACGGACCAGCCGTCGTCGAGGAGGGCTTGCGCCACTGCCCGTCCGATGCCCGATCCGGCCCCGGTCACCACCGCCGTCTTCGCCATCACCCCTCCTACACTGCCCACATGGGTCTTCGCGAGCGCTTCCAGGCCGGTCTCGCCCGGCAACTCGGCCACCCTAGCGGCCTGCGCGGCCGCTTCGTCGGCTCTGCGCTCAACCGCAGGAACCGCGAAGCGGTGGTGAAAGCCGTCGCGGCGCTGGAGCTGTCGGGCGCCGAACGGGCCCTGGACATCGGCTTCGGCGGCGGCCTGGGCCTCGGCCTGCTGCTGCGGAAAGCCACCACCGTGCAGGGAGTGGAGATCTCGAAGACGATGCTCGACCGGGCGCGCGGGACCTTTCGCCGGGAGATCGCGGCGGGCAGGCTGGTCCTGAGCGAGGGGTCGATGACGGCGTTGCCCCTCGACGACGGTTCAGCCGACGCGATCGTCACGACGAACACGGTCTACTTCGTCGACGACCTCGCCGCGGCGTTCGCCGAGGTCGCCCGGGTGCTCGCGCCGGGCGGGCGGTTCGTGCTGGGCATCGGCGACCCCGAGCTGATGGGCCGCGCCCGGATGCTCACCGACAACGGCTTCCGCATCCGCCCGCTCGCCGAGATCGAAGCGACCCTGGACGCGGCGGGGCTGGCACTGTCGGGGCACGAGCGGTTCGCCCACAGCGGGCTCGGCTTCCACCTGCTGCTCACCGGGAAATGACGAAACGGGGGCCCGGCCAATGCCGGACCCCCGTTTCGCAGGTGCTTACTTGGCCGCCACACCCAGCGCGGCGAGCGCCGGGCCGGCCATGATCACGCCGTTGCCGGTCACCGTGTCGAACCCGGGCGTGCCCAGGTCGATCGCCGACGACACCAGCGCGCTGCGGATCTGGGCCGGGGTCGCCGTCGGCTTGCCCGACAGCAACAGCGCCGCGATCGCCGCCGCGTGCGGGGCCGCCGCCGACGTCCCGAAGAACGGCTGGAAGCCCGCCACCGACGTCGCCACGCCGTCGGCCGCCGTGATGTCCGGCTTGCTGCGGGTCGTGCCGCCGGTCGAGGACACGTTGCCCGGCGTGATCGCCGTGCCGTCCGCGTTGTAGAACAGGTGACGCTTGCCGTCGGAGGAGAAGCGCTCCCACTTGCTCGACGCGCTGAACAGGCCGGGGTACGGGCCCGCCGGATTGGCCGGGTCACCGGTCTCCAGCGGCCGCGTGAACGCCGGGCCGGCCGGGGCCGCCGCCACGCTGAACGCGTTCGCCGCCGACGAGTGGCCGTTCGTGACGCCGTTGGTGCTGAACGCCTTCAGCGAACCCGAAGCCACGAACCGGCCGCGGATCACGTTGAGCGCGATGAACCGGTCGGCACCGCTGTACTTGACCACCGCGACCTTGTAGCCGGAGCCGGTGGAGGGCACGCTCGCGATCTCGTACGGGTTCTGCGAGCCGGACTGGCCGTTCTCGCTCGAAGCCACGACGCTGCCCGAGGAGTTCAGGATGAACAGGTCGTAGTCGTTGGCGGACTTGCCCCACGGGTCGGACCAGAACAGCGTCACGGGCTTGCCGAGCGAGCCGGCCGAAAGCGCGTCGAAGTTCTGCGTCGTGCTGCTCGGGTCGAAGTCGTGCGGGGTGCCGGTGATGCCGCTGATCTTCGTCGAGGACGCGCGGAAGTCACCCTCGTAGTAGCCGCTGGTGCCGTCGGTCGCGTTGCCCGAGTTGCCGGCCGAGGAGAAGTACAGGACTCCCGCCGCGGTGACGTCGTTGACGGCCTGCGCGACCTGCGTGTCCTGGAACGGCGACTCGTCGAAGTAGGCGACGTCGTCGACGATGATCGTGCAGTGGCCGGTGGTGCGCAGCGCACGGATGTTCGCGGCGAAGCTGGCCTCGCTGGTGAACGCGGTCGCGAAGCCGAGCGCGGCGTTGGGCGCGAGGTCGTGGATGATCTCCAGCATCGCGGTGCCCTCGTCGCCGCTGCCCTTCTGGCCGGACAGGACGTCCACTGTGGGCAGTTCGCCTGCGGTCTGCGACTTGGCCAGCGAGTCGACGCCGTCGGAGAGCACGCAGACCTTGACGCCGGAACCGCTGACGCCGTAGGTGGTGCGGGCGGTGTCGGCGCCGTGCGCCTTGTCGCCTTCGGACACCTGGACCGCGGCGGCGGCCTGCGCGGCGGCCCTGCGTGTCAGGGTGAGTTGAGTCCACTGGTTCACAGCAACCCGGCCTGATGCAGGGCGAGATACGGATCAACTGAGATGACCCGCACGAGCATGTCCTCGCTGGTCGA
>NZ_JAPZLD010000075.1:0-34322 GCF_030182635.1 Amycolatopsis ponsaeliensis
GCAAGAACGGCCTCAACGTCATCACCGCACTCCGCGACGCCATCACCGGAAACCCCTGGCTTCCAACCAGCCCCGCAACCACCTGACTAGTTACAAACAGTGTTCTAACCCGGTTTCTCACTCACGACCGGTGACCAGCACGATCGGTGAGTCGCCGCAGCGGCGCAGCACCGGGGTCGGCTCCGCGCCCGCCGACCACCACGCCGGCACGTCCGCCTCCCGCACCAAAGACCCGGTCGGCTGCCGGACGCTGTTGGACACGATCACCCGTCCCTGCGCGTTCAGCAGCGCCGCCCCGCGCCCCAGCGACCGCAACCGCGGCCGCACCGCCCGCTCGAACTCGCGCACGTACACGTCCGCACCCACGACTCCGGCGAAGGAGCCGGAACGAACCACCGGGATCGTGAACGTCAGCGTGTACTCGTCGGTGCACAGGTAATCCACGTACGGGCCGTTGATGTGCCGCCGCCCGGTGTCGCGGGGGACCGTGAACCACGACTGGCGCGTGTAGTCCAGGAAGTTCTCGGCGCCCGGGTCCAAGCTGATGAACAGCTGCGAAGGCGGGGAACCCGCGGTCCACCACTCGAAGCCGAACTCCGAGTCGGACAGCACGTGGGGTGCGCTGACGAAGCCCGCGCCGACGACCAGGCCGCCGAGGGCCTCGCCGACCTGCGGCCGGATCCGGTGCAACGCCGCCGCGGACGGGGCGTCCGCCAGGACCGACTCGGCCGCCGCCAGCAGGGGCTTCAGCCGTTCGAAGACCCCTTCCACCAACGCCGAGACCTGCTCGACGACCTCGTCGCCGGTCAGCGTGCGGGTGTCGTTCACGGTGCTCACCTCGATGCGCGGATTGTCCCGAAGTTTAGGGGGCGAGCAGGTCGAGGTGCACGTCCGCGAGCCGGTCGAGCGCCCCGAGGATGTGTTCCTCGGTGAGCTTGCGGGCCAGCTCGCCGTCCGCCGAAGCGATCGCCGCGGTGATCGCCGCGTGCTCCTCGTGCGGGTGCGCCCCGAGCGGCAGCCACAGCAGGCCGCCGCGCTCGCTCTGCAGGTGGAGCTCCTCGTGCGTCAGCCGCGGCGACTGCGCGGCCGCCGCGACCTCCAGGTGGAACTGCCGCTCCGCCCGCGTGAAGTCGATGCCGTGCGCCGTGCGGAGGTCGTCGGTCGCCAGCCGCAGCCGGGCGACGTCCTCGGGTGAGCTGCGCTCGGCGGCGAGCTTCGCGGCAGCCCCCGCGATCGCCAGGTAGTGGTCGCCGACGTCGCGCAGATCGGACAAGGACACTTCGCGCAGCCGCGAGCGCCACTCGTCCGGGGGCGGGTTGGCCGGCGCGCGGACGAAGCTGCCGCCGCTGCGCCCCCGCCGCGTCTCAACGAGCCCCCGCTGCCGCAACGCCACGAGCGCTTCCCGGACCGTCACGGTCGAGACGCCGAACTGCGCGGCCAGGTCGGCTTCGCTGGGCAGCTGTTCCTCGTCGGCGAGCAGGCCGAGCGTGATGGCGTCGACCAGCCGCGCCGCCACCGCTTCCGCCCGGCCGACCTGGCCGAGCGGCGCGAACATGGCGGACCGCGCGCTGTGCGACATGCCCTTGCGCATCGTGACCCTTCGTCCGCCCGAGTACCCGTTCGCACCAATCTTGCCTGATCCTCTTGTCCTATTACATATGGACTTATATGTTTTAGCCTCCGATCGCAGCTGGGAGTCACCGTGCATGAGCTGAAGCACTACGTCGGCGGCGCGTACGTCGAGTCCAAGTCGGGCCGGACGGCCGAGATCGTCGACCCGGTCACCGGGCGCCCCTACTGCACCGCGCCGATCGCCGGGCCCGAGGACGTCGACAACGCGCTGCAGGTCGCCGCGACCGCGTTCGAGACCTGGCGCGCGACGACGCCCGCCCAGCGCCAGCTCGCGCTGCTGAAGATCGCCGACGCGCTCGAAGCCCGCGCCGACGAGGTCGTCCGCGTCGAGTCGGCGAACACCGGCAAGCCGATCGCGCTGACCCTGGCCGAAGAGATGCCGATGGTCCTGGACCAGGTCCGCTTCTTCGCCGGAGCCGCGCGCGTGCTCGAAGGCCGCGCCGCGGGGGAGTACATGGAAGGCCACACGTCGTTCGTCCGCCGCGAGCCCGTCGGCGTCTGCGCGCAGGTCACGCCGTGGAACTACCCGCTGCTGATGGCCATCTGGAAGATCGCGCCCGCGCTCGCCGCCGGCAACACGATCGTGCTCAAGCCGTCCGACACGACCCCGGCGTCGTCGCTGCTGCTGGCCGAGATCGCCGGCGAGTTCCTGCCGCCGGGCGTGTTCAACGTCGTCTGCGGCGACCGCGACACCGGCCGCGCGCTGGTCGAGCACGACATTCCGGCGATGGTGTCGATCACGGGCTCGGTCCGCGCCGGGATCGAGGTCGCCAAGTCCGCCGCAAACGACGTCAAGCGCGTGCACCTGGAGCTGGGCGGAAAGGCGCCGGTCATCGTCTTCGAGGACGCCGACCTCGACGCCGCCGCCGAGGCCATCGCCGTCGCGGGCTACTTCAACGCCGGCCAGGACTGCACGGCCGCCACCCGCGTCCTGGTCGCCGACGAGGTGCACGACACCTTCGTCGCCGCGCTCACCCGGCAGGCCGAGGGCACCAAGACCGGCAAGCCGGACGACGAAGACGTCGCGTACGGCCCGCTGAACAACGCGGCCCAGCTGGAGAAGGTGTCCGGCTTCATCGACCGGCTGCCGGAGCACGCGACCGTCCACTGTGGAGGCCATCGCGCCGGTGACGAGGGCTACTTCTACGAGGCCACCGTCGTCTCCGGGCTCAAGCAGGACGACGAAATGAGCCAGAATGAGATCTTCGGCCCGGTCATCACCGTCCAGCGCTTCGAGGACGAGGCCGAGGCCCTGAAGTCCGCGAACGGCGTCCAGTACGCCCTCGCGTCCTCGGTCTGGACCCGCGACCACCAGCGTGCGATGCGCCTGGCGGCCAAGCTCGACTTCGGCTGCGTCTGGATCAACACCCACATCCCGCTGGTCGCCGAGATGCCGCACGGCGGGTTCAAGAAGTCCGGCTACGGCAAGGACCTCTCGCTGTACGGGCTCGAGGACTACACCCGCGTCAAGCACGTCATGAGCGCTCTGTGAGGCTGGCGATGCCGAACCAAGCACCTGCCGAGACGCGGGAGGACTCCGCGCCGCCGAGTGGGACCGCGGGGCCCGCGATCCGGCTTTCCGGGTTGCGCAAGCACTTCGGTGACGTCCACGCGGTCGACGGCGTCGACCTCGACATCCCGCCCGGCGAGTTCTTCTCGATGCTCGGCCCGTCCGGCTCCGGCAAGACGACCGTGCTGCGCATGATCGCCGGCTTCGAGCTGCCGACCGAGGGCACGATCGAGCTGGACGGCCGCGACGTCAGCCGTCTGGCCCCGTTCGAGCGGGACGTCAACACGGTCTTCCAGGACTACGCGCTCTTCCCGCACATGTCCGTGCAGCAGAACGTCGAATACGGCCTGCGCGTCAAGCGCGTCCCGAAGCAGCAACGCCGGGAGCGCGCCCTCGAAGCGCTGAAGACCGTCCGGCTGGAGGACTACGGCCCGCGCAAGCCCGCGCAGCTGTCCGGCGGTCAGCGTCAGCGCGTCGCGCTCGCCCGCGCGCTGGTCAACCGGCCCAAGGTGCTGCTGCTCGACGAGCCCCTCGGCGCGCTCGACCTCAAGCTGCGGCAGGCGATGCAGCTGGAGCTCAAGCAGATCCAGCGCGACGTCGGCATCACGTTCGTCTTCGTCACCCACGACCAGGACGAAGCGCTCACCATGAGCGATCGCATCGCCGTGTTCAACGACGGCACGATCGAGCAGGTCGGGCCGCCGGAAGAGGTCTACGAGCGGCCGGCCAGCGCGTTCGTCGCCGGGTTCGTCGGCACGTCCAACCTGCTGGGCGGGCGCGGCGCCGAGTCCGTGATCGGCCGGCCGGGGCTGTTCAGCATCCGGCCGGAGAAGATCCGCATCGACGGCGAGCTGTCCGAGCCCGCCGCCGCGGGGGACACCAGCGCGACCGGCACGGTCACCGACGTCGTCTACGCCGGGGCGACCGTGCGGTACGCCGTCGCGCTCGATGCCGGGGGACAGCTGTCGGTCGTCCGGCAGAACACCGACGGCGCCTTCATGGACGGCCGCGTCCGGCTCAGCTGGCGCCACGAACACAGTTTCCAGGTTCCCGGTCAGTGAAGGGTTTGCCATGAAGAACAGGAAGACGCGGCTTGCCGGGATCCTCGGCGCCAGCCTGCTGTTGGCTGCATGTGGCACGTCGGGTTCGAACTCCGCCGCGCCGCCCGGCGCGCAGGGGTTCACCCCGCCGAAGCTGGAGGCGCTCAAGGCGCTCGGCCAGCCGGAAGGGCAGCTGAACGTGCTGGCCTGGCCCGGGTACGCGGAGAACGGCTCCAACGACCCGAAGGTCAACTGGGTCACGCCGTTCGAGCAGCAGACCGGCTGCAAGGTGAACGTCAAGCCGTTCGGGACCTCCGACGAGGCCGTGACGCTGATGAAGACCGGGCAGTACGACGTCGTGTCCGCCTCCGGTGACGCGTCGCTGCGGCTGGTCGCCTCCGGGGACGCCGAGCCGGTGAACACCGCGCTGGTGCCGAACTACGCCGACGTCCAGCCGTTCCTCAAGGACAAGTCGTGGAACAGCGTCGGCGGCGTGTCCTACGGCATCCCGCACGGCTGGGGCGCGAACCTGCTGACCTGGCGCACCGACAAGGTGACGCCGGCGCCGACGTCGTGGTCGGTGATGTTCGACGCGAACTCGCCCTACAAGGGCAAGGTGATCGCCTACGACTCGCCGATCTACATCGCCGACGCCGCGTTGTACCTGATGGCGCACCAGCCGGACCTGGGCATCAAGAACCCGTACGCGCTCGACGACAAGCAGTTCACCGCCGCGGTGAACCTGCTCAAGCAGCAGCGGCCGCTGGTGTCCGAGTACTGGTCGGACTACCTCAAGGAGTCGCAGGCGCTGAAGAACGCCGACGCCGTCGTCGGCACCGCCTGGCAGGTCACGGTGAACCTGACCAAGGGCGAGGGCGCGCCGCTGGAGTCGGCGGTGCCGAGCGAAGGCGCGACCGGGTGGTCGGACACCTGGATGGTGGCGGCGAAGTCGGCGCACAAGACGTGCGCGTACAAGTGGCTCGACTACATCATCAGCCCGAAGGTCAACGCCCAGGTCGCCGAGTACTTCGGCGAGGCGCCGGCGAACACGAAGGCGTGCGCGGAGATGACCGACAAGACGCTCTGCGACACCTACCACGCCAGCGACGCGGCCTACGCGTCGAAGATCGCCTACTGGACCACGCCGATCCCGCAGTGCCTCGACGGCCGCACGGACGTCAAGTGCAAGGACTACGGCGAGTGGACGAAGGCCTGGACCGAGATCAAGGGCTGACCCCAGAACCCCGGTGGCGGCGGGCTGTGTCCCCCCACTCCGCCCGCCGCCCCGGACCTTTCCCTGCGAGGTGCGATGACCGCCCTGTCGGCCTTCTTCTACCGGAAGCCCAAGCTGCGCCTGGGTTTCTTGCTTTCGGCACCGCTGCTCTGGCTGGGCCTGGCCTACCTGGGCGCGCTGGCCGCACTGTTCGTCACGGCGTTCTGGCACACGGACGCGTTCACCGGCCAGGTCGTCATCGAGTGGTCGCTGGACAACTTCACGACGCTGTTCAGCGACGCGGTCTACCGCACGATCACCTTCCGCACGGTCGGGATCGCGGCGCTGGTCACGGTGATCGACGCGGTCATCGCGTTCCCGATGGCGTTCGCGATGGCCAAGCTGGCTTCGCCGCGGGCGCAGCGGATCCTGGTGATCGCGGTGATGACGCCGTTGTGGGCGAGCTACCTGGTGAAGGCGTACGCGTGGCGGTCGATGCTGTCCGGCAACGGCGCCCTGAGCTGGCTTTCGCCCGGTTACGGCGTCACGGCCACGATCATCACCTTGTCGTACTTGTGGCTGCCGTACATGATCCTGCCGATCTACGCGGGTCTCGACCGGCTGCCGGACTCGCTGGTGGACGCGTCCGGTGACCTCGGCGCGCGCTCGTTCCGGACGTTCCGTTCGGTGATCCTGCCGCTGACGTTCCCGGCGATCGTGGCCGGCTCGATCTTCACGTTTTCGCTGTCCCTGGGCGACTACATCGCGGTGAAGATCGTCGGTGGCACGTCGCAGATGCTCGGCAACGTCGTCTACGACAACATCGGCGCGGCCAACAACCTGCCGTTCGCGGCGACGGTGGCGACGGTGCCGGTCGTGATCATGCTCGTGTACTTGGCCGCGGTGCGCCGCACCGGTGCGCTGGACAACCTCTAGGAGTCTCGGTGCGGACGTCTCGGGTGCTGTTGTGGACGGCGCTGGGTGTGGGCCTGGCGGTGATCTACTTCCCGTTGCTGGTGGTGCTGCTCAACTCGTTCAACGCGGACACGACGTTCGGCTTTCCGCCGACCCGGTTCACGCTGGAGTGGTGGAGCCGGGCCACGTCGAACGAGGGTGCGTTGAACGCGCTGTGGACGAGCGTCGAAGCGGGATTGGCGGCCACGGCGATCGCGCTGGTGCTGGGCACGATGGCCGCGTTCGCGTTGCAGCGCTACCGGTTCTTCGGCCGCAACCCGGTGTCGTTGCTGATCATCTTGCCGATCGCGCTGCCGGGGATCGTGACGGGCATCGCGCTGAACAACGCGTTCCGGACGATCCTGGGCATCAACCTCGGCCTGCTGACGGCGATCATCGCGCACGCGACGTTCTGCATCGTGGTGGTGTTCAACAACGTGGTCGCGCGGTTGAGGCGGATGGGCGGCAGCCTGGAGGAAGCGTCGATGGACCTCGGCGCGACGGGCTTCACGACGTTCCGGCTGGTGACGTTCCCGATGCTGCGGTCGGCGTTGCTGGCGGGCGGGCTGCTGGCGTTCGCGCTGTCGTTCGACGAGATCATCGTGACGACGTTCACCCTGGGCACGGGCATGGAGACACTGCCGATCTGGATCTACAACAACCTGTTCCGGCCGAACCAGGCACCGATCGTGAACGTGGTGGCGGCGGTGCTGATCGTGGTGTCGACGGTCCCGGTGTACCTGGCCCAGAAACTGTCCGGCGACACGGCTTCCGGCGGACGGCTCTGAGTCACGGCGCGTTGCAGAACCCACCGGGGAAGTACTTGAACGACACGATTAAGTCGTTCCAGGTGAGCTGGCCGTGCGGGTTGTCGCTCAGGTCGGCATCCGCGGATCCATCCGGGTCGACGCAGAAGAAGTCGCCGTCGCGGCCGTAGAAGTAGATCGCGCCGGGCAACCGGTTGATGTAGCTGGACACCTTGCCGTACAGGGCGGAGGGAAGGCGCGACACCGAACCCGCCCAAGCGCCGTAGCTGGTGTTGTAGTTCTTGTCCGCCCACAGGCAGACGTGGGCGTAGTTGGTGCACTGCGCGGCCGAGGCGTCGGCGCTTCCCGGTGCGACCGCCAGCCCGGCGGCGCTCAGCGTCGCGCACACGAGTGCCTTGGTTCGCTTCCGCATGGTTCCTCCCCGAAGCCGTGGAAGGCTGACGATAGCCGGAAAACGCCGGTCTCCTGCCCCGGTCGGCCCGTACCGGCCACGGTCAGTGCACTGACCGGATCGTGCCACCGTCCACGCGGATCGTCGCGCCGCTCACGTAAGCCGCCGCCGGGCTCACCAGATATCCCACCGCCGCCGCGATCTCCTCCGGGCGGCCCAGCCGGCCCACGTCGTTCGGAACCAGGTCCCGTGCCGCCCCGCGTTCGATCTCCTCCCAGGAGCTGCCCCACCCCTGCGAGGGCGCGATCGACGTCAGCAGTTCGCGCACCGAGTCCACCAGGATCGCCCCGGGAGACACCACGTTCGACGTCACGCCCGTCCCCGCCAGTTCCCGCGCCAGGGACACCGCCAAGTTGTGCCGCGCCGCCAGCGTCGCCGTGTAGTGCGGTTGCATCGCCATCGGCTGGATCGCCAGCCCGCCGCCGATCTGGATCACCCGGCCCCAGCCGCGCGCCCGCATGCCCGGGACGCACCGGTGGATCATCCGGACCGCCGACACGACGTTGACCTCGTACGTCGACGCCCAGACCTCCGGCGTCGCGTCGGTCCACCCCAGGTGGTCGTACGAGCCGGCGTTGTTCACCAGGATGTCGACGTCGCCGGCCGCCGATGCCACGGCGTCCGCGCCCGCGTCGGTCGACAGGTCGCCGATCGCCACCCCGGCCGCGCCGATCGACGACGCGACCCGCGAAGCCCGGGCGGCGTCCCGGCCGTGCACCACCACCGACGCGCCTTCCGCGGCCAGCAACCGGGCGATCGCGGCACCGAGACCGGCGCTGGATCCGGTGACAAGTGCGCGTTTACCAGTGATTCCGAGATCCATGAAGCACCTTCCCAAGAGGTATACACTTGTAGACTTAGCTCAAGTCTACACTCGTATACATGAGACCTCGCAACGCCGCCGCGACCAGGGAAGCGATCCTGAACTCGGCGCTCGAAGCCTTCACCCGGGCCGGGTACGACGCCGTCGGCGTGCGCGAGATCGCCGAGTCCGCCGGGGTCACCGCGATGCTCGTCAACCGCTACTTCGGCTCGAAGGAAGGCCTCTTCGCCGAGGTCGTCGAGGCGGCGATGGCCGAGCGGACCGTGCTCACCGACGACCCCGCGACGCTCGCCGTGGACATCGCGGCGGCGCTCGTGCGCCGCACCGCCCCGGACGCCGGGCGGCTCGACCCGTTCCTGCTGATGCTGCGGTCGGCCCCCAACCCGCGCGCCGCCGAGATCCTGCGCGCGGGCATCGAACGGCACGTCGAGAAGCACCTCACCGACGTCCTCCCGGCCGGGAAGGACACCGAGGGCCCGGCGCTGGTGCTCGCGGTGATCGCCGGCTTCTGGGTGATGCGCACGCTCATCGGCAGCACCGAGCTCGCCCGTGCCGACGAAGAAGTCCTGAAGCGCAAGCTCGAGAAGGTGTTCGTGGTGCTACTGGCGGAATGAGTCCGTCGCCGCGCGCAGGGCGGCCAGCACGCCCGGATCCGTCACAGCGTGCCCGGCGCCTTCGAGCAGCTTCAGCTCCGAACCCGGCCACGCCCGGTGCAGCTCGTACGCCGTGGCCGGCGGGCACACCGTGTCGTACCGCCCCTGCACGATCACGCCGGGGAGGCCGGCGAGCTTGCCCGCGTCGCGGATCAGCTGCCCGTCCTCGAGCCACGCGCCGTGGCGGAAGTAGTGGACCGCGAGCCGCGCGAACGTCAGCGCGAACACCGGGTCCGCGTACTGGCGGACGAAGGACTCCTGCGGCTGCACGGAAACCGTCGCGCCCTCCCAGGTGCTCCACGCGACCGCCGCGCGGTGCCGGACCTCCTCGGACGGGTCGTCGAGCAGCGTGGCGTACGCGGCGAGGGGGTCGTCCCGCAGTGAAGCCGGGATCGGGGCGAGGAAGGCCTCCCACTCGCGCGGGAACAGGTTCGCGGCGCCGCCCCGGTACATCCAGTCCAGTTCGCTCCGCCGCACGGTGAAGACGCCGCGCAGGATGATTTCGCTGACGCGCGAAGGGTGGGTCTGGGCGTAGGCGAGCGCGAGGGTCGCGCCCCACGAGCCGCCGAAGAGCTGCCAGCGCTCGATGCCGAGCCGCTCGCGCAGGGCTTCCATGTCGGACACCAGGTGCCACAGGGTGTTGGCCGTGAGGTCGTCGGCGCCCGGCGTCGACTGCCCGGAGCCGCGCTGGTCGAACAGGACGATCCGGTAGGCCGCGGGGTCGAAGTGCCGCCGCGCCATCGGCGCGATCCCGCTCCCGGGCCCGCCGTGCAGCACCACGACCGGCTTCCCGGCCGGGTTGCCCGCCTCCTGGCACCGGATCCGGTGGCCGTCGCCGACGTCCAGGAACCCTTCGGCGCGTGGGGGAATCGGCGGGTAGAGCTCGTCCATGACGTTCACTGTGCCGGACGGTCCCGGTCGTCGTCCCGACACCCCGCCGCCAGGGGCCGGGACGACGACCAAGAAAGGTGGGAGCCCGCCCCCGCCGCCGGGCTGAGCGGGCTCCCAGTCGGTGGTCAGCCGGGGCTGACATCCGGACGAGGAGGGGCGACGCCGTCGGTGTGCTCACAACGGCCGGTGGTCCGCACACGCATTTCCGTCCTCCTCGTCGAGGTTCGAAGCTTCGTCGTGGCGGCGACGGGCTAAACGCTAAGCCAAGGTCCGAACGTCAGTCAAGAACATGATTGAAGTTCATATACGTGAACACCCGCTGAGAGGACGCTGAGTGCGGCCGTGCCCCTTGCCGGTGGTTAACGAACGGGCCGGTACGTTCCGGTGTCGAGGTTTCGAAAAGTGGTACGGAAAGGCTCGGAATGTCCGCGGTGACCTATCTCGAGGCGATTGTCGTCGGCGCCTTGCAGGGGGTGTCGGAATTGTTTCCGGTGTCCAGTCTCGGCCACAGCATCCTGTTGCCCGCCTGGCTCGGCGGGCAGTGGCAGCGGGACCTGAGCATCGGCAAGGATTCGCCGTACCTCGCGGTGCTCGTCGCGATGCACGTCGCCACCGCGCTGGCACTCGTGCTGTTCTTCCGGAAGGACTGGGTGCGGATCATCGGCGGGCTGTGGACGTCGCTGCGCCACCGCGAGGTCCGCACGCCCGACCAGCGCCTCGCGTGGCTGCTCGTGCTCGCCACGATCCCGGTCGGGCTGGCCGGCCTGCTCCTCGAAGGCCTGCTGCGCGACTTCCTCGGCAAGCCGGTGCCGTCGGCGATCTTCCTCGCGCTCAACGGCGGAGTCCTTTACGCCGCCGAGAAGTTCTCCCGCAGGAAGCCCGCGGAAGAAGCGGACACTGTGGACTTTTCCACCGAGGAGACGTTGGTCATGCGGGCGGTCTCGGTCGACGAGCGGACCGACGTCCGGCTGGCGAAGCTGGGGGTCGGCGAGGCGGTCCTGATCGGTGCCGCGCAGATCTTCGCGCTGCTGCCGGGCATCAGCCGCTCGGGCATCACGATGGTCGCCGGGCTGCGCCGCGGGCTCGGCCACGAAGACGCCGCGCGCTTCGCGTTCCTCCTTGCCACGCCGGTGATCCTCGCCGCCGGCGTGCTGAAGATGCCGACGCTGTTCGCCCCGGAGAACCACGCTTCGCTCGGACCGGCCCTCGTCGGCAGTGTTGTCGCCGGGGTCGCTTCGTACATTTCTGTCCGGTTCCTCACCGGGTACTTCGAAACGCGCACGCTGACCCCGTTCGCCATTTACTGCGTGGTCGCCGGAATCGGCAGCCTGATTTTCTTCGCGGTGTGACGTGCCGCTGACGTTCGACGCCCCGGCGGTCCTCGCCGTGCTCGTCCTCGGCACGCTCTACGTGCGTGCCGCCCGCCGCCGTGACTGGCCGCCCGGCCGCACGGCGGCGTTCCTCGCCGGCCTGGCGACGATCGTGCTCGTCACCTGTTCGCCGCTGGCCGTCTACGACACGACGTTCTTCTGGGTCCGCGCGGTCCAGACCACGACGCTGCTCATGGTCACGCCCCTGCTGCTCGCGCTGGGCTCGCCGATCCGGCTGCTGCTAGACACGCGGCCCGCGCCCTGGCTGCGGCGCCACGGCCGCGGCAAGGCGGCGCGGGCGCTGACGTTCCCGCCGGTCGTCACGCTCACCCTGGTCGTGCCGGTGCTGGTGCTCTACCTGACCCCGCTCTACGACCTCACCCTGCGCTCCCCGGTCGCCGACGGCCTGGTCCGGCTCGCGCTCGTGCTCGCGGGGTTCACGTACTTCTGGACGCGCCTCGGGCTCGACCCGACCCCGCGGCGCGACCCGCACCTGGTCTCGGTGTGGATCGCGTTCACCGAGGTGATCTTCGACGGCGCGCTCGGCCTGGTGCTGTGGCTCGGCCCGCTGCTCGCCCCGGCGCATTACGCGGCCGCGCACCCGGGCCGGGGGCCGGACCCGCGCACGGACCAGATCATCGGCGCGGGCGTGCTGTGGATCGGCGGCGACGTCGCCGGCCTGCCGTTCGTGGTGGCGCTGTTCGTCCGCTGGGCCCGCGACGACGAGCGGCGCGCGAAGCAGATCGACGTCCAGCTGGACGAAGAAGCCGCTTCGGGCGCCGCATCGACATCGGGGCTCTGGTGGGAGAACGACCCGGCGCTCGCCGAGCGGTTCAAGGAGCGGGGTTAGTCGTGGAAAGCGTGTTCCGGTGCCGGGAACTCGCCGCGGCGGACGTCCTCCGCGAACGCCGTCGCCGCGTTCTGCAGCACCGTCGCGACGTCGGCGTAGCGCTTGACGAACCGCGGTGCCTTCCCGCGCCGCAGCCCGGCCATGTCCTGCCAGACGAGCACCTGCGCGTCGCAGTCCGGGCCGGCGCCGATGCCGACCGTCGGGATCTTCAGCTCCGCCGTGACGCGCTTGGCGGCTTCGGCGGGCACCATCTCCATCACCACCGCGAACGCCCCGGCCTCCTGCAGCGCCAGCGCGTCGGCGAGCAGCACGTCCGCTGCTTCGCCGCGCCCCTGCACCCGGTAGCCGCCGAGGTTGTGTTCACTCTGCGGGGTGAACCCGATGTGGCCCATCACCGGCACGCCGGCCGACGTCAGCGCCTCGACGTGCGCGGCGAACCGCCGCCCGCCCTCGAGCTTGACGGCATGCGCGCGGCCCTCCTTCATGAACCGCACCGACGTCTCCAGCGCCTGCTGCGGCGAAAGCTGGTAGGAGCCGAACGGCAGGTCGGCGACCACGAGGGCCCGCTTGACCGACCGCGTGACCGCCCGGACCAGCGGCAGCAGCTCGTCGACCGTCACCGGCAGCGACGTGTCGTAGCCGAAGACGTTGTTGGCCGCGGAGTCGCCGACGAGCAGCACGGGGATCCCGGCCTCGTCGAACAGCGCGGCGGTGTACATGTCGTACGCGGTGAGCATGGGCCACGGCTCGCCGCGTTCCTTGAGTTCCCGCAGGTGGTGGACGCGGACCTTCCGGCCCGAAGCCGGTTTGGGCGCGGATCCGGTGCCGTAGGGGGCCGTTTCTTCGGGCCCGTTCGCGGTGGCAGCAGACATCGTCGTCGACCGTCCTTCCCTCGAGGCCTCGGTGAGGTCCCCGGGTCGTGGAGCAGAGGCGTCTCAAAGCGTGACACGCTCCCGGACGCCCCCCAACCGCGTGCGACAAGCTTCACACCCTCGGGGACCACTCGCCGTCAGCCTTCAGGTTGATGTCGGTGGACAACCAACCCGGGTTCACTTACGTCAAGAAGAGGGCATGACGACCGATCGGCCGCGAAAGGCGACGAAAGCAACGATGGGAACCTTCGCGAGCACACGCCCGCGCCTCCCCGCCTGGAAGGCGAAAGCGGGCGGCATCGTCGCGACCGTGGTCCAGCTGGCCGCGGTCTTCTCGGTGCTCCTCCTGTTCACCAACGGCCCGCACGGGCGCCTGCTCAACGGCATCGACATGGCGTTCTCGAGCCTGAGCGTGCCGACCAGCGCGAGCCTGGTGATGGTGCTGCTGCTGGTGGTGCTGGGGTCCGCGCTGCGCCGCCGCAAGAAGGCCGCGCTCTACACGCTCGTCCTGTTCCAGGTCGCCGGGCTGGTGCTCACCCTGGCCCTGCAGGCGACGCTGCTGTGGTCGCCCGAGCTGCTCTCGCTGGGGTCGAAGCAGGTCCGGCACATCCCGGTCCAGCTGTGGGCCCTCACCGCGGCCGACGTGCTGTCGGTGGCGCTGATCTTCTTCCTGCTCACGCTGCGCAAGGCGTTCCCCGCCCGGCTCGCGCCGAGCGCCTGGCGCGACGGCCTGACCATGCTCTTCGGCGGGTTCGCCGCGGTCATCCTGGGCGCCTGGGGGCTGGTGGAAGCGTTTCCCGGCCACCTCGGCGACACGTGGGAGCGCTTCGCCTGGGTCGTGAACCACGCGACCGGCGAGAACCTGCAGCTGCGCCGCATCGGTGTCGGCGAGGGGCCGGCCTGGCTGGACGTGCTCATCGACCTGAGCGCCACCGCCGTCGTCACCGCGTCGCTGTACATGCTCTTCCGCGGGGTGCGCAGCCGTCGCCTGCGGACGGACGAGGAAGAGCTTCGCGTGCGCCGGCTGCTCGCCCAGCACGGCGAGGACGACTCCCTCGGCTACTTCGCCACCCGGCGCGACAAGAGCGTCGTCTTCGCGCCGAACGGCCGCGCCGCGGTGACCTACCGCGTGCTCGGCGGCACCAGCGTCGCCAGCGCCGACCCGGTCGGCGACCCCGAGGCGTGGCCGGACGCCGTGCGCGCGTGGCTCGACGAGACGCGCACGTACGGCTGGACGCCGGGCGTGCTCGGGGCGAGCGAGCGCGGCGCGAAAGCGTACACCGACGCCGGCCTGCGCGCCCTGGAAATCGGCGACGAAGCCGTGCTCGACATCCGCGAGTTCAGCCTCGCCGGGCCCGAGCGGCGCTCGGTGCGCCAGGCCGTGAAGCGCATCGAGCGCGCCGGCTACACCTCGCGCGTCCGCCGTCACGGCGAGATCCCCGACGGCGAGATGGCCGAACTGCTCGCCCGCGCCCAGGCCTGGCGCGGCGCGGAGACCGAGCGCGGGTTCTCGATGGCTCTGGGCCGGCTCGGCGACCCGAGCGACGGCCGCAGCGTCATGGTCGAGGCCTACGACGCCCACGGCGAGCTGCGCGGGCTGCTGTCGTTCGTCCCGTGGGGCCGTCGCGGGCTTTCGCTGGACCTGATGCGCCGCGACCGTGATGCCGAGAACGGCCTCAACGAGTACATGATCGCCGAGGTCGTCGCGGCCGGGCAGCACCTGGGCGCGCAGCGGATCTCGCTCAACTTCGCGATGTTCCGCGCGGTCTTCTCCGAGGGCGAGCGGATCGGCGCCGGTCCGGTGCTGCGGGCGTGGCGCGGCGTCCTCAGCCTCGCGTCGCGGTTCTTCCAGCTCGAATCGCTGTACCGGTCCAACGCCAAGTACGGACCGGACTGGGAGCCGCGGTTCCTCTGCTACTCCTCGGCGCGGCGGCTCCCGCGCGTCGGCATCGTCGCGGGCGCGCTCGAAGGGTTCGTCCCGACCGGACGGTCGCGCGCGCTGCGCCTGGAGACGGTCAGCGACGAGTTCGTCGCGCGCGTCCGGGAGATCGAGGAGTCCGCGGCGGTCCCGGCGGCGAAGCCGGCGCGGCGGCCGGAGCAGGTCCGCGTCCGCATGGCCAAGCTCGCCAAGCTGCGCGAGGCCGGCATCGACCCGTACCCGGTCGGGTTCCGCCGGGACGACCACATCGGCGGCGTCGTGGCGAAGTTCGGCGACCTGCGCCCCGACAGCGCCACCGGCCACCGCGTCCGGATCGCCGGGCGCGTGCTGGCGATGCGCACGCTCGGTGGGCTGTGCTTCGCGCGCGTCAAGGACTTCAGCGGCGAGATCCAGCTGATGCTGGAGGCCGGCGGGCTCGACCTGACGGGCTGGCGGACCGGCGTCGACCTCGGCGACCACGTCGGGGTCAGCGGCCAGGTCGTGACGTCGAAGCGGGGCGAGCTCTCGGTGCTCGTCGACGAGTGGACGGTCACCGCGAAGTGCCTGCACCCGTTGCCGGACAAGCGGAAGGGCCTCACCGACCCGGAGACGCGGGTGCGGCAGCGCTACCTCGACCTCGCGGTCAACCCGGACTCGACGAACATGCTGCGCCTGCGGTCCACAGTCGTCCGCGCGGTGCGGGAGCGGCTGCACCACGCCGACTACCTCGAGGTCGAGACGCCGATGCTGCAGACGGTCCACGGCGGCGCCAACGCCCGGCCGTTCGTCACCCACATCAACGCCTACGACATGCGGATGTACCTGCGGATCGCGCCCGAGCTGTACCTGAAGCGGCTGTGCGTCGCCGGCGTCGAGCGCGTCTTCGAGCTGAACCGGAACTTCCGCAACGAAGGCGTCGACGCGACGCACAACCCCGAGTTCACGATGCTCGAGGCGTACCAGGCGTACGCGGACTACGACACGATGCGGACCCTGACGCGCGAGCTGGTCCAGCACGCGGCCGAAGCGGCGTACGGCGCCCAGGTCGTGCGCCGGCCCGGCGCGGACGGCAAGGTCGTCGAGCACGACATCTCCGGCGACTGGCCGGTGATCACCGTGCACGACGCCGTTTCGGCGGCTCTCGGGGAGCGGATCGACGCGGGCACGTCCGTCGCCGACCTGCGCCGGCTGTGCCTCGCCGCGGGCGTGCCGGTGGGGGAGGACCCGAGCCACGGCGACCTCGTGCTCAAGGCGTTCGAGCACCTCGTCGAGGGCGCGACCGTGCTGCCGACCTTCTACACGGACTACCCGACCGACGTCTCGCCGCTCACCCGCCAGCACCGCGAAGACCCGCGGCTGGCCGAGCGCTGGGACCTCATCGCGTTCGGATCCGAGGTCGGCACCGCCTACACCGAGCTGACCGACCCGATCGAGCAGCGGCGGCGGCTGGAGGCGCAGTCGCTGCGCGCGGCGAGCGGCGACGTCGAAGCGATGGAGCTGGACGAAGACTTTTTGCTGGCCCTGGAGCACGGCATGCCCCCCACCGGGGGGCTCGGCCTGGGCGTCGACCGGCTGCTGATGATGCTCACCGGGGCCTCGATCCGCCAGACAGTCCTGTTCCCCTTCGTCCGTCCGCAGGCATAACGCTTCGATCGATCTGATCACTGTGGTGCGGCCTAGGGGGCCGGGGTCGCTTAATGTGTGCCACGTGCGCACGGCTCGGATCGCCTCGGCCCTCCTCATGGGACTGGCCGTCCTCGCGTATTCGGGATGGATCCTGGAGTTCTTCCTGCCGACGGGCGTCTCACCGGTGCACGACCCGGTCGAGGCGCTGCTGGCCGGCCCGCCGGTGTTCCGCGTGCTGCTGGCCGTCTCGGGCGTTGCGTTCCTGCTCGCCGGGCCCCCGCTGCACCGGCTCGGCCCGGTCCAGTGGACGGCGCGGCTCAGCTCGATCTCGGTGAGCGTGTTCGGCCTGGTCGCGCTGCTGCAGGCCGCCTACCCGGAGCAGAGCGGCGTGCTCTCGTCGGTGGCCACCGTGGTGCTCGCGGTCGGCGTGGTCAGCCTGATCCTCTGGTGGCCGCCGGGCTGGCGCGCGCTCGCCGTCGCCGGGCTCGTGGTCGTGCTGGTCACCTGGGCCGCCCTGGTGCTCGCGCGGCAGCTGGACACCGCCGAAGGCGTGGTCAGCCGGGTCGAGCAGGTGGTGCGCGCCGTCCTCTACGGCCTCGGCGGGGCGTACGCCTTCATCAAGCCTGCGCCCCGACATGCGCCTCGAGGCGGCTGAGCAGCCGGTCGACCATCAGCATCGGCATTTGTGCCGGAAATGTCGGTGGTGGGTGGCACGATTCCGGGGACGAACGCGAAGGAGCTGATCTCGATGGCGGGAAACGTGCCCCCGGTGGCCGACGAGCGTGACGGGCTGGTGCGGTACCTGGAGCAGCAGCGGCACGTGCTGAAGGTGGCGGCCCACGGGCTGACGGACGAGCAGGCCCGGCTCACGCCGACGAAGAGCTCGCTGTCGGTGGGCGGCCTGGTCAAGCACGTGGCGTCGACGGAGGACGGCTGGATCGACATCCTGCTGCAGCTGCCGGGGAAGCCGTTCGACCAGGCGATGGCGGAGTACCAGGCGGCGTACAGCCTGGGTGCGGACGAGACGCTGGCGAGCGTGCTGGCCCGCTACGACGAGGTGGCGGCCCGCACGGCGGAGGTGATCGCGGGGATCGAAGACCTCGGCCAGCCGGTCCCGGTGCCGAAGGGCGTGCCGTGGTACCCGCAGGACGTCGAGGCGTGGTCGGTCCGCTGGGTCCTGCTGCACCTGATCGAGGAGACGGCCCGCCACGCGGGCCACGCGGACATCATCCGCGAGCACATCGACGGCGCCACGGCGATCCCCCTGATGGCGGCGGCGGAGGGCTGGCCGGAGACCCCGTGGATCAAGCCCTGGAGCCCCGAACCCCAACCCGCCTGACCCAAACCGGCCGTGTCGACCCCCCAATCACGCGAGTCGACCCTGCAATCACGCGAGTTGACCCTGGAATCACGCAAGCCGACCGCCCAGGCACGCGAACTGGCGGTGTGGGTACGCGAGCCGACCGTCCGGGTACGTGAGCCGACCGCCCAGGTACGCGTGTCGTCCGGCTGGGTACGCGTGTCGTCCGTTCGCGGCCTGCCTTCGCTCCGGCGAGCGGGCCGCGAACGGACACAGCCGTCAGAACAGCGTCGGCTCGTCCGCCAGCGCGCCCTCGATCACCAGCATCCGGCGCTTGGTCGCCACCCCGCCACGTGCCGAAAACCCGCCGTCCTTGCCGCCCGCCGCCATGACGCGGTGGCACGGCACCACGATCGGGAACGGGTTGTTCCCCATCGCCTGCCCGACCGCCTGCGCCGACCCCGGCATGCCCAGCCGGTGCGCGATGTCGCCGTACGTCAGGGTCTTGCCCGGCGGGATCGTCCGCGCGATCTCGTACGCGCGGCGGTTGAACTCCGGCACGTCCGTCAGGTCCAGCCGGACCGAAGCCAGGTCCTCGCGCGCGCCGGCCAGGAGCGCGACGATCCCGTCGACCGCCGCCCGCACCGGTGCCGGCGGCGGGCCCTCGACGGCGTCCGGGAACCGCTGAGCCAGCCGGGCGCGCAGGCCGGCCGCACCTCCGTCGGGCAGCGACGTCCCGATCACGACGTCGTCCCGCCACGCCAGCCCGCACGGCCCGATCGCCGTGCCGAACACCGTGAACCCCGTTGTCATGCGATCAGCCTACGACCGAAGAGGGGTACCGCCGACGCGATTGATCGCTAGGTTCGGTTTGGGTGGTTTGCCGAGTTCGAGGAGGCTGTCGGTGCGACGCGCGATCCTGGTGGCGACAGCGATGCTCGGCCTGAGCGCGGCCCCGTCGACAGCGACAGCCGACCCGCTCGTCATGCCGCACGTCGTCGTCGCCCACAACACGTGGTGGGCCGAACTGACCGTCCACAGAGCAGGCGGCACCGTCGTCGCGAGTTACCCGCAGATCGGCGTCGTAGTCGCGTACACGGCGAAGGACGACTTCGCCGCGAAGGTCCGAAAGACGCCAGGCATCGACGCCGTCGGGGCGACGCGCACCGCGAAGATCCCGAAGGAGTTCTTCGCGCCCCGCAAGGACGTCCGCTACACCGGCCCGAACTCGCCGAACTCCGGCCAGGTCCCGCCCGAGGGCACCGCATGGGACGTCCCGGCGCTGCACCTACCCGAAGCGCACCAGGTCACCGAAGGCAGTCGGCGCACCGTCGTCGGCGTGCTCGACGTCGGCGTCGACGACACCCACCCGGACCTGAAGCCGGCCTTCGACGCGAAAGACTCGGTGTCCTGCCTCTCCGGCTGGGCCGACCGCAGCCCCGGCGCCTGGCGGCCGACGCTCGACGGCCACGGCACGCACGTCGCGGGCACGATCGCCGCGGCCCGCAACGGATCCGGCGTCGTCGGCGTCGCGCCCGGAGTCCGGATCGCCGCCGTGAAGCTCGCCGAGCTCGACGACACCGAGACGGCCGAAAGCATGGTCTGCGGCTTCGTCTGGGCCGCCGAACACGGCTTCGCGATCACCAACAACAGCTACCGCTCGATCCCCTGGCGCTACAACTGCGACGACCAGCCCGACCAGGCCGCGGCCAAGCTCGCCGTCGGCCGCGCGGTCGCCTACGCCCAGCGCCGCAACGTCCTCGTCGTCGCCTCCGCGGGCAACGCCGGCATCGACCTCGACACGCGCTCGGTCGACCGCGAAAGCCCGGCCGACAGCACGCCGGTGGAACGCGCGATCGACCCGACGTGCACCCGGCTGCCGCACGAGCTGCCCGGCGTCGTCGGCACCGGCGCGCTCGACGAAAAGCTGCTGAAGGCGAGCTTCTCCAACTACTCGGCGTCCCGGATCAGCGTCGCGGCCCCCGGCGCGCGCGTCTGGTCGACCTGGCCGAACGGCGAATACCGCTCGGCGAGCGGGACGTCGATGGCCGCACCGCACGCGAGCGGCGTCGCCGCCCTGATCGCGAGCGAGCACCCACGCTGGAGCGCCGAGCGGATCAAGCGTGCCCTCTACGACACGGCGACGCCACTCCCGTGCCCCGACACCGTCTGCAAGTCGACGAAGCAAGGCACGACCTACTACGGCCACGGAATGGTCGATGCGGGGAGCGCCGTCGGCGCGGGATGATGGGCCCGTGCTCGATCACCTCGTCTACGCCGGCCCGGACCTCGCCGAGGCCGTCGCCCGCGTCACCGAACTCACCGGCGTCACGCCCGCGCCCGGCGGCAGCCACGTCGGCCTCGGCACCGCCAACCACCTCGCCGACCTCGGCGCCGGCATGTACCTGGAGGTGATCGGCCCGGACCCGGCGCAACCGGAGCCGGAAAACCCGCGCCCCTTCGGTATCGACGACCTCACCGAACCGGCCCTGGTCGCGTGGGCGGTGCGCACCACGGACCTCGACGCCACGATCGAGAGCGCCCGCGCCCACGGCTTCGACCCGGGCGACGCGCGGGAGATGTCCCGCGAGACGCAAGACGGCGAACTGCTGCGCTGGCGCCTGACCCCGCCGAGCACCCCGGGCACGCTCCACCCGTTCCTCATCGACTGGGGCACGACGCCGCACCCGACGACGCGCGGCCTGCCGTCGATCCCGCTCCTGATGGTGACGGGTACGCACCCGGATCCGGCTTCGGTCACGACGGCGACGGACGCGCTCGGTCTCGAACTCCTGATCAGGCGCGCCGGGAAGGCGAGCTTGACGGCGGCCCTCCAAAGCGCGGAAGGCCGTCAGGTCGCCCTGACTTAGACCTTGCCCTCGCGCCACAGGTTCGTCATCGGGAGCCGCCGGTCGCGGCCGAACGCCTTGAACGTGATCTTCGTGCCCGGCGGGTACTGGCGCCGCTTGTACTCGGCCTTGTCGACCATCCGCACCACGCGGTCGATCGTCTCCGGCTCGAACCCCGCGGAGACGAGGTCCGCGTACCCGCGGTCGCCCTCGACGTAGTCGTCGAGGATGTCGTCGAGCAGCGCGTAGTCCGGCAGCGAGTCCGTGTCGACCTGGCCCGGCCGCAGCTCGGCCGACGGCGGCTTCGAGATCGAGTTCTCCGGGATCGGCGGGGTTTCACCGCGCTTGACGGCTTCGGCGTTGCGCCACCGCGCGAGCTGCCACACGTGCGTCTTGAAGACGTCCTTGATCGGGGCGAACGCGCCGACCGCGTCCCCGTAGATCGTCGAGTACCCGACGGCCAGCTCGGTCTTGTTGCCCGTGGCCAGCACCAGGTGACCGTCCAAGTTGGACAGTGCCATCAGGAGCATGCCCCGCGTCCGCGCCTGGATGTTCTCCTCGGCCAGGCCGGTGAGCGAAAGCTGCTCGACGTACACCCGGACCATGTCCTCGACCGGCTCGACGCGGTAGTGCGCCCCGATCCGCCGTGCGAGGTCGGCCGCGTCGTCCTTCGAGTGACCCGAGGAGTACTTCGACGGCATCGAGACGCCGTAGACGTTGTCGCCGCCCAGCGCGTCCGCGGCCAGCGACGCGCAGACCGCCGAGTCGATGCCGCCGGAGAACCCGAACGTCACCGACGAGAAGCCGTTCTTGTGCACGTAGTCCCGCAGCCCGACGACCAGCGCCGACCACACCTCGGCCTCGTCCGACAGCGGCTCGCTGATGACCGGCTCGGCGGTCGGCTCGTACGCCGGCACCGGCTCTTCGCTCAGCACGCGGCGCCGGACGTGCAGGCCTTCGAGCTCGCCGTCGCCGGCGTGCCCGCCCGCGGTGAGGTCCATGTCCAGCACGAGCAGGTGCTCGACGAACTGCGGCGCGCGCGCCAGCACCGTGCCGTCCGCGCCGACGACGAGCGAGTCGCCGTCGAAGACGAGGTCGTCCTGGCCGCCGATCTGGTTGGTGTAGACCAGCGGCGCGCCCGCTTCGGCGGCGCGGCGCGCGATGAGCGGCAGCCGCTGCTCGTCCTTCGACCGCTCGTACGGCGACGCGTTCGGCGCCACCACGAGGTCGACGCCGGCGCGGCCCAGCGCCGAGATCGGCCCGCCGTCCTGCCAGATGTCCTCGCAGACGACCATGCCGATGTCGAGCCCGTGGAACCGGACGACGTCGAGCTCGGTGCCCGGCTTGAACCAGCGGTGCTCGTCGAAGACGCCGTAGTTCGGGAGGTGGTGCTTGAACTGCCGCGCGACGACCTCGCCGCGGTAGAGCGCCGCCGCCGCGTCACGCGGGCCGACCTCGTCGAGGTCGAGGTAGCCGATGTAGGTCAGCACTTCGCCGCAGCCGGCTTCGTCGAGGCGGCGCGCCAGCGACTCGACGCCCTGCCGGGACGCGGCGGCGAAGGTCTTGCGCAGCGAAAGGTCCTCGACGGGGTAACCGGTGAGGGACATCTCGGGGAAGACGACGACGTGGGCGCCGGCTTCGGCGGCCCGGCGGGTCCAGGCGACGTGCAGGTCGGCGTTGCCGTCGAGGTCACCGACGGTGGGGTTGACCTGGGCGAGCGCGATGCGCAGTTGCGGCATACCGCCATTCTGTCCCACGGCCACCCGCACAGCCGAGCGAATGTGGGCGAAACGCCACGCGGCGCGCGGGCGGTCCAGGTACGTTCCGCCTGATCGGAGGAATCGGACACAGGGGGACCACCGGGATGACGTATCCGCCGCGGCAGCCGTACCCACCGCACGGCCAGTACCCGCAGCAGGGCCAGTACTCGGGCGTCGTCGCCAGTGCGGTCAGGACGCTCGGCAGCCGCAACGCTGCGCGTGCTGCGCATCCAGGAGAATTACTGCATCTCCGAGGTCACCGCGCCGTCGTGACCCGCTAGGTCGACGTGACCGCGTCGCGGTGCTTGAGCTTCGCCATCCGCCCGTCCCGGTGGTGCCAGACGACGCCCTCGAACTCCGGGTGCGCGAGCAGCCACGCCATCAGCCCGTCGAAGTCGCGCGGGACGCCGGCGAACTCCTGCGCGGTCGCGTGCGGGACCAGCCGGTGCGTGCCGAGCTTCTCCGGGTCGCCGTTGATCTTCGGCCCGCACAGCTCGTAGGTGCCGGGCGCCGCACCGAGAAGCCGCTCCTGCGCCTCCTCGAAGAACGCCGCGAACGACGACTGCCCGATCGGCTCCCAGCCGACCGTCTTGCCCGTCTCCGGGTCGGTCTGCACGGCCTCGAACCCGTCCGGCGTGCTCTTGCCCGGCTTCACCTCGCGCCGCGCCCACCAGTCACCGGACTCGTCGAGCCGGACGCAGGTGCCGTCGTACTTGCGGGTGGCCACGCCTTGGCCGTCGAGCACCCACTGGCACTCGGGGTGCACTTCGCGGGTCACACGCCGGAGGTCTTCGGGGTCGCGACGGAACAGCGTCGGGATCTTGCGCATGGGCCCCATCCTTCCGTTCGGGGCAAACGAAAAAACCCCCGCCCGGGCTAATCGGGCGGGGGTTTTCCGGGAAGAAGGCTACTTCCGCTTGATCATGCTCCGGACCTTCTTGATGGTCTGCTCGAAGTCGGAGTCGAACGGGTTGTCGTGCACCAGGTAGGTCCACGTCGTGTTCGCCCGCCGGACGCCCGCTTCGCCCAGGTCGATGCCCTCGTCGGTGAGCTCGGCTTCTTCGAGCGTCTTCGCCGCCCGGGAGTCCGCCTCGGCGATGATCTTGTGGAACTCCGGGATCGCCGCGCGGTGGAACTCGTCGAGCGGCGTCTCCCGCGCCAGCGCCCGGAGGTGGATGCTCTCGCGGACGTCGGTCAGGAACGCCAGGTGGTCGGACCAGAGCTGGTCGACGTGGAACAGCAGCACCTCGCGGCACATCTGCTCCAGCTTGTCCTGGTCGTCGAGCTTCTCCTTCAGTTCGCCGAACTTCTCCTCGTGCGCCTTCTCGAGCTGCTCCGCCGCGTACGCGGTGCGAAGCACCTTGTCGCGGTGCACCAGCAGGTCACGCCGCTGCCGCTCGATCAGCCGCGTGTAGCGCCAGGTGTTGCGGTGGATCTCCAGGTCGACGCCCTCGGCGACGCGCTGGGCGTGGTTGAGCTGCCGCAACGCCGCGTTGTCGACGATCTCGCCGGTCTCTTCGTCGTCGGTGATGCCCTCGGGCACGTCCGGCGCGTTCGACAGCACGAGCTCGTCGTTCAGGCTCGCGAAGAAGATCGCGCTGCCCGGGTCGCCCTGACGGCCGGAGCGGCCGCGCAGCTGGCCGTCGAGGCGGCTCGACGGGTACCGCGCGGTGCCGATGACGTGCAGCCCGCCCAGCTCGACGACCTCGTCGCGGGTCGCACCGTCGGTGCCGCCCAGCCGGATGTCGGTACCGCGGCCGGCCATCTGCGTGGACACGGTGACCGCGCCCTTCTTGCCGGCCTCGGCGATGATCGACGCCTCTTCGGCGTCGTTGCGCGCGTTGAGCACGACGCACTCGAGGTCGACCTTCGCCAGCTTCTCGGCCAGCTCCTCCGACTCGGCGACGTCCTGGGTGCCGACGAGGATCGGGCGCCCGGTCTCGTGGACCGTGCGGATCTCCTCCTCGATCGCCCGCAGTTTCTGCGACGGCGACGCGAAGACGCGGTCTTCCTGGTCCTCGCGGACGTTCGGGGTGTTCGGCGGGATGACCGCGACCTCGAGCTCGTAGAACTCCCGCAGCTGCTCGGCGACGGCGACCGCGGTACCGGTCATGCCGGCGACCTCGGGGTAGCGCGCCAGCAGCGCCTGGACGGTGATCGAGTCCAGGATCTCGCCGCGGTCGGTCGCGCTGACCTGCTCCTTCGCTTCGACGGCGGCCTGGAGGCCGTCCGGCCAGCGCTGCAGCTCGGCGACGCGCCCGCGGGCGGCGTTGATGAGCTGCACCTTGCCGTCGCGGACCAGGTAGTCGACGTCGCGGGTGAGCAGCGCGTGCGCGTGCAGGGCGACGTTCACCGCGGGGAGCCGGTCGGACGCCGTCTCGCCGTAGAGGTCGTCGACCTCCAGGCCGAGCGACTTCGCGACGACGGACGCGCCGGCGTCGGTCAGCCAGGCGTTGCGGCCCTCGCTGTCGGTTTCGTAGTGCAGGTTGAGCCGCAGCCGCCGGACGACCTTCGCGACCTCTTCGTCGGCGTCGGTGTGGTCGATCGAGCCGGCCATCACCAGCGGGACGCGGGCCTCGTCGACCAGCACCGAGTCCGCCTCGTCGACGATCGCGACCTCGGGGTCCGGCTGGACCAGGTCGTCGACCGCGGTGACCAGCCGGTCGCGCAGGACGTCGAAGCCGATCTCGGCGACGGCGCCGTACGTGACGTCCTTGGCGTAAGCCTCGCGACGCTCCTCGCGGGAGTGCGCGGGCTCGACCCACCCGACCGACACGCCGAGCAGGGCGTACACCGGGCCCATCCACTCCGCGTCGCGGCGGGCGAGGTAGTCGTTGACCGTGACGACGTGCACGCGCTTCCCGCGGATCGCGTAGCCGGCCGCGGCCAGCGCACCGGCGAGGGTCTTGCCCTCACCGGTCTCCATCTGCACGACGTGCTTGCTGAGCAGGCCCATCGTGCCGAGGACCTGGACGTCGAACGCTCGCTCGCCGAGGGCCCGCCGTGCGGCCTCGCGACCGAGCGCGCACACCTCGATCAGGTGATTGTCGCCGAAGGCGGTGTCCTTCAGCTTCTCGCGGAGCTCGCCCGCCCGCTCGGTCAGCTCTTCGTCGGAGAGCTTCTCGAGCTCGGGTTCGAGCTTCTCGACCGCGGGCAGCAGTGCTTCGTAGCGGGTCAGCTCGACGCTGCCCGGACGCTGGATGATCCGGCGGAGCTTCTTGCCCACCCGGCTGATCAGTGCTGCCACCCCTGGTCTCCCGTTCTCTCTCGCTCGACCGGCCTGCCCCACCCAACGTGGCGGTGGTGCGTTCGAGTTCCGCGGCCGGATGGGACGATCCAACCGTGTTCCCTCATCCCAGCGCCAGGTCCGGTCGTCGCCGGATCACCGCAATTGCGACATCCGTGCTGATCGCGGCCTCGCTGGCCGCCTGCACGTCCACCGGCAAGCCGGCACCGGTCGCGCCGACGACCGAGTCGCACCCGCCGTCCGGGCCGGTCCCCGCCGGTTTGGAGCGGTTCTACGGCCAGAGCCTGAGCTGGGGCGACTGCGCACCTTACGCGACGTCGGAAGACGCGCGGTCGGCGTTCCAGGCGAAGGACGTCCAGTGTGCCCGGCTGACCGTGCCGCTGGACTACGCCAAGCCGGCCGGTGACACCGTCACGCTGGGCCTGCTCCGGCACAAGGCGACGGACGAGGGCGCCCGGATCGGGTCGCTCGTGGTCAACCCCGGCGGCCCGGGCGCGTCGGGCATGGTCGCGGCGTCGGGCCTGGTCAAGCCGACGACGAGCACCGGCCTGGCCAAGCGCTTCGACCTCGTCGGGTTCGACCCGCGGGGGATCGGCGCCAGCCAGCCGGCCATCCACTGCCTGACCGACCAGGAGCGTGACGCCGACCGTGCCGACGACAGCGAGACCGACGGCTCGCCGGCGGGCGTGCTCAAGCAGGAGTCGCAGGAAAAGGACTTCGCCGCGAAGTGTGCCCAGCGCGCCGACGACGGCACCGGGATGCTGGCCAACGTCGGCACGCGGGACGTCGTGAAGGACCTGGACGTCCTCCGCTCGGTCCTCGGCGACGAAAAGCTCACCTACCTGGGCTACTCCTACGGCACCCGGATCGGGTCGGCCTACGCCGAGGCGTTCCCGAAGAACGTCCGCGCGATGATCCTCGACGGCGCGGTCGACCCGGAGCAGGACGCGGTCGAGTCGCTGGTCGCGCAGGGCCAGGGCTTCGGGACGGCGTTCACGGAGTTCGCGAAGTGGTGCACCGCCCAGCAGGACTGCGCGCTCGGCCAGGACGCGAACACCGCGGTCAAGGCGTTCCAGGACCTCGTCCGGCCGCTGATCGACTTCCCGGTGCAGGTGGGCGACGGCCGCAAGCTCTCCTACGAGGACGCGACCACCGGCGTCATCCAGGCGCTCTACCAGGAGAGTCTCTGGGACACGCTCAACTCGGGGTTGAACGAGCTGAGGCAGCAGCGCGGGGTGACGCTGGAGAAGCTCGCGGACATCTACAACGAGCGCGACACCGACGGCAAGTACGGCACGACCCAGGACGCCTTCACCGCGATCCGCTGCGTCGACGACCCGCGCGTCACCGACCCGGCCGTCATCCTCAAGGCGCAGGAGGAGTACGTGAAGGTGGCGCCGTTCCTCGACGACGGCCGCCCGGCTTCGGCGGCCCGTGACGCCTGCGCGTTCTGGCCGGTGCCGAACACGTCGGAACCGCACGTGCCGAACGTCGAAGGCCTGGCGAAGACGCTGGTCATCTCGACGACCAACGACCCGGCGACGCCGTACCAGGCCGGCGTCAACCTCGCGAAGGGCCTGAAGGGCGCGCTGCTCACCTTCGAGGGCACGCAGCACACCGTGTTCCTGCAGGGCGTGAAGTGCGTGGACCAGGCGGGCACGGACTACCTCGTCGACGGCACGGTCCCGGCGGAAGGCACCCGCTGCACCGGGCAGTAGGCCTCGCCGCGCTGGCGGTGCTGCTGGCGGCGTGCACGAGTGCTCCGGCACCCGTGCCGCCGCCGGCTTCCAGGCCGCCTGACCTGGGGAAGTTCACCACGCAGAAGCTCGCGTGGAGCCCGTGCGGCGAGTCTCTGGACTGCGCGCACCTGACCGTGCCGCTGGACTACGCGGCGCCGGACGGGCCCACGATCTCCGTCGGCCTGCTGCGGCACAAGGCGGCGAAGCAGCGGATCGGCTCGCTGGTCGTGAACCCCGGCGGGCCGGGCGGCTGGGGCACGTCGACGGCCGCGGCCCTGGCCAAGACACCCGCCGCGGCGCCTCTGCTCGACCGCTTCGACCTGGTCGGCTTCGACCCGCGCGGGGTCGGCACGAGCCAACCCCGGATCACCTGCCGCACCGACGCGGAGCAGGACGCCGACCGCGCGTCCGACGTCGAAAGCGACATGTCGCCCGACGGGGTGAAAAAGCAGCTCGCCGAGACGACCGCGTACGGCGCGAAGTGCGCCGAAGGGACGAAGTACGGCAAGACGCTCCTCGTGAACGTCGGCACGCGAGACGTCGTACGCGACCTCGACCTACTTCGCGCCGCGCTCGGCGACGAGAAGCTGACCTACCTCGGCTATTCGTACGGGACGCAGATCGGCGCGGCCTACGCCGAGGCGTACCCGCGCAACGTCCGCGCGCTGCTGCTCGACGGCGCCATCGACCCCGCCCAGGGCCTGGTGGATTCGCTGGTCACGCAGGCCGCGGGCTTCCAGGACGCGCTGAACGAGTTCGGCAAGTGGTGCGCGTGCGCGGTCGCCGGCAGCACCGAAGCGTTCCAGCGGCTGGTGCGTCCGCTGATCACGAAGCCCCTCCCGGCCGGGACCCGGAAGCTGTCGTTCGAGGACGCGATCACCGGCACGTTCGCGGGGCTCTACTCACGCGGCGACTGGCCCGCCCTGAAAGCCGCGCTCGCGCAGGTGGCCCAGGGCAACGGCCGGACCCTGCTGGCCTTCGCCGACGACTACTACCAGCGTGACCACGACGGCCACTACAGCGGCGCGATCGACGCGTACTTCGCCGTCCGCTGCGCCGACCACACCCGCGTCACCGACCGGGCCGCGATCGACCGCGCGCACGAGAAGATGCTGGCCGGCGCGCCGTTCCTGGCCGGTGGCACGCCCGACACGAGCGAGCTGGACATCTGCTCGACCTGGCCGGTCCCGCCGACGTCGGCCGAGCACACCCCGCGCGTCGAAGCGCTGCCGAAAACCCTGGTCATCTCGACGACGCACGACCCGGCAACGCCGTATCAGCAGGGTGTCGCCCTCGCGAAGGACCTCAAGAGCGCGTTGCTGACCTACGAGGGCGTCCAGCACACGGTCTTCCTCGACGGCAACGCGTGCGTCGACCGCGCGGGCATCGCCTACCTGATCGGCGGCACCGCCGCCGACGCCCGCTGCTAACCGAGGTTCACGGGCTCGTTCTGCCTGGTCAGCGACAGCTCGAACATGACGGGGCTGAGGTGGTCGCCGGCCGGCGGGACCTGCACCCAGAGCCTCGCGAACCGCCGGGGCCCGTCCGCGGAGACCCACACCTTGACGATGATGTCGTCGGCGACCTGCGGCAGCACGCTGTGCGCGACGGCCGCGGGCACCCGGCCGCCGACGCGCAGGGCCGCGGCGCCGTCGACGTTCTCCTTGCCCTCGGTCTTCGCGTCGGTGACGCCCTCCAGCAGCCGTTCGAGCCCGCCGGACGGGCCGAGGAACGTGCTCACGGCGTACATCTCGGGGATCGGGCCGCGCCCGACGTCGGGGTCGGTGGTGACTTCGCCGTCCCGGACGGTGAAGCGGAACTTCGTGTGGCCGTCGCCGAACTGGACGTCCGCCGTGCCGGTCGCGGCCCCGCCGCCGTCGAGGGTCGCGTCGCCCTCGATGAGCCGGAGCGGGAAGCCCGGCAGCACACCGTTGACGCCGGCCGCGAAGTGCACGCTCCGCACCGAGGCGAACGACGTCGCCGCGTCGCGGACCAGCTCGGCACCGGCCGGGAACGGCCCGCGCGTGTCCGGCGACCCGGTGCAGCCGGCGGCCAGCAGGAGCACGAGCAGGAGGGTGAAGCGGGACATGTCCCGAGCCTACTGAGCGCGACGGCGTGGCCCGATCCTTGCGGATGATGTCCTTCAAGCCACTTTCGAGCTTTCGCGCCCGCGGCGAGACTGCACTGGTGACTGTTGAGACCCGCCCTGCCCCGAAGCTGCACCGCGCCTGGCTGATCGCCGGTGCCGCCTTCGTCGCGCTGCTCGCCTCCGCCGGTTTCCGATCCGCCCCGGGTGTCCTCATCGACCCGCTGCACGCGGAGTTCGGCTGGTCCACGGCCACGATCAGCTCGGCCGTCTCGGTCAACCTCGTGCTCTACGGCCTCTTCGCACCCTTCGCGGCCGCGTTGATGGAGCGGTTCGGCATCCGCCGCGTGTCGGCGACGGCGTTGTTCGTCATCGCCCTCGGCGCGGCCGGCACGGTCTTCATGAGCGCGAGCTGGCAGCTGGTCCTGTGCTGGGGCGTGCTGATCGGCGCGGGCACCGGCTCGATGGCGATGAGCTTCGCCGCGACCGTCGCGGCCCGGTGGTTCGTCCGCAGCCGCGGCGTCGTCACCGGCGTCCTGACCGCGGCCGGCGCCACCGGCCAGCTGATCTTCCTCCCGCTCATCGCGAACCTGGCGGTGAGCTCGGGCTGGCGGACGGCGTCGCTGGTGATCGCGATCGCCGCCCTGGCCGTCGTCCCGGTGGTCCTGCTGGTCATCCGCGACCACCCCGCCGACGTCGGCACCACGGCCTACGGCGCGCCGGCCGACGCGGAGGTCGCGCGCCCGGCGTCGAAGACCGGCTCGGCCCGCCGCGCGCTCAGCGTCCTGCGGACGGCGGCCCGCACCCGGACGTTCTGGCTGCTCGCGGTCGGCTTCGCGATCTGCGGCGCGACAACGAACGGCCTGGTCGGCACCCACTTCGTCCCGGCCGCGCACGACCACGGCATGCCGCAGACGACGGCGGCGGGCCTGCTCGCCCTGGTCGGCGTCTTCGACGTCATCGGCACGATCTTCTCCGGCTGGCTCACCGACCGCGTCGACCCGCGGATCCTGCTCGGCGTCTACTACGCGCTTCGCGGCCTCTCGCTGGCGCTGCTGCCGCAGCTGTTCACGAACTCCGTGCAGCCGAGCATGTGGGCGTTCATCCTGTTCTACGGCCTCGATTGGGTGGCCACGGTCCCGCCGACGGTCGCCCTCTGCGTCAGGGCCTTTGGCGACGCCGGCCCGATCGTGTTCGGCTGGGTCTTCGCCTGCCACCAGCTGGGTGCCGCGTTCGCCGCGTCGGCCGCCGGCCTGGTCCGCGACCAGCTCGGGAACTACAACCTGGCCTGGTACTCGGCCGCGGTCCTGGCGGTGCTCGCGTCGGTCGCGTCCCTGGCCATCACGCGGGCGAAGAAGCCCGTGCCGGTGCTCGCGAGCTGACTTCGTCACCCTCGGCGCGTCGTGAAACATCCCGTTAACACGCTGTCGTTAGGGTGCGGCCATGGATCGCCAGCAGGAGTTCGTGCTTCGTACGCTCGAGGAGCGCGACATCCGTTTCGTCCGTCTCTGGTTCACCGATGTGCTGGGGTTCCTCAAGTCCGTCGCGGTCGCCCCGGCCGAGCTCGAAGGCGCTTTCACCGAAGGAATCGGCTTCGACGGGTCGGCCATCGAGGGCTTCGCGCGCGTCTACGAATCGGACATGGTCGCCAAGCCCGACCCGGCCACGTTCCAGGTCCTGCCGTGGGAGACCCCGGACGGCGGCCCGTACTCGGCGCGCATGTTCTGCGACATCGCGATGCCGGACGGCTCGCCGTCGTGGGCCGACCCGCGGCACGTCCTGCGGCGCCAGCTGTCGAAGGCGGCCGAAGCGGGCTTCACCTGCTACGTGCACCCGGAGATCGAGTTCTTCCTGCTCGCGACCCTGCCGGACGACGGCAGCGAGCCGGAGCCCGCGGACAACGGCGGCTACTTCGACCAGGCCAGCCACGCCACGGCGACGCACTTCCGCCGGCACGCCATCGAGACGCTCGAGGCGATGGGCATCTCGGTCGAGTTCAGCCACCACGAAGGGGCACCGGGCCAGCAGGAGATCGACCTCCGTTACGCCGATGCGCTGACGATGGCCGACAACGTGATGACGTTCCGCTACGTCGTCAAGGAGGTCGCGCTGACCCAGGGCGTGCGCGCGACGTTCATGCCGAAGCCGTTCACGGACCAGCCCGGCTCCGGGATGCACACCCACATCAGCCTGTTCGAAGGCGACCGCAACGCCTTCTACGACGCCGAAGACCCGCACGAGCTGTCGGAGACCGGCAAGGCGTTCGTCGCCGGCCTGCTGCACCACGCCAAGGAGATCTCCGCGGTCACCAACCAGTGGGTGAACTCCTACAAACGCCTGATCAGCGGCAGTGAGGCGCCGACGACGGTCTCGTGGGGCCGGGCGAACCGCTCCGCGCTCGTCCGCGTCCCGATGTATTCACCCGGAAAGGCGTCATCCCGACGGGTGGAGATCCGTACCCTGGACTCGGCGTGCAACCCGTACCTGGCGTACTCGGTCATCCTGGCCGCCGGGCTGAAGGGGATCGAGAAGGGCTACGAGCTGCCGCCACCCGCCGAGGACAACATCTGGCAGCTCAGCGACTCCGAACGGCGCGCCGCCGGGTACTCGCAGCTGCCGCAGAACCTGGGGGAGGCGCTGTCCGAGATGGAGAAATCGGAACTCCTGCCGGAAGCGCTCGGCGAGCACGTCTACGACTTCTTCCTGCGGAACAAACGCGTGGAGTGGGACAACTACCGCAGCGCGGTCACCCCGTACGAACTCCGAACCCTGCTGCCGGTCCTCTGATGGGGCGGCGGCCGGTGTTCCTCGCGATCCTGGCCGCCGCACTCGTGCTCGTCCCCACGGCACCAGTGGCTTCGGCGTCGTCTTCGAAGTTCGACCTCGATGCCGCCGACATCCCGGCCCTGCAGGCGCGGATGGCGTCCGGCCGGCTCACGGCGGTGAGCCTGACCAGCACTTATCTCGACCGGATCCACCGCATCGACGGCAAGGTCAACGCCGTCCTGGCGCTCAACCCCGCTGCCTTGAGCCAGGCCGCTTCGAGTGACGCCCGGCGGCGCGCGCACCACCTGCGCGGCCCGCTCGACGGCATCCCGGTGCTGGTCAAGGACAACGTCGACACGCGAGACCAGTGGACGACGGCGGGGTCGCGCGCCCTGCGCAGCTACCCCGCGAAGGACGCGACGCTCATAACGCGGCTTCGCAACGCCGGAGCCGTCATCCTCGGCAAGGCGAACCTGTCGGAGTGGGCGAACTTCCGTGCCGCGAAGCCGACGTCGGGCTGGTCGGGCGTCGGCGGGCAGACGAACAACCCGTACGTGCTGGACCGCAACCCGTGCGGGTCGTCCGCCGGGTCCGCGGCCGGCGTCGCCGCGTCGCTGGCCCAGGTGGCGATCGGCTCGGAGACCGATGGCTCGATCGTCTGCCCCGCGGGGATGACGGCGACGGTCGGGCACAAACCGAGCCTCGGCCTGGTCAGCCGCACCGGCGTGGTGCCGATCTCCGCCGAGCAGGACACCGCCGGGCCGATCGCCCGCAACGTCGTCGACGTCGCCCTGACGCTGTCGGTCCTGCAGGGGCGGGACCCCGCGGATCCGGCGACCTCGCAGTACCCGGACTCCCAGCCCACGGACTACGCGAAGCTGCTCCGGCCGGGCGTCCTGCGCGGCGCGCGGATCGGGCTGTGGCGGCTGCCGGTGCTCGGCCCGGCCACCGACGCGGTCCTGACGTCCGCGCGGAACTCCCTGGTCAAAGCCGGTGCGACGGTCGTCGAAGTGACTCCGCCGTACCAGGCGCGGCTCGGCGAGCTGGAGTTCCCGGCGCTGCTCACGGAGTTCCACCGCGACCTCGACGCCTACTTGGCGACCCGCCCGCGCGGCCCGCGGAACCTGGCCGAGCTGATCGCCTACAACCGTGCGGACCCGCTCGAGCAGACGTGCTTCGCCGGTCAGGAGCTGTTCGAGCAGGCACTGGCCGCACCGCCGCCGACCGACCCCGGCTACCTCGCCGGCCGCGCCGAGCTCTCGGACCTCGCCCGCCGGTCCCTCGACGAGACCCTGGCGAAGTACCACCTGGACGCGATCGCGTCGCCGACCAACCCGCCCGCGTGGAAGACCGACTGCGCGGTGGGGGACAACGACGTGATCCCGTCGTCGACCCCGGCCGCGGTCGCCGGCTACCCGGACGTCACCGTGCCGGCCGGGTTTGCCGGAGCCCTCCCGGTGGGTATCTCGTTCATGGGTGCCCGGTGGTCGGACGGCCGGATGCTCGCGCTCGCGGCGGACTTCTCGCGAGTGGCTCCGGCCCGGGTGCCGCCGCGGTACTTGCCGACCTTGCCGTCGTAGGGGTGTTGGATACGCTCTGACCTGCGGCAATGGCGTTAAGTGACCCCCCTGTTCGGGACCGGTTTCGGGGCATGTAATCTTCTCTTCGTCGCCAGGAACACCGGGTCGCCCCGGGGCCGCAAGCCCCGAAGATCCGGCCGGGCCGAGCGGGTTGACACCGCGGATCGGACCGGGTAATGTTCAGCGTCGGCCCACGAGCGGCCGCCGAATCCCTACGACTAACATCGTGGGCTGAGGCATGCTCGACCAAAAGCTTGTGAATATCGCTTGGAACAACTGCCGAGGATATAGCCGCTGATAAGGCGGCGAGTCCGGAGTGTGTTGCTTGAGAACTCAACAGTGTGCTAGTGAACTAAGCCAGTAGAGCTTATGTATTGAACCTCGTATGAGGTTCCTTTGAGAGCAAAGTATTTTGCCTCGATTAA
>NZ_JAPZLD010000076.1:0-34234 GCF_030182635.1 Amycolatopsis ponsaeliensis
GCCCAGCCCAGCCCAGCCCAGCCCAGCCCAGCCCAGCCCAGCCCAGCCCAGCCCAGCCCAGCCCAGCCCAGCCCAGCCCAGCCCAGCCCAGCCCAGCCCAGCCCAGCCCAGGCGAGTCTCCGCCCGCAGTGTCTTGAATGAGTCATTCAGGTCGTGGGAGGTCCTGAATGACTCATTCAAGACCTTTGCCGGGGGGTACTGCCGCCAGGGCGGGCCAGGTAGCCCGGCGCAGGAGATCCGAGGGCGGCCACGCGCACTGCAGGCCAGGACCTGCGCGGCTCGTCGACCGAGATCCTTCCGCACGAGCGCGGATTGGTACCTCCGGCGGCGACCATCATCACCCAGCCGGCGCAGGAGATCACCGCCGGCGGTCGGAGCATTCGGGCCGTCGAGTCGGCGTAGGCCGAAACGTCCGTGACTCGGCCGACACCCGCCCGTCCATACGGGAAGATCGAGGACATGCACGCCGACCTCGTCTTCACCCGCGGCCCCGTGCTCACCCCCGGCGGCCGGGCCGGGTTCGCGGCCGTCCGCGGCGATCGGATCGTCGCCGTCGGCGATGATCCGGGACCGCTGATCGGCCCGCGCACCGACGTCGTCGACCTTCGCGGCCGGCTGCTGGTGCCCGGCTTCCAGGACGCGCACGTGCACGCCGTCGGCGGCGGCGTCGAACTCGGCCGCTGCGACCTCACCGGCGCCGGCACCGTCGTGAGCTGCCTCGACACCGTCGCCGCGTACGCCAGGGCGAACCCGCGGCTCGAGTGGCTCACCGGCAGCGGCTGGTCCCTCGACACCTTCGCGGGCGGTCTCCCCCACCGCCGGCTGCTCGACGCCGTCGTCCCGGAAAGACCGGTCGTTCTGGTCAACCGCGACCACCACGGCGCCTGGCTGAACAGCGCCGCGCTCGCCCGCGCCGGGATCACCGAGGACTCGCCCGACCCGCCCGACGGCCGCATCGAGCGCGACGCCGACGGCGTCACCGGCGTCCTGCAGGAAGGCGCGATGAACCTCGTCACGCGGCTGCTGCCGCCGGTCACCGAGACCGACGAGCTCGCCGGGCTGCTGCGGGCGCAACGGCTGCTGCACTCGCTCGGCGTCACCGCCTGGCAGGACCCGCTGCTCGGCGACTACGGCGGCATGCCCGACCCGTCGCGCGCGTACGCCACCGCGTCCGGACGCGGGCTGCTGACGGCCCGGGTCACGGGCGCGCTCTGGTGGGACCGCACCCGCGGCGCCGACCAGCTCCCCGACCTGCTCGCGCGCCGGGACTCGTTGCGCGACAGCGGTTTCCGCGCCGGCACCGTCAAGATCATGCTCGACGGCATCGCCGAGAACCACACGGCAGCACTGCTCGGCCCCTACCGGCGCACCGGCCACAGTGGACTGGGCTTCGTCGACCCGGTGGCGTTGCGCGAGCACGTCACGCTCTTGGACGCCCACGGCTTCCAAGTGCACTTCCACGCCGTCGGCGACCGCGCGGTGCGGGACGCGCTCGACGCCGTCGAAGCCGCCCGCGCCGCCAACGGCGTGACCGGAAACCGGCACCACCTCGCGCACGTGCAGGTGGTGCACCCCGACGACGTCCCGCGGTTCGGGCGGCTCGACGCGACCGCGACGATCCAGCCGCTGTGGGCCGTGCACGAACCCGATATGGACGAGCTGACCATCCCCTTCCTCGGTGACGAACGGACTTCGTGGCAGTACCCGTTCGGCGCCCTGCTGCGGTCCGGGGCCACCCTGGCCGCCGGGAGCGACTGGCCGGTGAGCAGCCCCGACCCGCTGCAGGGCATCCACGCGGCGGTGAACCGGATCCCGTACGGCGAGGACCTGCCCGCGTTCCTACCCGGGCAGCGGATCGACCTGGCCGCGGCGATCGCCGCTTACACGGCGGGCTCGGCCTACGTCAATCACCTCGACGACACGGGCGCGATCCGGCCCGGCCACCGCGCCGACCTCGTGGTGCTCGATCGCGACCCCTTCGCGGGCCCCGACCGCGAGATCGGGGCCACGAAGGTCGCGATGACGTTCACCGGGGGTCGGTGCGTCCACGAGCCATGACGGCCGGCTCCGGTTCGACGCTCACCCGCGGGCGCAGGGGCAGGTTGTCCAGCCCCTCGACGTCGAGTACCAGGAACCAGTGCGCGTTGGCCGGGATGTGGATCTTGAACATCGGTGCGGTGGCCACCCCGCCGTGCATCCGGTAATACTGCCGGCGCTGGTAGGCCCGCAGGTTGACCTCCGTCAGGAGTCTGACGTTGGCCATCGCCTCCAGCCGGATGGTGACCACCGCGTCTCTTCGCAGCTTTCCGAGATCGAACACGTTCGCTTCCATTACGCCCCTCATTCACGCGTGGATGGTGCTTCTGGCGGTCGCGGGCAGCGCGGATCGCGCCGCGGAACGCGACGAGCGGAGAGTCGGGGCGGGATCAGCCGGGGCTGGTGCCCGGTTCGCAGGCCCGCCAAAGCGGGACGAAGTCCCCGTCCGACGGCGTGAACGCGTGGGTGGCGCGCGGACCGTGGTCGGGGGTGAGGAAGGCCGGCGGGATGGTGGGGGCGGGCCCGCAGGCGGCATCGTCCGGAGCGGGCGACCGCGGCGTCGGGGCGTTCCCCGGGGCGCGGACGGGCTGAGACGCAGCAGCGTGACGGACGGGGTGCGCCTGGCGCGGCTTCGCGGCGACGGGGCCGGTCATGGGACTCGGCCGGTCGTAGATCCGGTCCGGCGCGGTCGGCTGGGCGGCGGCTTGAAGTGCTGCTGCGAGGACGGTTTCCTGGTGCGACGGCGCGGCTTTCGCCTGGCGGGCAGGCAGGATCGGCGGTTCGGCGGCGGGATCCGGAGTGGCGGGCTCGGCGCTTTCGTTCCCCGGCTCGACGATCGGCTCGACCACGGGGGTCAAGGTGTCGCCGATGGGCTTGGTGACCGGGGAGAGGAGGTCGGTGACGGGCTCGACGGCGGCACCGAGGGAGTCGGCCACGGGTGCGACGGTGGCCAGGACCGGATCGAGCACGGGACCGACCGAGCGCACGACGGTCTGCACGACGGGTCGAATGACCGGAGCGGCCGCCTTCACGATCTGTGAGACCGGCTCGACCAGCGGCGCGGCGGCGCGGACTACTTGCGAGATCGGCTCGAGGACAGGTTCGACCGAACGCACGACGGGGCCGACCACCGGCGCGGCAGCGCGCACGACCTGCGAGACCGGCTCGAGAACAGGTTCGACCGAACGCACCACGGGCTCAACGACCGGAACGGCAGCCCGCACAACCTGCGAGACCGGTTCAACCGCAGGCGCAGCCGCCCGCACAACTCGCGAGACCGGTTCGACCACGGGCGCCGCAACCCGAACTACCTGCGACACAGGTTCGACCACCGGCACAGCCGCCCGGACCACCTGCGACGCGGGCTCGGCCACCGGCGCCGCAGCACGCACAACCTGCGACGTTGGCTCGATCACCGGGGCAGCCGCCCGCACCACAGGCTCAACAACAACCGGCCCAGCGGCACGAACAACCTGCGACGCGGGCTCGGCCACCGGCGCCGCAGCACGCACTATCTGCGACACGGGCTCAACCACCGGCACAGCCGCCCGCACTACCTGCGACACCGGCTCGACTATCGGCCCAACAGAACCCAACGCAGGTCCACCCGCGGCCGAATCCGGCTCAACCCCACCCCGAGCCACCCCGGCCGCAGAGCGAGCCCCATCCTTCGGCGCCTGAGCCGCCCCACCCGGCGACTGCGCTCCGACGACTCCGGCCACCACCTCGCCGATCGGGTCCACCTCACGCGTCGCCGCCTGGGCGTGGCCCGACAGCAACCACGACACCAGCCAGAACCCGGCCACTGCTCCGGCAACCAGCAGCCAGCGCCGGGTGGCGGTCTTCGCGTCACCCTTGTCGCGAGCCCTGGCCACGGTCGGCGAACCTCCAGAATGCGGGATGCAGATCTGGGACGTACCCTCCAACGCCCGTCCCCACACGCTCGCTACGCGCCGCCCGTCGCTACCACTCGACCGGCCTAGTTCTTTGGTGTCAGCAAGCCTGAGTCACGCCGCCAGGTGGCCCAGAGCGATACCCCAGTCGCAGGCCAGCCCTCAAATCAGGCTTCCTGAGAGCGTCGCTGGGACGACAACGTACCCAGCGCCAGGACGCCGTGCTGGAGGCCCTCGCGGAACGTCGCGCGCTGGCCCGGGCTCAGGTCGGCGAGCAGTGCTTCCTCCACCTCCGCCACCGCCGGTGCGCAGTCGGCCAGCAGCCGGTGCCCGGTCTCGGTCAGGCCGGCCAGGAGCACGCGGCGGTTGTCCGGCTTGGGCGTGCGCGCGATCAGGCCGCGCTTCTCCAGCGCCAGCACCATCTCGTGCATCGTCTGCGGACGCAGGAACGAACGCCGCGCCAGCTGCGCCGACGACAGCGCCCCGCTGGCTTCCAGCACCGTCAGCGCCGTGTACTGCAGCGTCGTGAGCCCGAGCGGCCGCAACGCGTCGTCGAGCAGCGCCCTGATCACCAGCTCGAGCCGTTTGACCAGGTAAAGGGTCAACGGCGGGCTAGCGGGCTGCTGCTCCGCGGAGGTGCTCACGCCGCTCATCATGACACGCGCCCGCGACTATGCTCCGATCATGGACCTCGGTCGGCAGACCCGCGTGCGGCAGGCGTTCGACACCTTCTTCGGCCCACCCGAGGCACCGTCCGGAACCCAGGTCCTCGACCTCTTCCGCCGCACCGCGGAAACCGTCCCCGCCTACCGGAAGTTCCTGCGGGAGCACGGGATCGACGCGGAAACCGTCACGACCATGGCGGACTTCCGGAAGCTGCCACTGCTCGACAAGGCCGGCTACCACCGGAAGTACCCGCTGCCCGAGCTGTGCCGCGGCGGCACGTTCGACGAGCTCGACATGATCGCCGTCTCGTCCGGGTCCAGCGGCCACCCGACGATCTGGCCGCGCGCGCTCGAGGACGAGCTGCACGTCGCGCGCCGGTTCGAAACCGTACTGGTGGACGCCTTCGAGGCCGATCGGCGCAGCACCCTCGCCGTCGTCTGCTTCCCGCTCGGCACCTGGGTGGGCGGCCTGTTCACCACGGCGTGCGTACGCCACCTCGCGGCCAAGGGCTGCCCGATCACCGTCGTGGCGCCCGGCAACAACAAGGCCGAGATCCTGCGCGTGCTCCCCGAGCTCGCGCCGCACTTCAAGCAGGTGGTGCTGCTGGGCTACCCGCCGTTCGTCAAGGACGTCGTCGACACCGGCCTCGCCGAAGGCGTCGACTGGCCCGCGTACGCGATCAAGCTCGTGCTGGCGGGCGAAGTCTTCAGCGAGCAGTGGCGCGAGCTCGTGGCCCAGCGCGCCGGGATCGCCGACCCGGCCCGAGACATCGCGTCGCTGTACGGCACGGCCGACGCGGGCGTCCTCGGCACCGAAACCCCGCTGTCGGCGGGCATCCGCCGGTTCTTCGCCGGCCACCCGGACCTGGCCCGCGAGGTCTTCGGCGACGCGCGCCTCCCGACGCTCGTGCAGTACGACCCCGCGAGCCGCTTCTTCGAGGAGCACGAAGGCACGCTCGTCTTCACCGGCGACGGCGGGATCCCGCTGATCCGCTACCACATCGCCGACGACGGCGGGCTCCTGCCGCACGCGGAGCTGCTGGACTTCTGCGCCCGCCACGGTTTCACCGCGCCGCCCGGGCCGGAGCTGCCGTTCGTGTACGTCTTCGGCCGGTCGCTGTTCACGGTGTCGTTCTTCGGCGCGAACGTCTACCCGGAGAACGTGACCGTCGGCCTGGAGCAGCCCGGCATCAGCGACACGGTGACGGGCAAGTTCGTCATCGAATCGGTGGAGGACGCCGACCGCGACCGCCGGCTGCGGATCACCGTCGAGACGGCACCGGGCGCGACCGCGGACGCCGCCCGCATCGCGGAAGCCGTCCGTGCCCAGCTGAACCGGCTCAACAGCGAGTTCGCGCACTACGTCCCCGCCGAGCGGCAGCTGCCGGACGTCGTCCTGCGCCCGGCCGGCGATCCCGAGTACTTCCCGGCCGGGGTGAAACACCGCTACACGCGGAAGTCCTGAGCCCGGCCGACCCGCGCGGTCGGGTCCGGCGCACCCGGGTCGCGCACGCGATCGGTGATCAGGAAGCCCGGGAGCTCCAGTCCGGTTTCTTCGGTGAGCCGGAACGTCCCGCCGCGGGCATCGGGATCCCAGCCGGCCGCCAGTGCGTGCTCGACGAGCCGCCGGATGTCGCCGGACGCCGGGTAGGAGCCGTCGGTCGCCGCCGGAGTCCACCCCACGCTCGTCGCCTTCGAGAGCAGGTCGGCCTCCAGCGCGCGGCCGTTCTTGCCCGCGCCCCAGACGCGGACCCGGATGCAGCGGTGGACATCGACACCGTCGCCGGGCACCGAGCCGATCGTCGCGCGCCACGCGTAGTCGCGGTCGCCGTCACGCAGGTGGCGCAGCCTTGTTCGCACGGAAGCCAGCCTAAGCCCGGACGAGCTTCCGGAACCGCTCGCGCCGCTCGTCGGCGGAGGAGCCGTCCGCGATGTCGTCGTCGAACCACGAGGACAGCGCCGTCCACAGTTCCGCGCGGGCCGCGAAATCGTCCTCCGCCACCAGCGAGTGCTCCAGCTCGGCGATGTCGACGGCCAGCCGGTCGAGGCGCTGGTCGCACTGGCGGACGTACTCGCGGACCACGATGTTCACGTCCAGGCCCGTCTTCACGCGCCGGCCGGCGGCGCCGCGCAGCTGGGCGTGCAGCCGTTCCTCGCAGTACAACGGGAATCCCGAAATCGACCCCGGGTAGCCCGAGTCGGCCGCCCACGCACGGAAGGCGCAGATCGCCTGGTACCGCGTGTACCAGTCCTGCTTGCCGGTCGCGAGCTCGGTCAGCTTGCGCCAGGCGTCGCGGTCGGCCGCGCGCCAGCGATCGAGCGTCCGGCCGTCCGGGGCCGGCCCGGGGTCGAGGGCCCGGACGCGCCAGAAGTGCGCGCGGCAGGCGGCGATCTCCCCGACGAGCTGCCGGACGTAGCTGACCTGCTCCCAGACGTGCGCGCGCTGCGGCCGCAGCGGCGCGGTCCGGGGAGAACGTGACCATCTCGAAGACCCGGAACAGCTCGTGCCCGCGCAGCGCGACCAGGTCGGGGTCCTCCCCCATCACCCACGACCGGCGTTCGGACAGCCGGCCGCTGTGGCTGATCGTCGCGGCGTGGTAGAGCTCGCGGACCGCGCGGCGGGCCACTTCGTCGCGCGCTTCCCCCTCGAGACGCGGGTTGCGCGCGCGGTCGCGGAGGTCGCGTTCGCCGCGCGGGCCGACTTCGAGCATCGCGACGGCGTACACGCTCGCCGCGTTGTAGCACTCCTCCCACGACTTCCGGGAACCCGCGGCTTCGACGGTTTCGTCGATCGCCCGCGGGTCCGGCGGCCAGCGGCGGTCGGGGCAGACGTCGGCGAGCCGCACGCGGCTGCCCGGGTACGCGACCGTGGGCGCGGGGACCGCGCCGGTCACCGGCTCGACGTCCGCCATCGCGCGCCGCACGACCGTCCAGACCAGGGACAGGTCGAGCGCGCGGTTCGTCAGCTGCTGCCAGGTGCCGCGCCAGCGCCGGCTGAACCGGCGGTAGTCCGCGACGAGCCGTTCGATCTCGTACTGCGACAACGCGCAGAAGTACGAGCGCATCTCGGCCGCCCGCTGGTTGTACTCGGCCAGCTGCGCCGGCGTCGCGTCGTGGACGACGAGCTCGTCGACCGGGACCTTCAGCACGCGGCGGTGCAGTTCGCGCCGTTCTTCCGGCGGGATCGGGTACGCCCGCACCCGCACGTCGAGCTCGACGTACCGGCGGAAACGCAGCTCCAGCGCCACTCTCAGCTCGGCGCGGCGCAACGCCCGCGCGTCGCCGGGCGCGCCCGCCGTCGTGCGCCGCACCCACCACGAGCCGGCCACGGAGTCGCCGTGGCCGAGGACGAGCGCGTGCCGGTAACGGGCGATCAGCAGCGCCACGGCGCGCCCGCGGCCCGCGTGGCGCGGCTGGCGCGCGAAGTCCGGGCCGATCCACCACCGCGCGAGCTTCGGGTGGCCCCGGCTGCAGACGGTGATCACGTCGTCGTACGTGGCGAGCGCGTCGAGGTGCAGGTCGAGCTGCTCCTGCAGGGCGGCGATCTCCAGTCTGATGTAGACGTTCGACGGATCGAGGCTCACCGCGCGGTAGTACTCGGCGAGCGCTTCGTCGTAGCGGCGGTAGGTGATGAAGTGGTTGGCGCGCTGGTAGGCGTCGAACAGCTCGTACGGGATCTTCGCGCCCCGCCAGGCGGCCCAGTGGATGTTCGTGCGGACGTAGGCGCTGCGCGGGATGACCAGCGCGGCGACCGCGTTCGCCGCGCGGTGCAGCACGCGCGGCCAGTTCTCGTCCTCGATCACCAGCGGGCTGGCGGCGAACCGCGGGACGCGGACCAGCTCCAGGATGAGCTGGTAGCGGCCGGTGGTGTTGCCGGGCCGGACGGTGCCGGTCACGGTGAACGCGGCCGGCGGCTGGGCGAGCCGGACCAGCTTCGTGGCGGCTTTCCACCAGCCTTCCGCGGAGTCGCCGGCGTGCTCGACGATCTGGATGAAGTCGTAGGAGCTCCCCGCCCCCGGTACCGGCGTCGGGGTGTAGAGCCGGGACTCGTTGAGGATCCGCTTGAACGCGGCGGTCAGCTCGACGGCGGAGTCGATCTCGCGGTCGTGGCTGCCGTCGGGGCGCTCGTCGGCGAAGAGCCGGATGTCGATCTGGTTGGCGCGGAACGCGGCGGCCTCGAGGCGGGCCCGGCCGACGAAGTACAGCGTCAGCACCGCGGAGATGACCACGACCGACGTCTGCAGCACGGTCCAGGTGATGACGCTCGCGACCTTCGGGTCGCGGACGAACGTCCAGCTCTGGAAGAACGGCAGGTACGGCACGACGGCGAAGCCGGCCGCGACGAGCCCGGCCGTCACCGCCGCGAGCCACCACCTGATCCGGTGAGCCGCCGGAAGTTCAGCCTGATCGAAGCCGCCGTGACGTCGCGCGGGCACCGTCGATCACCCCCTCGTGTCGCCAGGTTACTCGCGGAGGGGGTGTGATTCGTTACGGCCCGTGATCCGCGATCTCGGCGATCACCTGGGCGTGGCACAGTTCGGGGACGCACCAGCAGCCGAGCCGCTTCCCGCGCAGCTCAGGCAGGAGGGCGAGCAGATCCGGCCGCGACAGCAGGTGCTCGCGGTACTTCGTGACGACGTCCTCGCGGGTCCCGTCCGGCCCGGGCCGGAACGGGCTGGCGAGCTTCGAGCCCGCGAGGTGCCAGCCGCCCCGGTGCATCGCCCGCCCGACGTAGACGACGTCGGCGTAGTCCGGGTCGTCGCGGTGGCCCTTGAGGTTGACGACGGTGGTGGGCATGCCGGACAGCCTGGCGGTCCCGGCGCGGCGCCGCCAGTGGGCCACGCCCGGCCGACCGCGTCGGTGGTCGACCTGGTGCGGATGCACTATGCTGGAGATTCACGGTTGAGCCGTCAGCCGCTGCCGGACGTTCGCGCCCGGGCGGCAGGCCGCCACCGGTCACCTCCCTTCCGCCTTCGTCCGGCCCGCCACCGCTGTCCGACGAAAGGGTGTGCCCGCGATGGTTCCCGAACCTCGCTCGGCCGACCACGAAGTCGTGACCGCCGGCCGGATCGACGTCGGCGGTCACCTGTCCCTGCGCGTCTCGCGCCCCACCCCGCGCACCGTGCTCGTCCGGGTCGCCGGCGAGGTCGACCTGAGCACCGCGCGCAGACTCGACGAAGTCCTGCGTTCGCGCATCCGCGGCCCGGTCGGTGAGGTCGTCATCGACCTCGACGGCGTCACGTTCTTCTCCGTCGCCGGGCTGAACTCGCTGCTGCGCGCCCAGCTCCTCGCCGACGCCGCCGGGGCGCGACTGACGGTGGATCCCGGGGCGTCGCGTGCCGTGCGGCGGCTGTTCACGTTGCTGCCGATGGACTTCTACGGGGTGATCAGCCCCCGGCCGGTCGGCTGACCCGGCCGCGGGACGGCCTCGACGATCGCCGCGCACGCGGTCGAGGCAGGCCCGCTACTCCTCGATCGCGCCGCCGACGGCCCGCAGGTGAGCGCGGAACGTCCGGCTCGGATCCGCTTCGCGCGCGGCGAGGAACTCGGCGAAGCGGACCTGCTCGCGCAGCGGTTCGCCGTTCCGGATCCGCTCGGCCTGGCGGCGTTCGGTGTCGCGGATGCCTTCGGCGAGGGTGAACAGCTCGTCCGCGCGGTCCAGCGGGAGGAAGACGACGCCGTCGTCGTCACCGGCGACGAGGTCCGCTGGGCCGACCCGCCAGGTGCCGACGATCGCTTCGGCGAGCCCGCCGTCGATGCGCGGGCCGAGACTGAGCGGGCCGGTGGGGATCGAGCCGAGGCTGAACACCGGCAGCCCGATCGCGCGGATGTCGGCGGTGTCGCGGTGCAGGCCCCAGATCACGACCCCGGCGAGCCCGGCCGCGCGCGCTTCGAGGACGACGAGGTCGCCCACGCAGCTTTCGTCGAGCCGGCCACCGTTGTCGACGACCAGCACCCCGCCGGGGGTGGCGTGCTCGAAGGCCTCGAGGAAGACGTCGACGCTGCCGACGTGCCGGGCCGGGACCGCCGGTCCGAGCAGCCGGGTGCCGGCCACCACGGCGCGCGTCGGCGCCGGGGCGCAGCGCACCGGCAGGCCGGCGCGGATGCACGCATCGGCGAGGTGGGCGGTCGTCAGGGTTTCGAAGCGGGTTCCGAGATCCATGCTTCGAAGCTAACCACCGTTCTCGACTTCGGTGGTCACCCAGGCCAGGTAGTCGGCGCTGCCGCCTTCGATCGGCGTCGCGATCACCTCGGGCAGGTCGTAGCCGTGCAGGTGCTTGATGCGCTCGGTCAGCGCGGCGACCCGGTCGGCGGTCGTCTTGATCTCGACGCGCCATTCCTGGTCGGTGCGCACCTCGCCTTCCCAGCGGTAGACGCTGGTCACGGGCCCGACGACCTGCGCGCAGGCCCCCAGCCGCGCTTCGATCGCCTTCGCGGCCAGGTCCCGGGCCGCGGTTTCGGAGTCGGTCGTGGACGTCACGATCACGTGCTCTGCCGCCATGCCGGCGAGGTTACCGGCGGCGCGGGCCGCGCATCGCGACCCCGGCGGGCAGGAGCCCGGCCGTCAGCAGGGGCGCGGCGGCCGGGGTGCCGAGGCCCGTTGCTTCGGCCAGAGCGGCCAGTGCCCGGCCTCGGCGAGAGCCGGGCCGGCCCCCGAACCGCATCCACCGCCGACCCGACCCCCTCGCCCGGCAACCAGGCCGCCTCCCCCGCGACCGGCACCACCTCCGCCGCGGCGAAACCCTTGCCCCGCCGGAACTCCTCACCTCACGTCGTCGGCTTCGTGGTCGTGGTCGTCGGCGTAGTGGTCGTCGTCGGCGTGGTCGTGCGCGACGACGTCGTCGTCCGCGGCGGGGTCTTGCGCCGGGTCGTCGCCGGGTTCGTGCGGGGCGCCGCCTGTGTCGCGTGCGTTGTCTCCGGGGCCTCCGGGGACGGCAACGTCACCAGGGTCGGCGTCTCGGCCGCCGAACTCGTCGCCGGTGGGGTGCCGCCCGAGGGGCTTCCGCCCGAACTCGCCACCGCCACCGCCACCCCGCCGATCGCCACCACCGCCACCGCGCACAACCCCACCACGACCCCGCGGCGCGACGCCCGCCGGCCCGGGCTCGCCTCGGTCTTGGCCCGGCCCAGCGACGGCGGCGGTGCGCCCGCGCCGAACCCCGGCGTCGCCATCGCCTTCGTCTCCTCGCGCGGCGCCGGCACCCGCGGAACCGGCGGCTGCGGGACCGGAGGCGGCGGCACCGGCCGGATCGACGGCTGCGAACGCGTCGCCTGGACCAGCCCCGACCGGCCCGACGCCAGCGCCGCCGCACCCAGCGCGACCCCGTACTTCGGGTGGATGTCGACCGCCGTCGGGCGGCCCAGCTCCGCCGACACCAGCTGGGACACCAGCGGGATCCGGGACGAGCCGCCGACCAGCAGCACCGCACCCAGATCCGCCGGGCGGAGGTTCGCCGACCGCAACGCCCGGTGCAGCGAACCGATCGTCGCGGTGATCGACGGGCGGATCATCTCCTCGAATTCGCCGCGGGTCAGCCGCACCTCCGTCTGCACCGACGGCAGCAGCACCGGGACCGCCGTCTCCGTGTCGGCCGACAGCGCCTCCTTCGCCAGCACGCACTCCTGGCGCAGCCGCACGACCGCCGCCACCGCGCCCGCGTCGTCCGGGTCGATCTGCGACAGCTTCCCGTCCAGCGCCCGGTCGACGTGCCCGAACACCGCTTCGTCGAAGTCGACGCCGCCGAGGCCCTCGATGCCCTCCGGGGTGCCGAGGATCTCGAAGCCGCCGCCGCGCTTGCGCAGCACCGTCGCGTCGAACGTGCCGCCGCCGAGGTCGTACACCGCGACGACGGCGCCGTCGTCCAACCTCTCCTGGGCCGCGTAGTGCGCCGCCGCGGCTTCGGGCTCGGTGATCAGGCCGACGTGGTCGATGCCCGTCAGCCGCGGCACCTGCTCGAACAATTCCCGCTTGTACGGCCCCCAGTTCGCCGGGTGCGTCAGCGTGATCCGGTCCGGCCGGCCGCCCTGCTGCCCGGCGACCGTCCGCACCACGTACCCGAGCAGGTGCGCCATCAGCGACGCCACCGAGTGCGGCGCCCCGCCGAGCAGCACCGGCGTCGGATCGCCCAGGCGCCGCTTGAACTCCCGCGCCACGCGGTCCGGCTCGACGGCCGCACGCCGGCTCGCCGCGTCGCCGACCAGCACGCCGCCGTCGGCCCGCAGCAGCACCACCGACGGGATGGCCGCCGTGCGGTCGCCGAGCGACACCATCTCGACGTGGCCGGCGCTGTCGACGGCGGCAGCCGTGAAGGTCGTGCCGAGGTCGATGCCCAGTCCGTAGCCCATGTCAGCCTCCGCCGCCGGTGTGCGCGTGATCGAAAGTCGGGTGCTCGTCCGGAACCCGCTCGGGTTCCTCGACGTGCGTTCGGTGCTCTTGGTGTTCTTCGTGCGGCGGCGGACCGGGTGGTTCCGGTGGCGGCTCGTCGTGGGGCTCCGGTGGCGGCTCGTCCGGCACGCGGTCCGGCTCGTGGTGCCGCGGCGGCTCGAACGGGTGCTCCTTCTCCGCCGGGTGCGCCCGGGTGCCCGTGACCTCGCCGGCGTCGTGGTGCTTCGGCTCGGGTTCGGTGGCGAAACTGTGCTTCGCCACCGGGTGCTCGGCGAGCGAGTTCGACGCCGCCAGCGTCGTCTCGACCGCGATCGGCTGCGGCACCGGCGTGTCCACTGTGGACGGCTGACGGCTGAACGTCACGACCGGCGGCGACGGCGTCCCGGGCAGCGACGGCGCCGGTGCGGTGACCTGCGCGGTCACCGTGGCGCCGCGGCCCTTGTCGGCGATCACCTCGGTCTGGTGGATGGTCGGCCCGGCCGGCTCGCCGAAGGGATCGTCGGCACTGGCCTGCTGGTCCACGGTGACCCCGACGTCGATGCCCGGCGGCCCGGTTTCGGCTTCGTCGAGGACGACCGTCTCCTCCTGGAACACCTCGATGTCGCCGTGCCCCGGCGCGTCCGGGGTGAGCTCGTAGGTCAGCGAACCTTCGTGCTCCACGGTGATCGTGCCGTCCGGGTTCTCGTGGATGACGATGTCGGCGTCCTGGACGATGTCGATGTCCGTGTCGCCCGGCGTCCCGTCTCCGGGCACGACGAGGTGCTGGTGGTCGGTGTACACCTCGTCCCGGCCGTTGGTGTGCACCACGAACCGCTCGGTCGCGTCGATGATGAAGTTGCCGAACTCGTCCTCGTGGACCTCGATCTGCTCGAACTCCTCGACGGTGGGCAGGTCCTTCAGCGGCAGGCCGTCGGTGGTCTCCGGGTGCCAGACCGTGCCGGTCTGGGCTTCGACGTGACCGTCCTCGCCCCGCGTGACGGTGCTGGTCTCGACCTGCGGCACGTACTCGTGGGCGGGGACGTCGTGCGGGGCCTGCGCGGCGGCCGGTTCCGGCTGCGGCGGCGGGGCCGGCGAGCCGGACGCCCCGGGCGTGAGCGCGTTGCCCGCCACCTCCGACGCGACGGCGCCGGCGGCGGCCGCGGCCGCCTTCTTGATCTTCTTCGGCAGCTCGTTCACGACAAGACCTCCGCCCGGGCTTCGCTGAGCAGGATTCCTTCACAGGTGCGCACCAGCACCCGGGCCGCGTCGCGGACGTCACGCGGGGACGCGGGGTGCTCGGCGCGCCGCTGCCACCTCAGCAGCTGCGCGCCGAGCGCCTGCCGGACCGCGGCGCGGCCCGCGTCCCCCGGCAGGTTCAGCCGGCTCGGCACGTCCACCCCGGCCGCGCCGAGCAGCCGTTCCGCGTCGCGGGCCTCGTCGGAGGTGAAGAGCACGACGCCGAGCCGGATCGAGTCGATCAGCTGGATCTCGGCGAACTCGTGCGCTCCCGCGACGATCCGCTCCCATTCGTGCAGCAGCCCGCCGGTGCGGTCCGGGTAGGCGCGCAGCACCTGCTCCACCGCCTGGAGCGCCGAACGCGCCTTCAAGACGTCGGCCCGCGCGGCGAACTGGGTGGTCAGCAGGGACCGCAGGCGGTGCAGGCCGCTGCGGGCCAGCAGCTCGCCCGACAGCGCCCGCGCGCCGGTCACCAGGCCGTCACGGATCAGCCCGACCGCCAGCCGGACGCCGAACAGGCCGTAGCGGGCCAGCAGCTCGGCGCGCTCGGCGGCCGGGACGTCCACTTCGGACTCCGCGCGGGCGAACCGGTCGGCCGACGTCAGCAGCCGCGCCACCTCCGCCTCCGGCGCGGCGGCCAGCAGCCGGAACGCGCGGTACTCGGACTCCTTCAGCGACGCGGCGGAGCTGGCCAGCAGGCCGGCCACCGGGACCACGGTCTGGCAGAGCCCCCGGACGCGGGAGTCGCGGGCGTAGCGGTCGGCGATCTTCGCCGCCGAGTCGAGCGCGTCGGTCCTGGCGTGCCCGACCTCGTCGGCCCGCGACAGCACGCCGATGGTGTTCACCGGGCGCCGCTGCGCCGGGTCGTCGTGGAAGGCGTCGAGGAACCGGACGTCGTCGCCGTGGACGTGGCGCATCAGGTACACCACGGCGTCCGCGGTGCCGACGCCGTCGCCCTCGGGGACCAGCGCCACTTCGGTGCGGCCGGACACCTCCGAGCGCACCGAGCCCAGCCCGGGCGTGTCGATCAGGGTCATCGCCCGCAGTGCCGGCGACGGCCAGTCGACGACGAGCCGGTCGACGTCGCCGGGCGCCATGCCGAGCTCGAGGCCGAGGGTGCCGGACAGCCGCCCGAACGGCAGCTGGCGGGGCATCCCGCGGACCGGGTGCAGCATGATCCGGTAGGTCGGGCCGTTGCGGTACCAGGTGACGACGCGGGTGCACTCCCCCGCGTCCGTCGCCGCCAGCTCCTGGCCGACGAGCGCGTTGAGCAGCGTGGACTTGCCGGCCTTGACGCGCCCGGCGATGGCGACGCGCAGCGGCTCGGCCAGGCGGCCGGCGATCTGCCGCAGCTGCGGCTCGGCGGGCGTGCCGGCGTACCCGGCGCACGCACGGGCGACGAACCCGCGGACCTGGACGTAGAGCGGGGTCATCGCGTCACCGCCGGGACGGGCTTGGGCGCGGCTTTGGAGGCGCTGCGCAGGGTGAGCTCGTCGGCACGGCGGCCGAGCACCTCGAGGGCTTCGATGTCGGCCTCCAGGCGTTTCAGCTCGCCCGACTCGGCGTCGTCCTCGACGACCGCCTTCTTCGCGCTCGCCAGCGCTTCGGTGAGGGACCGCTGCAGTTCCTCGACGCGCGCGCTGTAGGCGTCACGGAGTTCTCGCTGGACGATCCGCATCGCGTCGCGGGAGTCCTTGCCGACCTGGAGGTTGAACTCGTCGACGAACCGGCGCACGGCCGTCTTGGCCAGGCCGCGGCGCTTTTCCAGCTGCCGCTTGCGTTCGTCCATGAAGCCGGAGCGGCCCATGAGCAGGCCGGCCGCGACCCCGAACGGCGTGGGGATGGCCAGCGCGGCCATCTTCGTGAGCATGGAGAACATCAGGAAGCCGCTGTAGGCCTTCTGGAACGCGGCCATCCCGGTGGTGCCGCGGGTCTTGACGCCGGTGAACGACGAGTCGATGTCGATCTCCTCGACGACCTGGACCGGCGCCTGCACCTCGCGCGGCAGCACGGCCTGGGACTCGGCGAGCTCGAAGTGCTCGGCGACGCGGGACGCGATCCCGCGGGCCTGCTTGATGAACGTCGCGTAGTTCTCGAGCGTCTCGTTCGCGAGCCGCTGGCGCAGCCACTTCTCGAACTCGGCCCAGTTCTTGGCCGGATCGCCGTCCTCGATGGCCTCCTCGGCCTCGTGCAGGACGCCGCGGGAGCGGGCGCGCAGGTCGTAGTCCACATCGGACGAAATGTCGGCGAAACCGTCGAAGAGCAGCTGCTGCCACTTCGAGGACTGGCTGCGCAGCGCGTCGACGCGGTCGTTGACCCGGGTCAGCTCCGTGACGAGCGCGGCGGACTGCTCGGGGTGGGCGAGCGACGTGCGGCGGGCGCGCAGGGCCGCGTTGAGCTGGCCGACCGCGGACCCGACGTGCAGGCCGACGGCGTTGAGCGCCGAGCGTTCGGCGTCACCGACCACGCCCTGCAGGAACTTGACCAGCTGCGGGAACCCGGATTCGACGTTCAGCTCCTGGTCGGCCGAGCGCGCCGCGACGGTGCGCAGCTCCGAGGAGACGGCGACGGTGTCGATGGCGATCCCGCACGCTGCGAGGTGGCCGGCGTTGAGCTCGAGGATGCGCCGCCACTGCGGGTAGAGGTCGATCTTGGTGAGGACGAAGAAGACGCTCGGGCACAGTTCTTTCACCGTCCGCAGGAACCGCAGCTCGGCGGCGGTCAGCTCCTGCGAGGCGTCGGAGAGGAAGAGGACGGCGTGCGCCCGCGGCAGCGAGCTGACCGTGACGGCGTTGTGCAGCGAGCCGAGGCCGCCGACGCCGGGGGTGTCGACCAGCACCAGCCCGCCGGAGAGCAGCTGGCGGCTGATCGACGCGGTGACGGACTTGAGCTTGCGGACGTTGCCCGGGTTCCCGGCTTCGCTGACGTGGGTGGGCAGGTCCTCGAGGGAGATCCGCTCGGTCCACGGCGGCGACGACGGGTCGGCCGGCTCGTAGGTCGCCAGAGCCCCGGACTCCGGCGCGAACCGGACGACCGTCGGCACCGCGGTCGCGATGTCGTCGTCGACCGGGCAGATCTTCGCGGTCAGCAGGGCGTTGATGAGCGAGCTCTTGCCCTGCTTGAACTCCCCGACGACGTAGACGGTGACGTCGGGCTCGGACAGCAGGCGCCGGGCGTCGGTGAGGCGCTGGACGAGATCGTCCCGCCCGTAGGCCTTCGCCCCCTTGACCGCGAGGTCGAGGGTGTCGAGGGCGATGTGCCCCCCGCCGCTCGGCTCCTGCATGACCGCTCCTCGTGCTTGCTCACTCACTTACTTGCCTACTTGCGTGGCGCCGGCTCAGTAGTGGTCGGCGTCGTGGTGGCCGTGGTCGGCGTGGTGGTCGTGGTGCTGCTCGCCACCGTGGTGGTGCTCGTGCTCGCGCTCGTGGCCGTGGTGCTCGGTGGACGCCTGCTCGTTGAACTGGTTTCCGCCGTGGTGGCCGCTCGCGCCCTGTTCGTTCTGGAAGATGTTGCCGTGGCCGCCCGTGGAGGCCTGCTCGTTGAACTGGTTGCCACCGTGACCGCCCGAGCCTTGCTCGTTCTGGAAGATGTTGCCGTGGCCGCCGGTCGAAGCCTGCTCGTTGAACTGGTTGCCCCCGTGACCGCCGGAACCCTGCTCGTTCTGGAAGATGCTCCCGTGGCCGCCCGTCGAGGCCTGCTCGTTGAACTGGTTGCCCCCGTGACCGCCCGAACCCTGCTGGTTCTGGAAGATGTTGCCGTTGCCGCCAGTGGAGGCCTGCTCGTTGAACTGGTTCCCGCCGTGACCGCCGGAACCCTGCTCGTTCTGGAAGATGTCCCCGCCGCGACCGCCGGTCGAGGCCTGCTCGTTGAACTGGTTGCCCCCGTGGCCACCGGAACCCTGCTGGTTCTGGAAGATGTCGCCACCGCGGCCACCCGTGGACGCCTGCTCGTTGAACTGGTTGCCACCGTGGCCACCCGAGCCCTGCTCGTTCTGGAAGATGTCTCCCACGCCGCCCGTGGAGGCCTGCTCGTTGAACTGGTCGCCACCGTGACCGCCCGAGCCCTGCTCGTTCTGGAACACGTCACCGTGGTGGCCGGCGGACGCCTGCTCGTTGAACTGGTTGCCGCCGCGGCCGGAGCCTTGCTCGTTCTGGAAGATGTCGCCGCCACGGCCGCCCGTCGAGGCCTGCTCGTTGAACTGGTTGCCACCGTGGCCACCGGAACCCTGCTCGTTCTGGAAGATGTCCCCGCCACGGCCACCGGTCGAAGCCTGCTCGTTGAACTGGTTCCCACCCGAACCGCCCGAACCCTGCTCGTTCTGGAAGATGTCCCCGCGGCCACCGGTCGAAGCCTGCTCGTTGAACTGGTCGCCCCCGTGGCCACCGGAACCCTGCTCGTTCTGGAAGATGTCGCCACCGCGGCCACCCGTCGAGGCCTGCTCGTTGAACTGGTCGCCCCCGTGACCGCCCGAGCCCTGCTCGTTCTGGAAGATGTCCCCGCGACCACCCGTGGACGCCTGCTCGTTGAACTGGTTCCCGCCGTGGCCACCCGAGCCCTGCTGGTTCTGGAAGATGTCCCCGCCACGCCCGCCGGTCGAAGCCTGCTCGTTGAACTGGTTCCCACCGGAACCACCCGAACCCTGCTCGTTCTGGAAGATGTCCCCACCGCGGCCATCGGTCGAAGCCTGCTCGTTGAACTGGTTCCCATCGGAACCACCGGAACCCTGCTCGTTCTGGAAAATATTCCCCGAACCCCCGGTGGAAGCCTGCTCGTTGAACTGATTACCCCCGGATCCACCCGAACCCTGCTCGTTCTGGAAAACGTCGCCCGATGAAGTCGTCATCCTGTGCACTCCTGACATTCGGATCGGTGAAGCCCACGCCCCTCCGTTGTCATCCAGTCTTGGGCCGGAAGGCGCCCCGGTCATGAGTAGCGGCCTACTCGGCTTCCGCACGACCGCCGCCGCGGACTACCTATGGGCCGTCGCCGGGACTACTCCCCGAGACGAGCGGGCCTACCACCGAAGCCAGCTCGCGCCGCCCGGAAATACCCAGCTTCGCGTAAACCCCGTGCAGCACGTTGTCGACCGTGCGCACCGAAACCACGAGCCGGTCCGCTACCGCGCGGCTCGTCAACCCCGTTGCCACCAAGCGGGCGATCTCCAGCTCGCGGACCGTCAGATCCAATGGTGTGTCCAGTGAGGAAAGAGCCGGCGTCGCAGCGTCCTCACAGGACGCCAGCCACGCCCGGGCCCGCTGGGCCGACATCGCCGCGCTGCCGTTCTTGCCCTCCAGGCGATACACCCGCGCCGCCTGGGCCGAGGCCTCCGCCGCCAGCAACCGCGCGCCCGCGTCGGCGAACGACGCGGCCACCGTGTCCAGCGCCGAAGCGTCCGAGACGGCCGAAGCGTGGGCCGAGTAGAGCTCCGCCATCCCGCCCACCGACGGGATCTCACCCGGCTCGCCCCCGAGCCGGACCAGGTCGTGGCGGATCTCGGCGGCGACCGCGAGCCTGCCGTCTTCCGACGCGACCGATGCGGCGGAAGCACCCAGCTCCAGCGCCCGGGTCAGCTCGCCCCGCGCGGCTGCCACCCACGCGCCGTCCCAGTCGCCGAGGGGCTCCGCCACCCGTCCGCTCATCGCCGTCGCCCGCACCAGCGCCGCGGCGACGGCGGGGCGGAACTCGTGCGGCTGGTCGTGCGCGTCCGCCGCGAGGGCCTCCCGCAGCCAGCGGATCGCGCCGCGGACGTTGCCGTAGGCGAGCGCGACCGTCCCGAGGGACGCCGCCGCACCCGCGACCGCCGGACCCCACCGGTCCCGGACGGCGTCCCGGTAGTCGTCCCCGGCCCGGTCCTCGGCCTCCTCGAGCCGGCCGGCCCGGCACAGCGCGACGATCCGCGCGTGCTCCAGCCGGACCCTCGCCCCGGGCGCCGACGCGTCCGAGATCCGCTCCGCGATCGCCAGGCCCTCGTCGACGACGCCGAGGCACGCCTCCGTCCGGCCGGTCGAAGCCAGCGCCCCGGCCGCGGCCACCAGCGCCGCGAGCCGCAGGGCGTCGCCGCGGCGGTTGCGGTCCAGCACCGGCCCGAGCAGGTCCAAGGCCTCGCGTGACGCCCCCGCCGCCGCGCGCAGGGCCGCCCGGGCGGTCGCCAGCTCGTCCGACGCCACCGCACCGGAGACGGCCGTCTCCGCGGTGTCCAGCACCGCGGCTGCCTCCTCGGACCGGTTCAGGCCGAACGCCAGGTTCCGGGCCCGAGTGGCGGCGACGCGGGCGTGCTGCGCGTCCGAGACCGTTTCGCCCGCGAGCTCCGCGAGCAGCGAGTCGGCGTCGGCGTGCCGCCCGCCCGCGACCCGCACCTGGGCGAGCAGGAACTTCGCGCCGAAGCCGCCGCCCATCCGGACGGCTTCGGCCGCCAGCTGCTCGGCCTGCGGGAAGTCCTTGCGCAGCAACGTCTCCGCCGCGGCCCGGATCAGCTGCGGGTCGGTCGGCAGCCCGGCGGCCAGCCGCCAGCGCACCAGCCGCGGCTTGTCCTCGGCGCGGCGCGCGCCGGTGAGGTCGAGGGTCTGCGCGAGGATCCGGTAGGTGTCGCGCTGGCGCAGCGGCGACGTCCGGCGCCGGATCACGTCGGCGTAGAGCGGGTGCGCGAGGCGGACGTTCAGCCGCCGCCCGGTCCGTTCCGAAACGACCAGCCCGGCCTGCTCGGCCCAGGCGAGGACGCGCGCGGCGCCGATCCGCACCAGCGGTTCGGCGCCCAGCGTCTCCCCGAAGGCGAGCAGCTCCAGCAGCCGCCGCTCGTCGGCGTCGACCCGGTCGATGCGGGTTTCGATCAGCTCCACCAGCCGCGGGGTCGCCAGCAGGGCCCCGCTCCACCGCCACACGCCGTCCTCGGCCGACAGCGAGCCGCTGTCGAGCCCGCCCTGCACCAGCTCGCGCAGGAACAGCGGGTTGCCCAGCGTCAGGTGCCAGAGCCGGTGCTCCGCGCCGTCGTCGAGCCGGCCGCCGAGCGCCGCGGTGATCAGCTCGGTGGTCTTCGGGCGGGTGAGCTCGCCGACGTCGAGGCGCTCGGCGACGCGGTCCTTCCACATCGCGAACACCGGGTCGGGCACGCTCACACCGTGCGGCGCGATCACGATCACGAACGCCGACGCGGTCGCGGCCAGCTGGTGCACCAGGGTCGCGGACAGGTCGTCGAGCAGGTGCGCGTCGTCGACGCACAGCACCAGCCGGCGCCCCTCCGCGCCGCGGGTGAGGTGCCCGGCGACCTGGTTGAGCCGGTGCGCGCGGTCCCCCGTGCCGTCGGCGCTGCCGGGCAGGAGGTGGGCGAAGGCGCCGAACGGGATCGTCGAGGCCGACGACATCGCGCGCACCCAGTGCGTGCGCGCCCCGTCGCCGGCCAGCTCGGCCAGCAGCACCTTGGCCAGCCGGGTCTTGCCGGCGCCCGCCCGCCCGGTCAGCAGCAGCCCGCACACCTCGGGATCACCCAGTGCCCGGCGCGCGAACGCCAGCTCCTGTTCGCGGCCGACCAGCGGCCAGTCGTTCGCCACACTCACTGCCTCCCCAACCCCTCACGGGCCCCTCACGGGCTTGCCGGTGCCCGCGCACACTTGTTCCTCGGATAATGACTACGCACCGCCCGGCCAAGTACCGAATCCGCGCGGCGATTTGGCATAAATCGATGAACGGTGCCGCAAATGCGACACAACGGACACTCGATCTCCGATTTCGTGAACGTTTCCCGACTATTCCGCAGAATTCGTGATCAATGACTTCCCCGTGATTCTTTTTCGTGGGCGACCATCATTCCTAAGACGCGCGGGAGGACCACCGCGTTCCAGCCCGCCATCGCGGTGGCGAGCTCCGGCTCCGGGCCGCCCGTCCACACGCGCACCTCGCCCGCGCGCAGGTCGATGCCGAGCACGCCGGCCCACGGCACCTTCGGCGCGAACCACCGCCGCCGGCGCAGCCCCTCGGCGTCCGCGTCGATCCGCGGGTGCCCGCCCCCGCCGAACCGGGCGGTGGCGCCGGCCGTGATGGCGTCGACCGCGGTGCGCGCGATCCGCGGGCAGGCCGCCGATTCGACCAGTTCGACCAGCCGCCGCCACGTCTCGCGGGCGTCTTCGAGCTCGCTGCCGCCGCGGAACGCGTCGAACACGAACCGGCTCCGCACCGGGCCGTGGGCCAGGCCCAGCGCGTAGCTGGCCTGGTGCGGCCGGGCCGCCGCGTGGTAGGCGACCCGGTCCACTTCCGCCAGCCGGAAGACCCGGTCACCGATGACGATCACGTCACCCGCCGCGGCGAGCGTGCGCCCGCCGCTGCGAACCCGGACCTCGCCGGAGCCGGTGAACGAGAACTTCCCGCCCGCCATCGCGCTACTTGCCGGTCTTCGCCAGGCAGAGCACGACGCCGGTCTCGCCCTCCTTGCCCTGCCAGAACACCTGGTCGGCGTCGGGGTACGGCGTGCACGCGCTGATCTGCGCCTCGATCTGCGTCTTGTCCTCGACCCGCGCGACGACCTTGAGCGTCGCCTCGGGCGTTCCGCAGTCGACGATCTTCACGTAGTTCTCGCCGCTTTCGGTGACGCAGTTGCCGACCTGGGCGTTCTCGCCGTTGGACCGGGTGGCCACCCAGACCAGCGCGAGGATCGCGGCGACGACGACCAGGAACACGGTGAGCACGATCTTCTGCCGCTTCTTCGACTTCTTCGGCGAGGCGGGCGGCTGCGGAGGCGGCGGGCCGGGCATCCCCGCCTGCGGCGGCACCGGCCGCGTCGGATCCGGGTACTGGGGTCCGCCTGTCTGGGTCATGGTGTTTCCTCCCTCGAACGTCCTGCTGTCGCCTTCTAGGCGTTCCACTCGCGTTCCACGACGTTCCACCGGATGTTCGAGACAACGACCGCTCCGGACGGCCAGGATGATCGGCACCCCGCTCCCGACGTGAGGACCCGAGGATGACCCGACTGCCCGCCTTGGCCGTCACTGCTCTGACCACCGCCGCCCTGCTGACCGGCGGAACCGCCGAAGCGGCGAGCCCGCCGTTCACCGGCTCGGTCTTCCGCGCCACGCACAACAGCTACTCGGGCAGCGTCGACGGCGCGAAGAACTCGATCGCCTACCAGCTCGACCACGGCGTCCGGTTCATCGAGTTCGACATCCACGACAACGGCTACGCCACGACCCACGACTACGGCGTCGGCCACGACTCGCCCGGCAACGCCGTCGACCACAGCGGCGGCAACCCGGCGTCGAACAACCTGCGGGACTGGCTGAGCACGGTCAACACCTGGTCGGCGGCGCACCCGGCGGCCGCGCCGATCGTCGTCATGCTCGACCTCAAGGACGACCTGACCGACAACGCGAACTTCGCCGAGGGCAACCTCGTCGCGGTCAACCAGGAGCTGGAGTCGGTGTTCGGCAGCCGGCTGCTGCGGGCGCAGGACTACCCGGCCGGCTCGCCGACCGTGGACGCGCTGCGCGGGCGTGTGCTGCCGCTGCTCTCGGGCGACGGCGGCAGCCGCAGTGAGTACAAGCGCGACGTCGGGTACCACCCCGCGGTCGCGCTGAACGGCCGTGGCCAGATCGTCGAGGTGCACGACTCCGGCGGCGGCGCGCTCTGGTACTGGACCGGGACCTACGGCGCCGACGGCCGCGTCACCTGGCTGCGGCACGGCAAGTACGACAGCGGCCAGACCCCCGCCGTCGCGCTCAACGACAACGGCGACCTCGTCGAGGTCCACCAGTCGCAGGGCGCGAGCACGCTCTGGTATCACGTCGGCAAGCTCGGCACCGACGGCGAGATCACCTGGCAGGCCAGCCACCAGTACGACAACGGCGTCCAGCCGACCGTGGCCTTCACCGACGCGACGCACCTGCGGGAGATCCACCAGAGCCAGAGCGGCAGCCAGAACTGGAGCTGGAACGGCACCCTGTCGGCCACCACAGTGGCGTGGACCGGCAACGCCAAGACGTCCGACGCGCGGTTCGCCAAGGACACCGCCACCAACGGCACCCGGCGCGTGAAGGTGTGGACCGGCGCCGACGGCCCGACGCCGTCGAACACCCTGCGCGCGGACACCGCGAGCGTCACCGGCGACCGGATCCGCTACCGCCAGGTCGCGTTCGACGAGTTCCAGAAGGGCGACAGCGCGGAGCTGCAGCAGGGCGCGCTGTTCTACGGGGCGCCCGCGACGGAGTCGGCGTTCATCACCTCGGCCCGCCAGTCGGGCAAGCTGGTCCGCGGCTGGGACTTCGACTCGGCGGACGACGCGACCACGCCGCTGGCGAGCTACCCGGCGACGAACCACCCGTACGACGCCTGGTACCAGACGCTGGTGACCCAGAACGGCGCGGTCGAGTAGGGGCCGCGAAAGGTCTTGAATGAGTCATTCAGGTCTTCGGAGGTCCTGAATGACTCATTCAAGACGCGTCAGCGGGGTGGGCGCGTCAGCGGGGTGGGTGTCAGCCGGGGTGGTAGGAGCAGCGGGTGCCGGTGTGGACGCCGTCGCGCAGGACGTCGCCGATCACCTCGTCCGCCGCCGCGATGCGGGTCAGCGCGCGGCGGATCGCCTTGCCCACCGCGATCCGCGCCTTCTCCTCCGCGCCCGCGAACTCGCGGACCCGGCCCGCGAGCCCCGCCGCGGCGGACAGTTCCCCGAGTAGCCAGTCGCGCTCGGTGCGCACCTTCTCCGCCCGGCCCGCGTCGTGGTTGGCCTCGTGCTCGTCGAGCTCGGCCTCGAGGTTCGCGAGCCAGCGCCGGTAGTGCGCGGTCGCTGTCTGGTCGAGCACCGGCTGCGTGGTCGTCACCTCGGCGACCACCCCGTGCGCCAGCTCGACCGCGGTCAGCTCGTGGCCCGGGTTGTCCAGCAGCGTCGCCAGGTAGCCCATGCCGACGCTGTGCTCGACCAGCGCGGACCGCCCGTCCAGGGCGAAGAGCCAGTGGCTGCCCTGCCGCCGGCAGGTGACCCGCCGATCCACGACGCGGTCCGCGAAGTCGGGCAGCACCATCCCGAGCTGCCCGGCCTCGCGCGTCGCCGCGGCCAGCTCCCGCGCGGCTTCGGCCGAACCGGGTCCCAGCGCTTGCGCGAGCCGCGCGCGGGACAGCGCCACGGCCGGCCAGTGGGCCAGCGCGAGGTTGTCACGCACCGCGGCCCGGAAGTGCTCCGTGGCGCGCTCGGTCTCGCCCGCGGTCAGCATCGCCACGCCCAGCGCGTGCTGCACGGAGCCGAAGCAGGCTACGGCGAGGCTGCCCATCACCGGCAGCCGCGCGAACGGCGTGAGCAGCGCGTACGCGGCGAGCGCCGACTCGACGTCGGAGAGCAGGTAGGCCGACTCGACGATCCCGTACATCGACACGAGCCAGCTGCTCGACCGCGGCAGCAGCGCCAGGTCCCGCCCGCGCAGCCGGGCCAGCGCGCCGGCCGCCTCGCGCTCGTCCCCGGCCGAAGCGGCGGAGACGGCCAGGCCGGCGACGAACGCGTTGTCCACCAAGCTGAGCGTCGGCGAATGCACCGTCTCCCGCAGCACCGGCAGCAGCTCGGCGACGCGGCCCTGGTACCAGCGCACCGCCCCGAGCTGCGCGGTGTACCAGCCGATCGCGTCGGCGTCCCCGGCCTGCTCGCCGCGCAGCGCACAGGCCGCCGCGCGGGCTTCGGCTTCGTCGAACCGGCCGGCGCGGATGCTGAGCATGACGTCGATCGCGTCGAGCACGAACCCGACCGCGAGGTGGTCGCGTTCGGCCAGCAGGCCACGCAGGTCGGCGAGCCCGCGCTGGGCGTGCTGGTCGCCGTCGAGGAAGAGGTCGACCGTGCGCCAGAGCATGCCCATCAGCAGGTCGCTGCGCCGGGCGGTGCGGAAGCCCTCGGTGATCAGCTCCTGCGCGAGCGCGCGGCGCTGACCGCCGTGGTCGGGGCCGAGCAGGCAGTGGTGGGCCAGGCTCGCGGCCTCGGCCCAGGCGACCGGGTCGCCCGCGCGCTTGGCTTCTTCGAGCACGGCGAGGATCGCATTGCTCTCCCCCGCCACGTAGTCGTCCTCGCCCGCGAGCCGGGCCTTGAGCCGCAGGGCCAGCGACGACCCCGGGTCGACCGCCGTACGGGCACTGCGCAGCCACGCCTGCAGCAGCGCCGCCGCGGGCGCGCTCCGGTGTTCGTGCACCCACAGTCCGCCCATGCCCAGCGCGGCGCGGGCCATCCCCGCCCCGTCGCACTCGGCCTCCGCGGCCCGGTACGCCCGGTCGAACCACTCCCGGCCGGCCCGCAGGTCGCCGTCGGCCTCGAGTGCGCGCTCCCCGTTGCGCAGCAGCTCACCGAGCGCGGTGGCCGCCGGTCGCGTTTCGCTGTCCAGCATCGCCGCCCCCTCTCCCCCCGGGAAATGGTGCCCGCGTCACCGGCTGGGGTCAACGTGCGAAAACCGGCGGGAATGCCCTGGTGACGGCCGGGAATTTTCCGCCGTCACGGTCCGCGTGCGGTCCATTCGCGACAGTCGCTGACGGCCGCCGTCAGCGGATCGCCAGGGACCGGTCAGCGCCGGCGGCGAAGCTCTGCGACATGAAGAACCTCCGCGTCCTGATCTCCGGCGCCAGCATCGCCGGCCCCGCCCTCGCCCTCTGGCTGGCCCGCTACGGCTGCACCGTCACCGTCGTCGAACGCGCGCCGTCGGTGCGCCCGGGCGGCCAGGCCGTCGACTTCAAGGGCGCCACCCACCGGACCGTCCTGGAGCGCATGGGCATCCTCGACGACGTCGTGGCCCGCCAGACCGGGGGCACCGACCAGACGATCATCGACGCCGGCGGGCGGCCGCAAGCCGTCATCCCCGGCGAGTTCACCGGCGGCGAGATCGAGATCCGCCGCGGCGACCTGGCCGACGTCCTGTACGAGCGCACCGCGGCGCGATGCGAGTACCTCTTCGGCGACACCATCACGTCGCTGACCGAGACGGCCGGCGGCGTCGACGTCACCTTCGCCAAGGCCGCGCCGCGCCGGTTCGACCTCGTCGTCGGCGCCGACGGCATCCACTCGAACGTCCGGCGGCTGGCCTTCGGCCCGGAAGGCGACTACGTCAACTTCCTCGGCCACTACTACGCCTTGGCCGAGCTGGGCGAGCCGGTCGACGGCGGCCAAGCCGTGATGTACAACGAGCCGGGCCGGATGGCCGCGGTCGGCGGGCCGAAGGCGTCGGCGTTCTTCGTCTTCGCCGCACCGGAGCTGGACTACGACCGCACCGACACGGACACCCAGCGGAAGCTGGTCGCCGCCGCCTACCGCGACGCCGGCTGGCGGGTGCCCGAACTGATCGAGAAGCTCCCGCAGGCTCGCGAGTTCTACCTCGACTCGCTCGCCCGCGTCACGATCGACCACTACTCGCGCGGCCGGGTCGTCCTGCTCGGCGACGCCGCCTACGGAAACACCCTCGGCGGGTTCGGCACCGGCCTGGCGATCGTCGGCGCGTACGTGCTCGCCGGCGAGCTGCTGGCCGCGAACGGCGACCACCACGTCGCCTTCGCGCGCTACGAAGAACTCTTCCGCGGCTACGCGAAGGTCTCGCAGCGCGGCAGCGCGGGCCCGTTCCTCGCGCCGCCGTCCCGGCTGCGGATCAAGCTGCGGGACCTGACGTTCAAGTCCCGCTTCCTGCTCCGCATGATGCTCAAGGCGACCGACAACTTCGCCACGGACATCGAGCTGAAGGACTACGCCTCGGGCTCGTAGGCCAGGTTCGGCCGCAGCCACTGCTCGACCTCGGACTGTTCGACGCCCTTGCGGCGCGCGTAGTCCTCGACCTGGTCGCGGCCGAGCCTGCCGACGGTGAAGTACTTCGATTCCGGGTGGGCGAAGATCAGCCCGGACACGCTCGCCGCCGGCGTCATCGCGAACGACTCGGTCAGCGCCATGCCCAGCTCGTCCGACCCGAGCAGCTCGAACAGCTCCCGCTTCTGGCTGTGGTCGGGGCTGGCCGGGTAGCCGAGCGCCGGGCGGATGCCGCGGAACCGCTCCGCATGCAGGTCTTCCAGCAGTGGTTCGGCGTCGGGCTCGAACCAGTCGCGGCGCGCCCGCAGGTGGATGTGCTCGGCGAACGCCTCCGCCAGCCGGTCGGCCAGTGCCTTGACCATGATCGCGCGGTAGTCGTCCTGCTCGGCCTCGTACTTCGCGGCGAGCTCGCCGGCACCGTGGATGGCGACCGCGAAGCCGCCGAGGTGGTCGCCCACCGGCGCGATGTAGTCGGCCAGGCAGCGGTTCGCGCGGTCCAGCGGCTTCGACGTCTGCTGCCGCAGCATCGGGAACCCGACGTGGGCGAAGTCCCCGTCGAGCAGGATGTCGTCACCCTCGCTGTGCGCCGGCCAGAACGCGTACGCGCCCTTCGCGCGGAAGCTGCCGTTCGCGATGATCTCGTCGAGCAGGGTGTTCGCGTCGTCGAACAGCTCGCGGGCGACCGGCTGCTCCAGGATGGCCGGGTACTTGCCCTTGAGCTCCCAGGCGAGGAACAGGAACTGCCAGTCGACCATCTCGCGCAGCTCGGCGATGCTCGGCTCGACGACGCGGCGGCCGGTGAACGCCGGGGTCGGCAGGCCGTCGAACGACACCTTCTCCGGGTTCGCCCTGGCCTGCTCGACGGTGAGCATCGGGCGGCGCTGCTTGTTCGCGTGCTGCTCGCGCAGCACGTCCTGGTCGGCCCGGTTCTTCTCGGCCAGCACGATCGACCGGTCCGGGTCGAGCAGGTCGGACACCACGCCGACCACCCGCGACGCGTCGAGGACGTGCACCGTCGCGTTGTCGTAGGCGGGCGCGATCTTGACCGCGGTGTGCTGGCGGGACGTCGTGGCGCCGCCGATCAGCAGCGGCAGCTTGAGGCCGCGGCGCTGCATCTCGGTGGCGACGTTGACCATCTCGTCGAGCGAAGGCGTGATCAGGCCGGACAGCCCGACGGCGTCGGCTCCTTCGGTGACGGCGATGTCGAGGATCTTCGCCGCCGGCACCATCACGCCGAGGTCGATCACCTCGTAGTTGTTGCAGCCGAGCACCACGCCGACGATGTTCTTGCCGATGTCGTGGACGTCGCCCTTGACCGTGGCGAGCACGACCTTGCCCTGCCCGCTGGACACCTGGGCGCGCCCGGCCAGCCGGGCTTCCTCCTTCTCGGCCTCCATGAACGGCTCGAGGTAGGCGACCGAGCGCTTCATGACGCGGGCGCTCTTCACCACCTGCGGCAGGAACATCTTGCCGGAGCCGAACAGGTCGCCGACGATCTTCATGCCGTCCATCAGCGGGCCTTCGATCACCTCGAGCGGCCGGGCCTTGACCTGGCGCGCCTCTTCGGTGTCCTCCTCGATGAAGTCGACGATGCCGTGGACGAGCGCGTGCGAGAGCCGCTCCTCCACGGTGCCTTCGCGCCACGACAGGTCCACGACGCGTTTGGTGCCGCTGCCCTTCACGTTCTCGGCGAAGCTCACCAGCCGGTCGGTGGCGTCCTCGCGGCGGTCGAAGAGCACGTCCTCGACCAGTTCGAGCAGGTCCTTCGGGATGTCCTGGTAGACCGCGAGCTGGCCGGCGTTGACGATGCCCATGTCGAGGCCGACCTGCACGGCGTGGAACAGGAACGCCGAGTGCATCGCCTCGCGCACGACGTCGTTGCCGCGGAAGGAGAACGACAGGTTCGAGATGCCGCCGCTGATGTGGACGCCCGGGCAGCGTTCCTTGATCCGGGGCAGCGCGTCGATGAACGCCTTCGCGTAGCCGTTGTGCTCGGCGATGCCGGTGGCGACGGCGAGGACGTTCGGGTCGAAGATGATGTCCTCGCCCGCGAACCCGGCCTCCTGCGTCAGCAGGTCGTACGCGCGGCCGCAGATCTCGACCTTGCGGTCGGCGGTGTCGGCCTGGCCCTGCTCGTCGAACGCCATCACGACGACGCCGGCGCCGTAGTTGCGGATGGTGCGGGCCTGGGCGAGGAACGGCTCCTCGCCTTCCTTGAGGCTGATCGAGTTGACGACGCCCTTGCCCTGCAGGCAGCGCAGGCCGGCTTCGAGCACGGTCCACTTGGAGCTGTCGACCATCACCGGGATCCGGGCCACCTCGGGCTCGGTGGCGATGAGGTTGAGGAACGTCGTCATCGCCTGCTCGGACTCGAGCAGGTCGGCGTCCATGTTGACGTCCAGCAGGTTGGCCCCGCCGCGGACCTGCTCCAGCGCGACGTCGACGGCGCCCTGGTGGTCGTCGGACTCGATGAGCCGCCGGAACCGCTTGGAGCCGGTGACGTTGGTGCGCTCGCCGATCATCACGAAGCCGGTGTCGGCACCGATGCCGAACGGCTCGAGCCCGCTGAACCGGGTGTGCGTCCGCGGCGCGGGCACCTCGCGGGGCGCGACGCCCTTCGCCGCGGCGGCGATCTTCGCGATGTGCGCCGGGCTCGTGCCGCAGCAGCCGCCGACCAGGTTGACCAGGCCTTCGCGGGCGAACCCGCCGATCAGCCCGGCGGTCTCGTCCGGCGTCTGGTCGTAGCCGCCGAACGCGTTGGGCAGCCCGGCGTTCGGGTGACAGGCGACGTAGGTGCCGGCGATCCGCGAGAGCTCCTCGACGTGCGGGCGCATCTCCTCGGCGCCCAGCGAGCAGTTGACGCCCACGACCAGCGGCTTCGCGTGCTCGATCGAGCTCCAGAACGCCTCGACGGTCTGGCCCGAGAGCGTCCGGCCGCTCAGGTCGACGATGGTGACCGAGATCCACAGCGGCAGGTGCGGCGCGACGTCGCGGGCGGCGGCGATGGCCGCCTTGCAGTTGAGCGTGTCGAAGATCGTCTCGATCATCAGCAGGTCGACGCCGCCTTCGGCGAGCCCGGCGATCTGCTCCGCGTACGCGGCCTTGACCTGCTCGAACGTCACCGCGCGGTACGCCGGGTCGTCGACCTTGGGCGAGAGGCTGAGCGTGACGTTCAGCGGGCCGATGGACCCCGCCACGAACTTCCCGCCCAGCTCGTCGGCGGCCTGCCGGGCCAGCTGCGCGCCGCGGACGTTCATCTCGTGGACGTGGTCCTGCAGCCCGTAGTCGGCCTGGCCGATGCTGGTGGCGGTGAAGGTGTTCGTGGTGGTGATGTCCGCGCCGGCCGCGAGGTACTGGCGGTGGACGTCGAGGATGACGTCCGGGCGGGTGAGGTTCAGCAGGTCGGGGTCGCCGGTGACGTCGTGGGTGTGCTCGCCGAAGCGGTCACCGCGGTAGTCGGCGGGGGTCAGCCCGGCGCCCTGCAGCATGGTGCCCCACGCGCCGTCGAGCACCGCCACCCGCTGCCCGAGCAGCTCGCGCAGGCGCGCGGTGGCTTCGGGCTCGCTGGGGGTTTCTCGCGGGGTGATCGGGTTCACCGGCAGCCTCCCTCATCCGGGAGGCGCCCTTGTTCGATGGATCCCGGTCGAGCGTGGCGGACCCGGTGGTCCGTTGCAGCGCCTCTCGACCTGTGGTCCACGGTACTGGAAACGGGCATACGCACGCCAACCAGCCCGGCCGTCGCGTCCACTGGCTGGGACACCGTGAGTCCACAATGGATTGCCAGGTCCACCCTGCCTCCGCATCTCCCGGGTACCCACCCCGGTCGCTTTGATCATCGCTCCGGCGCGACCGGATGTTACGCTCCGCGTCCGTGTTGCCACTTTTCGCACTCGCGACCGACCTTGAAAACTGAAACACGTTCTAATACGCTCCCTCGCGTGGACTACGGAATCGTGCTGTTCACCAGCGACCGAGGCATCACCCCGGCTTCCGCGGCGCGCGCGGCGGAAGCTGCCGGGTTCGCCACCTTCTACGTACCCGAGCACACTCACATCCCGGTCAAGCGCGAGTCACCGCACCCGCGAACGGGTGACGCGTCCCTGCCCGACGACCGCTACAGCCGCACCCTCGACCCGTGGGTGGCGCTGGCGACGGCGGCGGCGGTGACGTCGCGGATCCGGCTGTCCACGGCGGTGGCCCTCCCGGTGGAGAGCGACCCGATCACGCTCGCCAAGACGATCGCGAGCCTGGACCACCTGTCCGGCGGCCGCGTGACGCTCGGCACGGGCTTCGGCTGGAACGTCGACGAACTGACCGACCACGGCGTCCCGGGCAACCGCCGCCGCACGGCCCTGCGCGAGTACCTCGAAGCGATGAATGCACTGTGGACGTCCGAAGAGGCTTCGTACGACGGGGAGTTCGTCTCGTTCGGGCCGAGCTGGGCGTGGCCGAAGCCGATCCAGGCCCACATCCCGGTCCTGCTCGGCGCGGGCCCGACGGAGAAGACGTTCCGCTGGATAGCCCGCCACGCGGACGGCTGGATCACCACCCCGGCGGACTCCGACCTCGACGGCCACGTGGCGCTGCTGAAGGAGATCTGGGCCGCCGAGGGACGTTCGGGGGCGCCCCAGATCTGCGCCCTCGGCGAGCGGCCCGACCCGGACCGGTTGGCACACCTGGATTCCCTCGGCGTGACCGAGACGATCTTCGGGTTGCCGGACCGGTCGCCGGAGGAGGTCGAAGCTTGGATCGGCCGGCTGGCCGGCAAGCTCGGGCTCGCGGTCACCCCCGCTCTCTGAACGGGAAGGCTCCCTCGCCCTCGACGCCGAAGAGCGCACGCTCGACCTCCCGGTCACCCGCTCTCCGAACGGCTCAGAACCAGTGCAGGCAGTGCGGCTCCCGCTCGGCGCGGAACAGCGCGTCGGCGAGTAGCGGCGCCGCCGGGTGGTGGGCTCGGATGTGACCCGCCCGGACCAGCGTGCTCGGGGCGGTTCCGCCGAGGTACACCGAACCCAGGTCGCTCACGTCCAGGGACAGGTCGGGGTCCCGGTCCGTCGGGACGCACTCGGCCTTGCCGTCGCGGACCGTCAGCAGGTAGCGGCCGTGCTCGCCGGCGAACGGGTCGTCGACCTCGAGGACGAGCTCGCCGTCGGTCAGCCAGCCGCGGGCCGTCAGCGCCCGCGGGACGTCCAGGATCCGCACCCAGAGCCAGTCCGTTTCGTCGCTCGCCCGGGCCGCGCGGATGTCGGCCAGCTGCCAGCGCAGGGGGTGCCCGGGCGGGCACTGCCGGAACACGACCTCGGTCGCCAGGTCGTGGTCGAGCAGGAACCGGGCCAGGGCCGTCGCGACCGCGTCGTCCGCCGCGATCGTCTCGTCGACCGTCAAGGTGCCGGCGCCTTCGATCACGTAGGTGGCGTACCCGTCCGGGACGCCGTCCGCGTCGCGGTGGACGGCGACGTAGCGCGACGCCGGGGACACCGGTGGCCGCCCGGCGCCGCGGGCCCACCAGTGGTGCGGCCGGGACAGCGCGCCCGGCCGGGTCCGGCGGTAGCGGTCGTAGACGTCCTCCAGGATCTCGGCGCACTCGGCGCGCCGCAGCACCTCGATCGAGCCGGGCACCGGGACGGCCGCGCCCCGCGGGACGGCGAAGGCGGCCTGATGGCGCGGCACCGTCAGCCGGTGCGTCGTGGTCGCCGGCCCGTAGCCGAACCTGCGGTAGATGACGGCCTCGCTGGACAGCAGCACGGAAAGGAACTCCCCGCGCGCCCGGGCGTCGTCGAGGTGGTGACGCATCATCGCGGTGAGCACGCCCTGGCGCCGGTGCGAGGGCAGGACGCCGACGGCGGTCACGCCGGGGGCCGGGGTCACCACCGACCCGGGCAGGGTCAGCTCGAAGGAGTACGCGGCGGTGGTGCCGACGGGCCGGCCCTCGGCCGTCACGGCGAACAGGGCGCGGTCCATTTCCAGGGCCGACCAGACGCGGTCCCGCTCGGCCGGGGGCTCCGGGAAGCGCCCGAACGCCGCGAAGAGCGTGTCGATGAAGACGTCGCGGTCCTGCTCGGTCGTGGGACGGATCTCCATCGGCGGTGCTGCCTCCCTGGCTCGTGGTCCGGCCACAGTGCCGGGCCGCACCGCAGCCGGGCAAGCGAATAAGGCGGCGGGGGCCCGGCCCCAGCCGGGCCCCCCCCCCCCCCCCCCCCCGGGGCGCGGGGGGGGCGGCCCCCCCGCCGCCCCGGGGGGCGCGGGGCCCCGGGGCCGGGCCCCCGGGCCCCCGCGGGGGCGCGGGGGGGGGCCCCCCGCTGCC
>NZ_JAPZLD010000077.1:0-33821 GCF_030182635.1 Amycolatopsis ponsaeliensis
CGACCGTGAACCTGGCGAGCGGTGAGCTGAAGTTCGCGGACACCAGCGTCGCGAACACGACCGCCGGCACGCCGCCGCAGGCCGACGACGGTGACACGCCTCCCGGCCGCGGGGGGGGGGGGGGGGGGGGGGGGGGGGGGGGGGGGGGGGGGGGGGCCGGGCCCCCCCCCCCCCCCCCCCCCCTTGGGGCAAGACTGAGACGGTTACTTCAGGGCCGAGCCGGCCTGCCAGTCGGCCCAGGACTTGGACCAGTCGCCGTACAGGTCCCACACCGGGAGCTGCGGGCCGCCGGAGTTCGTCACCTCGACGACGTCACCGAGGCCCATGTTCTGGAAGAACCACTGGGCGTTCGCGCCGTTCAGGTTGATGCAGCCGTGCGACACGTTCGAACTGCCCTGCTGCCCCACGCTGTTCGGGTTCTCGTGGACGAACTCGCCGTCGTTGGAAATCCGCTCCGAGAACTTCTCGTTCGACCGGTACGCCTTCGGGTCGGGCGGGCAAACGCCGTACGTACACGAATCCATCGTGTAATTCGCCTGTTTGTCCGAAATGACGTGCGCGCCCAAATGCGTCGGGGTCGCGTCCTTGCCCATCGAGATCGGCATGGACTTCACCATCGCGCCGTTGTGGAAGATCTGCATCTGCTCGGTGTTCCCGTCCGCCTTCGCGATCCAGGAATCGTGCACCTTGTACGTCTCCGTGCGGTCCTCCGCGCCGAAGACGCCGTTGCCGAAGTCGACGCCGTAGATCTTGGCCGTCACCTTCAGCGTCGTGCCGGCCTTCCAGTACTCCTTCGGCCGGTAGTGGACGTTCGAGTCGTCGATCCAGAACCAGCTGCCCTCCTGCTTCGGCGTGGACTCCACCGTCAGGGCCTTCTCCACCGCCGCCTTGTTCTTCACGGCGATCTTCCCGAAGCTGAACACGATCGGCTGCCCGACGCCGACGCCCGAGCTCGCCACCGCGGACGGCGCGGGGATCAGGTTGGCGTTCGCCTGCTTCTTCGGCGCGATCGTGCTGATCTGGTTGTCCTGCTCGACCGGCTTCCCGTCGGCGCCCTGGGCGTGCGCGACGATCTTGTACGTCGCCCCGTAGCCGAGCGGCTCGGTCGACGTCCAGCTGGCCCCGTCGGCGGCGAGCTTGCCGCCGACCTTGGTCCCCTTCGCGGTGTTGGTCACCGTGACGTCGAGGAGCTTCCCGTTGGCGGCCTTGACGACGACGGGCGTCGCCGGGCTCACCCCCGTGCCGCCCGCGGGTTCGAACGACACGGCGACGGGGGTCGCCGCGGCCGACGCGGAACCGGACACGGGCGCCCCACCGCCGGGTGAGCCGCCGTCGTCACCGGACGAGCAGGCGGAAACCAGCAGTGCTCCGGCGAGGATTCCGGCCACCGAAAGTAAAATCTTCTTGGGGGGCATATTGTCTCTTTTTGGGAAATTGGGGTCGGCGGGCATTCGTCATCAAAACTACGCGATAGCGATGACGTTCTTCCCGGCGGATCGGTGCATCGGCGTGACGCGGATCACGTGACGACGAGGCCCGGCGCCCCGTAAAGTCCCGGCCCGCTCACCGAGATCCCGTCGAGGAACTCCCGCGCGGCCGAGTACGCCTCTTCCGCCAGTGCTTCGGTGTGCCCGAAATCGAGCGGGTTCACACGTACCGGCGCCGGCCCCGGCAGGTACACGACCGGCACCTGCGCGGCCGCGACCGGCGCTTCCAGCACCGCCTGGTTCCGCATGGAGATCATCGCGGTGAACATCATCACCTCGGCGAACGTCCGCGGCGCCTCCGGCAGCTTCCCGGGGAACGCGCAGTCGAGCACCACCAGCGACTTCGCACCCATGGTCAGCGCCTGCCGCATCGGTACGTTCGCGACGAGCCCGCCGTCGTAGAGCAGCCGCCCTTCGTGCTCCACCGGCGGGAAGATCCCCGGGATCGCGCAGCTGGCCAGCAGCGGCGCCAGGATCGGCCCCGACCGGATCAGCAGCGGCTCGGCGGTGTCGACCTGCGTCGTGACGACGCCGAGCGGCAGCGCCAGGTCCTCGAAGCGCGTTTCGGCGCCGAGGTGGTCGGCGATGATCCCCGTCAGGCCGGTGTTGGGGAACAGGTGCGTCTTGCTCTGCGTCAGCGTCCGGACGCGGCTCAGCACGCCGCCGGGGAATGCCTCGGCGCGCGTCATGTGCGCCCAGATGCCGTGCAGGCGCGCCAAGACGTCGTCGCCGGGCAGGGCCAGCACCGCCGCGTTGAGCGAGCCGACCGACGTGCCCGCCACCAGATCCGGCGTGACACCGGCTTCGGTGAGCGCGCGCAGCATGCCGACCTGCATCGCACCGAGGCTGCCGCCCCCGCCGAGGACGAACCCGATCGGCCGGGGAAGATCCGCGAGACTCATACCGCCGAATGTAGTAAGCCCGACTTTCGCAGGTCGTGCCGCCCGGGAAGACGGCGTTAGCCTGCTGGACGTGGCCGAGCTGGAGCTGCGGCATCTCAGGGCCGTCCGCGCTGTCGCGGACGGCGGCAGCGTGAGCCGGGCCGCGACCGTCCTCGGCGTCAGCCAGCCCGCCCTCACCGCGCAGCTCAAGCGGATCGAGCGGATCCTCGGCGGCGACCTGTTCGTCCGCGGCCCCAGCGGCGTGCGCCCGACCGAGCTCGGCCGGTTCGTGCTCGCCCGCGCCGACGCGCTGCTGTCCGACATGCAGGCCCTCGTGGCCTCCGCCCGGCGGCACGGCGAGGACGGGCCGGAGACCCTGCGGATCGGGTACATCCCGCTGCTCATCATCGGCCGGTTCATCGAGGAGCTGGGGGAGCTGGACGTCGACGTCCAGACGTACGCCGAACCGGCGTCGCTCACCCTGCTCAAGCTGCTTTCGACCGGCCGCGTCGACGTCGCGCTGCTCGAACGCTTCGACAGCACGGAGGCGCACCACTTCGCCGACCTGACCGTCCGGACGCTCGCCACCGAGCCGATCTTCGTCGGCATCGCCCACGGCCACCCGGCGATCCGCGACGGCGTCGTCGACCTCGCCGACCTGGCCGGCTGCGACTGGATCCTCCCGCCCCCGCACGAAAACTGCGTGCGCGTGCGGTTCCTGCAGGCCTGCGCGGCCGCCGGGTTCAGCCCGCGCGTGCGGCACTTCACGTCGGAGGCGGGTACCGCGGGGACGCTCATCGCGCAGGGCGCGGTCTGCCTCGCGCAGGCGGCTTCGGCGCCGCCGCCGGGTCTCGTCGCGCTGCCGCTCGCGGGTGACCCGCTGTGGACGACTTTGCTGTTCGCGACCCGCGAGGACGACGCCCGCACGCCGACGACCGACCGGGTGTTCCGGTGCGCGGAAGTGGCGTACGCGGCGTCCCGGCAGCGGAATCCGCATTTCGCGCGCTGGTGCCGCGAGTATTCGGGAAGCGGGCTGGCGCCTGCCCGATAGGCGGCATAACGCCGGTGTTATCCCCGCTGGGATTACTGCCCGGCGCGGCAACGGGAGAAGCTCACGAAGTCCCCACCTGTTGCCGACAAGGAGCAACGAATGCACTTCAGACGAGCAATGGCGCTCGGCGCGCTGTGCGTGGCCCTCACCGGCCTGCTCTCCCCGCCCGCGAGCGCGACCACCGAAGCGACCACGCTGTCGATCAGCCAGCTGGTCCAGGAGCAGGACCAGTGGTGCTGGGCCGCGAGCGGCCTGACCATCGCCCGGTTCCTCGGCTACGGCACGAGCGTCAGCCAGAACACCTTCTGCGACTACTCACGCGGCTACCCGGCCGGCTCGCAGTGCCCGAACCAGGCCGGCGAGCTGACCTACGTCCAGCGCGGTTACCAGGCGCTCGGCCTGCGGCCCGGCACGGTGACCGGCGCGCTCAGCCTGGCTTCGGTGCAGACCGAGATCGGCGCGCGGCGGCCGATCGAGACCGGCATCTACTGGACCGCCGGCGGCGGCCACGCCCAGGTGATCTACGGCTACGACGCGAGCGGGCTCGTCTACTACGGCGACCCGTGGCCGAGCAGCCAGCGCTACAGCGCGATGGCGCACTCGAGCTACGTCCGCAACGGGCAGTTCCAGTGGGCGCAGTCCCTCTACCGGATCGGGGCGTGAGCATGAACGTCTTCCGTGGACTCGCTGTCCTGGTCGCGGGTGCGGCCCTGGTGCTCGGTTTCGGCGGGACGGCTTCGGCCTCCCAGCCTTCGCCGGGTGAGATCGCCGCTGCGGTCAAGTCGGCGGACGCGCAGCTTTCGGCGTTCTTCGGCCAGCTCGACCGCCGGGCGGGCGCCGCGCGCTCGGACGTCGCGCAGGCGCCCGAGGTGGACGGTTCGCCCCAGTCGGTGTATTCGCTGGACCCGGCTTTCGTCGCCGGGAAGCCGGGGGCCGCGCCGGCGTCGTTCGCGTTCTACGCGGTGCGCGCTTCGGCGTCGACGGGCCGTCAGGCGACCGTGTGGGTGACGCCGGAAGCGGGCGGCTGGGCCGCGAGCAACTTCACGACCGGCACCGAGGAGCTGACCTACCCGGCGCAGGCGGGTAGCGACCTCGTGTTCACCGAACCGCAGGTCAACGCGTGGTACCGGGTGCGCGACGGTCGCGTGCTGGCGCTCAACGACCCGGCTCGCCAGCGGGTCGGCGACGGCGTGACGCTGGTGGCGTACCAGCAGCTGGTGCACCGGTTGTACGGCGACAAGCTGCCTGGCTCGGCCTACCGGGCGCAGGGCAAGCTCGGCGGGTACGACCTCGCCGCGGCTCCGGCGCCGGCCGTGGCGCCGGGCACCGGATCCTGGCCGTTCGTCGCCGGTGGGGCGCTGCTGGCGCTCGGCTTGGCCGGCTGGGCCACCGGCAAGGCGGCGCGCGCCCGCCGCTGACGCCGGGAGGGCGCGGCCCGGGTCCGCCCGGGTCGCACCCTCGTGGGTCCGACAGGGTTCACTCGGGTCAGGGGACTCGTTCGGGCTCGCGTTCCGGCGTGGCGAGGGCTTTCCGCTTCTTCATGCGCAGCAGGAAGAACACTCCGACCGCGGCGAGCACGCCGACCACGATCAGGCCGCCTGTGTTCAACACGCCTTCGATCCGCTTCGCCGCCTCGCCGAGGGCCGCGCCGATGCTGATGTGGACCAGTGACCAGCAGAACGCGCCCGCCGCCGCGGCCGGGAGGAACTTGCGGAACGGCAGTCCGGACGTCCCGGCCGCCGCCGGGGTCAGCGTGCGGATCACCGGCAGGAACCGGGCGAAGAACACCGCCCACGCGCCGCGGCGCTCCAGGACCGCGGTCGCCTTGTCCCACGCGTCGAGGCCGTACTTGCGGATCAGTTTCGTCTCGCGCAGCCGCGACCCGAAACGGCGGCCGATCAGGTAGCCGAGCGCGTCGCCCGCGGTCGCGCAGAGCGTGACCGCCAGCCACAGGACCACGAACCGGGCGACCGTGGTGGCCGTCGTCGCGGCGATGAGCAGCCCGGACTCGCCGGGGGCCAGGAAACCCAGCCCGATCGTGCACTCGGCGAAGACCAGCCCGCCGGTCGCCGCGACGAGCCCCGGTTCCGGGAGTCCTTGCAACCAGCTGAGGAGGTCCGAAACCAGGGCCATGCCACCCACTTTACCGATCCTTTAAGGATGGTGGGGTGACGCGCGTCACCGCGCCAGCAGCGACGCGGCTTCCTGAGCTGCGGGTCCTTCGACCGCGAGGTGCTGGAGGTTCTCCGGGAGGACCTCGCCGCGGTGGGCCTTCGTCTGGGCGTACAGGCGTCCCGCGCGGTAGGACGACCGGACGAGCGGTCCGGCCATGACACCCGCGAAGCCCATCGCCTCGGCAGCCTTGGAGTGCTCGACGAACTCCTCCGGCTTCACCCACCGGTCCACCGGGTGGTGCCGCGGCGAGGGACGCAGGTACTGCGTGATCGTCAAGATCTCGCAGCCGGCGTCGACCAGGTCCTGCATCGCCGGAGCGACCTCGTCGGGCGTCTCGCCCATGCCCAGGATGAGGTTGGACTTCGTGACCAGACTCGCTTCACGCGCGGCAGTGATGACTTCCAGGGAACGCGCGTACCGGAACCCGGGACGGATCCGCTTGAAGATCCGCGGCACCGTTTCGACATTGTGGGCCAAGACTTCCGGCCGCGAGCCGAAGACCTCGGCCAGCTGCGCCGGGTCGGCGTTGAAGTCCGGGATCAGCAACTCCACACCGGTACCCGGGTTCAGAGCGTGGATCTGGCGGACGGTCTCGGCGTACAGCCACGCGCCACCGTCGTCCAAGTCATCCCGAGCCACACCGGTCACGGTCGAGTACCGCAGACCCATGGCCTGAACGGACTCGGCGACCTTCCGGGGCTCAGTGCGGTCGAGAGCAGCGGGCTTACCCGTGTCGATCTGGCAGAAGTCGCACCGGCGGGTGCATTGGTCGCCGCCGATGAGGAACGTGGCTTCGCGGTCTTCCCAGCATTCGTAGATGTTGGGACAACCCGCCTCTTCGCAGACGGTGTGCAGACCCTCGCGGCGTACGAGACCCTTGAGTTCGGTGAACTCCGGCCCCATCCGCACCCGCGTCTTGATCCACGGCGGCTTCTTCTCGATCGGCGTCTCACTGTTGCGGACTTCCAGACGCAGCAGCTTCCGGCCTTCAGGCGCAGCACTCACGCTCTCAACCGTACGCCCGTCCGGGCTAGGCGGGATCGGGGGTGACCTCGGTCAACTTCGCCGTGAGCTCCCACAATGCGGACCCCAGCGGCTCGATGCGGGCGGTCGCCAGCATGGGCACCTCGACGGGATGACCACGCAGGTTTCCGAGGCCTCGCGGTGCGAAGTAACTGCCGCCTTCGACGCCGTCCGCCGTCGCCGCGTAGAGCTGGGGGAGGGCGCCGATCCGGGGGCCCTGGGCGAACAGGACCTCGCCGACGCGGTGGCCGCCGGCGATGACGGACCGGACCACCGGGTTCGAGTACGAACGCGCCATGCCGCTGCCGAGCCCGGTCGCGGTGTACCCGGGGTGCGCGGCGACGCTGAGGATGTCTTCGCCGGCGGCCCGCAGGCGCCGGTCCAGTTCGAGCGCGAACACCTGGTCGGCGAGCTTCGACTGGCCGTACGCGGCGGCCGCGTTGTAGCGGCGGTGGTCGCCGTTCGGGTCGTCGAGGTGGATGCGCGCGCCGGTGGCGGCGAGGCTCGACAGCGTGACGACGCGGGCGTGCCGTCCGCCGCGCAAAGCGGGCATCAGCAGCCACGTCAGCGCCGCGTGCCCGAGGTAGTTGGTGCCGAACTGCAGCTCGAAGCCGTCGGCGGTGCGGCCGCGGGCGGTCGCCATCACGCCGGCGTTGTTGACCAGGATGTCCAGCTTGTCGCCGGTCAGCTCCCGGGCCGACGCGGCGGCCGCGCGCACCGAGGCGAGCTCGCTCAGGTCCAGTGGGATGAGCTCGGGCTCGGCGCCCGCGGCGGCCGCTTTGACGATGTCGAGTGCCTTCGCGCCGCGTTCGGCGGAGCGGCAGGCGAGGAACACGCGGGCCCCCTTGCCCGCGAGCACCTCGGCGGTGCGCAGCCCGAGCCCCGAGTTCGCCCCCGTGATCAGGGCGGCCCGGCCGGTCTGGTCGGGGATGTCGGCGTCGGTCCAGCGCTCCGTCATGCGCTTACTTAACTCCTGTCACGCACTGGGCGCGAGCAGGCGCCGCAGGTGTCCCATGACGGGACGGCGGCGGGCGGGCTCTTCGCGGCTCGTGCGCAGCAGCGCCTCGAGCGCGTGACCCACCTTGACGATCTCTTCACCCGGCTCGCGCGGGTCGGCCAGCCCGGCCGTGACGGCGAGCATCCGCAGTTCGCCTTCGTGCATCCGGCGCAGCGACGCGTGCCGCTCGTAACCGCCGTCGAGCACCGCGCGCAGCGGCTCGTGCTCGTCGGCGGACGCGCGCCAGGCGCGGGTGACGGCGTCGACGTGGTCACCGAGGCCGTCGGCGTCGTCCGGGTCGGTGACCTCGGCGCGCAGGCGGCCGCTCAGCGTCCTCGTCCACTGGTACTGCAGGGCCAGCAGGACGTTCTCCTCGGTACCGAAGTGCTCTTCGGCGCCGGGGATCTCGTCGAGCGGCAGCGGCGCGCCCGGATTCCGGGCGGCCAGGCGAACCGTGGCGTCGAGGATTTCCTGACGTCGGTAGAAGTCTGTCCAGCTCATCGTGGGCTCCCCTTCCGTGGCCCGGGTCATACCGCGGGTCTGCGGCATACTCCCGGTACGGACCTGACCAGGCGAACATACCATGAGTATGGAGAGATCCTCCCGGCGTAAGGTGTGAAGGTGGCGACAATGAGGTCCAGGCGGCTCGACTACTCCGAGTCGACCCGGTCGGCGCTGGTCGACAGCGCGGTGGAACTGTTCACCAAACGCGGTTACGCGGGTACCTCGCTCGACGAGATCGCCAAGCGCGCCCGCGTCACCAAGGGTGCGCTCTACCACCACTTCAGCGGCAAGCAGGCGCTCTTCGAAGCCGCGTTCGACCAGGTCGAAAGCCTCGTCTACGACCGTCTCGACAAGATCATGACCGGCGAAGGCTCGCCGTGGGAGCGGGCCCTCGGCGGGCTCAACGCGTTCATCCGCGCCTGCCTCGACCCCGCCTACCAGCGGATCGCCATCCACGAGGCGCCGGTCGTCATGGGCTGGGAGCGCTGGCGCGAGGCCGAGGAGCGGTGCAGCTTCGGGCTCGTCAGGTCCGGCCTGCAGTCGCTGATCGACGCGGGCGAGGTCGAGCCCGTGCCGGTCGAGGTCACCGCGCGGCTGCTGTTCGGCGCGCTGTCGAGCGCGGCGACCGAGATCGCCAGCTCGCCGGACCCGAAGAAGGTCGGCGCCGAGATCGAGGACGTGATCGTCCGGATGCTGGTACGGCTGCGGCGCACGGAGCCCGACGTCTCTATAGGCTGACTTTCGTGGACTTGAGGATCTTCACCGAGCCCCAGCAAGGGGCCAGCTACGACGACCTGCTGCGCGTCGCCAAGGCGACCGAAGCCGCCGGCTACGACGCCTTCTTCCGCAGCGACCACTACCTGAAGATGGGCTCGGCCGACGGCCTGCCCGGCCCGACCGACGCCTGGATCACCCTGGCCGGCCTGGCGCGGGAGACCAGCCGGATCCGGCTCGGCACGCTCGTCACCGCGGCGACGTTCCGGTACCCGGGGCCACTGGCCATCTCGGTCGCCCAGGTCGACCAGATGTCCGGCGGGCGCGTCGAGTTCGGCCTCGGCTCCGGCTGGTACGACGCCGAGCACGAGGCGTACGGCCTCACGCTGCCGCCGCTGAAGGAGCGCTTCGACCGCTACGCCGAGCAGCTCGAGATCATCACCGGGCTGTGGAAGACGCCGGCGGGCTCGACGTTCTCCTTCGCCGGTCAGTACTACACCTTGACGGAGTCGCCGGGCCTCCCGAAGCCGGCGCAGTCCCCGGCGCCGCCGGTGATCATCGGCGGGCAGGGCAAGAAGCGCACGCCGGCGCTGGCCGCGCGGTTCGCGGACGAGTTCAACCTGCCGTTCACCGACGCCGACACGGCGGCCGCGCAGTTCGCCCGCGTCGACGCGGCGGCGCAGGAGATCGGCCGCGACCCCAAGGAGATCCTGCGTTCGGTGGCGCTGACCATCGCCGTCGGCCGCTCCGAGGAGGAGGTTTCGCGCCGGGCTGAGGGCATCGGCCGCGACGTCACCGAGCTGCGCGCGAACGGCCTGGCCGGGACGCCCGCCGAGGTCGTCGAGCGGATCGGGCAGTGGCGGGAGAAGACCGGGATCACCCGCGTCTACCTGCAGCTGCTGGATCTGTCCGATGTGGACCAGCTCGAGCTGATCGCGGCCGAGGTCGCGCCGCAGCTGGACTGAGCAGTAGTGCCCTTAAGGCCACCTTACGGGCGTCAGACGCCCGTAAGGTGGCCTTAACGGCACTTGTCAGTTCTGGAGCGCGAAGGTGACGCCCGGTGCCTGGGGCGCTTCGGGACGCGGCAGCCAGCGGTCTTCGCTCACCGGGAGCTCGCCTTCGAGAGCCGCCAGGACGGCGTCGCGGGCCAGCGGGAGCACCGCCTCCACGCTCACGTCGCGCTGCAGCTCGTACGACAGCGACGTCACGCCCGCGTCGCGGATTCCGCACGGCACGATCGAGTCGAACGCCGAGAGGTCCGCGTTGCAGTTGAGCTCGAAGCCGTGCATCGTCACGCCGCGCTGGACGCGGATGCCGATCGCCGCGATCTTGCGCTCGATGCCGCGCTCGTCGGCCGGGATCCAGACGCCACTGCGGCCTTCGACGCGGCCGCTGCGCACGCCGAGCTGGTCGCACACGTGGATCAGCGCCTCCTCCAGGCGCCGCACGTAGTGCACGACGTCGATCGGGTCGCCGAGCTTCACGATCGGGTAGCCGACCAGCTGGCCGGGGCCGTGCCAGGTGATCTTGCCGCCGCGGTCGACGTCGATCACCGGGGTGCCGTCGGCCGGGCGGTCGGCCGGCTCCGTGCGCTTGCCCGCGGTGTACACCGACGGGTGCTGCAGCAGGAACATCGTGTCCGGCGCGGTGCCGTCGGCGCGCTCGGTGAGCCGGCTCCGCTGGAGCTCCCAGGCTTCGGTGTACTCGATCGTGCCGAGCTCCACGACGTCGACGGGCTCGGTGGTGGCGCGGCAGGAAATGCGGGAAGAACTCACCCGTCGAGGCTACGCCCGTCACCCGGGGGAAGCAGCCGCAAGGCGCACGCTGAGAGCAGCCCGACACCGGTCACGGCGAGCACTGCTCCGATCGTGTCGGTGACCCAGTGCACGCCCAGCACGACGCGGCAGGCGGCGCCCAGCACGACGGCCACGACGACCGCCACCGAAACCCGGCGGACCAGCCGCGGCCACAGCCACGCGCACAGCAGGAGCAGGACGAATCCCGTGCTCGCCACCGACACCACGTGCCCGCTCGGGTAGCTCAGGTCCGGGTAGTCGCGCGGGCGTTCCCGCAGGAAGAGCGGCTTGAAAACCAGGCTCGTCAGCCGGCACAGCACCAGCACGACGGCCAGCCGCACGCACAGCCCGAGGTGCGCCCGTTGCCGCAGCGCCAAGGCGAGCAGCGCCGCGCCCAGGATGAAGGGGAGCACCGGTCCGAGGACGTCACTCCCGGCCTGCGCCACCCGGCCGAGCGGTTCCGCGTACACGCCGTGCAGCGCGTCCGCGACTTCGACGTCGAGGGTCAGCGGCTGCCGCGCCACGCTCAGGCCGAGCACGACGAACGCGGCCGAGAGCACCACGCCGACGACGAGCCAGCGCTGCAGCGGAACGCTCATGCCGCGGCGAGCGCGCTGTCCAGGGTCCGGTGCCGGAACTCGTAGCCGGACCGCTCCAGCGCGGCCGGGACGGCCCGCTGCCCGAACAGCGCCATCTCCTCGCCGGCCTGGCCGAGCACGGTCTTGAGCGCGATCCCGGGCACCCACCACGGCGCCGGGCGGTGCAGGGCCTGCCCGACCGCCTTGGTGAACTCGGCGTTCGTCACCGGGGCCGGGCCGCTGAGATTGACCGGGCCGGCCAGGTCGTCGTGCGTGAGGACGTGGACGATGGCGCCGACCTCGTCCTCGAGGGCGATCCACGGCATGAACTGACGGCCGTCGCCGAGCCGCCCGCCCAGGGCCAGCTGGAAGAGCGGGCGCAGCGTTTTGTAGAGACCGCCCTTCGTGGACAGCACCAGCCCGGTCCGGATGTGCACGACGCGCGCGTCGCCCGCACCCGCCGTTGCCGCTTCCCAGGCTTCGCAGAGCTCGGCGAGGAAACCGCGGCCGCGCGGTCCCGATTCGTCCACAGTGGACTCGTGCGTGTGGCCGTAGTACCCGACGGCGGAAGCGTTGACGAGCACGCCGACGCGGTGTTCGGCAACGGCTTCGGCGAGCACCTCGGTCGGCTCGACCCGGCTGTCGATGAGCTCCTGCTTGCGCATCGCGCTCCACCGCCCGGGGAACAGCGGCTTGCCCCCGAGGTTCACGACGGCGTCCACGCCTTCGAAGGCGCCGTCGGCGATGGCGCCCGACGGCGGATCCCAGCGGAATTCGCCGGTCCCGCGCGTCTCACGCCGCACCAGCCGGCGGACGTCGTGGCCTTCGCGCCGCAGGCGGTCGCCCAGCGCCGACCCGATCAAGCCGCTCGCTCCGGCGATCAGTACTCGCATGGGTCGATCGTTGCGCATCCGCTGCGCGCCCGCACAGCCGGACCGCACGTTTCACACCCGGGAACCGGAAACGGCGAAGGCCGCCACGGGAGTCCCGTGGCGGCCTTCGTCAGGGTGAATCAGAGGCCGAGCTCGTCCTCGAAGTTGCCCTCTTCCAGACGCTGCTTGATCGTCATCAGGAAGCGGCCCGCGTCGGCGCCGTCCACCAGGCGGTGGTCGTACGTCAGCGGGAGGTACGCCATCGACCGGATGGCGATGGTGTCGTTGCCGTCCGCGTCGGTGGCGACGATCGGGCGCTTGACGACCGCGCCGGTCCCGAGGATGCCGGACTGCGGCTGCACGATGATCGGCGTGTCGAACAGAGCGCCGACGCTGCCGATGTTCGTGATGGAGAACGTGCCACCGGACAGCTCGTCGGGCTTGATCTGCCCGGCGCGCGCCCGGCCCGCCAGGTCGGCGATGCGGTGCGCGATACCGGCCAGGCTCAGCTCGCCCGCGTCGTGGATGACCACCGAGAGCAGGCCGCGGTCGGTGTCCACCGCGATGCCCAGGTGCACGGCACCGTGGTAGGTGATCTCCTTCGTGTCCTCGTTGTAGGACGCGTTGACGTTCGGGTGCTGCTTGAGCGCCTCGACGGTGGCCTTCGCGAAGAACGGCAGGAACGTCAGGTTGACGCCCTCGCGCTCCTTGAAGTTCGCCTTCGCCCGCTGCCGCAGCTTGGCGATCTTCGTGACGTCGACCTCCTGGACCTGCGTGAGCTGCGCGGCGATCTGCAGCGACTCGCGGGTCTTGGTGGCCGTGATCTGGCGGATCCGGCTGGCCTTCTGCACCGTGCCGCGCAGCGCCGCGAGCTCCGGCGACACCGCGGCCGCCGGACGCGGGGCGGGCGCCGCCGGGGCGGCTGCGGCCGGAGCGGCAGCGGCGGGAGCCGGAGCGGCGGCCGCCTTCTGCTTCTCCTCGGCCGCGGCCAGGACGTCCTGCTTGCGGATCCGGCCGCCGACGCCGCTGCCGGTCAGCGACGTGAGGTCGATGCCGTGCTCCGACGCCAGCTTGCGGACCAGCGGCGTGACGTACGGGCCGTCCGCCGAGCTCTCCTTCGCCGCGGCCGGCTCGGCCTTCGGCTCCGGCTTGGGCTCGGGCTTCGGTTCCGGCTTGGCCTGCTGGACCGGCTCGGGCTTCGGTTCCGGCTCGGGTTCCGGCTTCGGCTCGGGCTTGGTCTCCTGGACCGGCTCCGGCGCGGACTCCGCCTTCGGCGCCGCACCGGCGGCACCGATCACGGCCAGGACACCGCCGACCTCGACGGTCTCGTCCTCGCCCGCGCGGATCTCCAGCACCGTGCCGGCGACCGGCGACGGCACCTCGGTGTCGACCTTGTCGGTGGAGATCTCGAGCAGCGGCTCGTCGACCTCGACCGAGTCGCCGACCTGCTTCAGCCAGCGCGTGACGGTGCCTTCGGTGACGCTCTCGCCCAGCTCGGGCAGCTTCACCTCGGTGCCTTCACCCCCGGCGGCCGGCGCGGTGTCCGGCTTGCTCGGGGCGCTGTCCTGGTCCTGCGGCTCGGGCCGGGACTCCGGCTCGGGCTCGGGCGCGGACTCCTGCGCGGGCTCTTCCTGTGCCGGGGCCGAAGACTCGGGCACGCCGCCCGAGCCGTCGTCGATCACGGCGAGCTCGCCGCCGACCTCGACGGTCTCGTCTTCGGCGGCGCTGATCTTCACGACCGTGCCCGCCACCGGGGAGGGGACCTCGGTGTCGACCTTGTCGGTCGAGATCTCGAGCAACGGCTCGTCGACCTCGACGGTGTCGCCCTCCTGCTTAAGCCACCGGGTGACGGTGCCTTCGGTGACGCTCTCCCCGAGCTCCGGCAGTGTGACGGAGTAGGCCATCGTTCGCTGACTCCTCTTTCAAGATTCTGCGTGGTCTGGATTCTGCTGGTGAGACGTCAGCTGTGCACGTGCAGCGGCTTGCCGGCCAAGGCAAGGAACGCTTCACCGAGGGCCTCGGTCTGGGTGGGGTGGGCGTGGATGAGCGGGGCGACGTCCTCGGGGAAAGCTTCCCAGCTGTAGATCAGCTGCGCTTCGCCGATGAGCTCGCCGACTCGGTCGCCCACCATGTGTACACCCACGACGGGCCCGTCGGGTGCCTTGACCAGCTTGACCCCGCCGGAGGTCTTGAGGATCTGGCTCTTGCCGTTGCCGCCGAGGTCGTAGGTGAACGTGGTGACGTCCGAGCCGTACTTCTCCTTGGCCTGCGACTCGGTCAGCCCGACCGACGCGACCTCCGGGTGGGAGTAGGTGACGCGCGGGATACCGCTCTCGTCGATCACGCGCGGGCTCTGCCCGGCGATCTCCTCGGCGACGAAGATGCCCTGCTGGAAGCCGCGGTGCGCGAGCTGCAGGCCGGGGACGATGTCGCCGACGGCGTAGACGTTCGGCAGGTTGGTGCGCAGCCGGTCGTCGGTGAGGACGAAGCCGCGCTCGATCTTGACGCCGGCTTCCTCGTAGCCGTGGCCCGCCGAGTTCGGCCCGCGGCCGACGGCGACCAGCAGCAGGTCGGCCTCGATGGTCTCGCCGGACTCCAGCGAGACGCTCACGCCGTTCTCGTCCTGCTTCGCGCCGGTGAACCTCACACCGGTCTTGAAGGCGATCTTGCGACGGCGGAAAGCGCGCTCGAGCTGCTTGGACGCGAACTCGTCCTCGTTCGGGACGAGCCGCGGCAGCGCTTCCACGATGGTGACGTCGACGCCGAAGGAGGCCCAGACGCTCGCGAACTCGACGCCGATCACGCCGCCGCCGAGGACGACGACCTTCTTGGGGACGTAGTCGAGGGAGAGGGCCTGCTCGCTGGCGATCACGCGGCCGCCCAGCTCCAGGCCGGGCAGCGTGCGCGAGTACGAACCCGTGGCGAGGATGACGTTCTTGCCGGTGTAGCGGGTGCCGTCCACCTCGACGGTGGTGCCGCCGACGAACGTGCCGCTGCCCTCGACGAGGTTCACCTTGTGCGCCTTGGCCAGGCCCTGCAGGCCCTTGTACAGCCGGGAGACGATCCCGTCCTTGTACTTGTTGACCCCGGCGATGTCGATGCCCTCGAAGACGGCCTTGACGCCGACCGCCTCGGCTTCGCGGGTTTCGTCGGCGACCTCGGCTGCGTGCAGCAGGGCCTTGGTCGGGATGCAGCCCCGGTGGAGGCAGGTCCCGCCGAGCTTGTCCTTCTCGATCAACGTGACGGAAAGGCCCAGCTCGGCCGCGCGGAACGCCGCGGCGTAGCCGCCCGATCCGCCTCCCAGGATCACGAGGTCGGCGGAGGTGTCGGTCACTTCAATAGCTCCTCGGCAAGCAGTGGGGTGGTGCTCTGTCGTCGCCCGTGCCCGGTATAACCGCGCGCGCGACACCCGCCATCTTGTCACTACGCCGGACGGGGCTGCGAGCTAGCCGGGTGTGCGACACCGACCACACGGGGACATCGGGATAATGAGTGGGGAAAGTCTCGGGAGGGAAGGTGGTCGCGGTGGGGTTGTTCGACTCCCTGCGCAGGCGCGCCAAGGGCGGGCAGAAGGCCGGCACGCTGCGGAAAGCCAGTTCCGAAGACACCCATCACCTCGACGAGTGGGCGGCCACGCGCCGGGGTGTGGAGGCGTTCGTCGAGCCGAAGACGAACGTCACCGAGACCACTGTGGTGTTGATCGCCCACGACGGCGAGTGGACCCGGCGCCGGATCGGCAGCCTGGAGGCGGCCCAGCAGTTCGGCCACCGCCGCTCGATCCCGGTCTACGAGGTCGCGCGGGTCGGCTACCCGAAGCGGATGCGCGAGTACACCGAGCGCAAGAAACGCGGCCAGGCCTAGAGCTCGACCCGGCCGACGACCTCGCCGTTGAAGGTCTGGCCGGTGGGGCGGAAGCCCAGCTTGAGGTAGAAGTTCTCGGGCCCGCCCTCGGCCGGGAGCCACAGCACCGTGGCGGCCTTTTCGCCGCGCCGGCGGGCCTCTTCGAGGACGGTTTCGACGGCGAACCGGCCGTGGCCGCGGCCCTGGACGCCGGCGCCGACGTTGAGCCGCCAGATCCCGCAGCGGAAGAAGTCGAGCTCCGCGCCGGGGTTGAAGCCGCCCATCACGAAGGCGACCGGTTCGCCGTCGTCGAGGATCAGCCGCGGCCAGGCGATCTCCGGCTGGGTGTAGGCCTCGGCGAGCGAGACGGCGACCGGCGCGACGAAGTCCTTCTGGTGCGGCTCGACGGCCAGCTGGCACGCGGCGGCGACGTTGTCCGGGGTGATCTTCTCCGCGGTGAGGGTGGTCACCGGGACCAAGCTAGCCTGCCTGGGCGAGCAGCGTGGCGTGCTGGACCAGCGCCGCGCGGAACGACTGGTGGACCGTCGTGCCGAGCACCGGGTCGACCTCCACGACGTGGGACGCCGAAAGCAGCAGCACCGCGGGTTCGGCGAGGATCACCACGCCGCCTTCGATCCGCAGGTCCGCGGTGCCGAGCAGCCGGGGGAAGACGACGTCCGCGGGCAGGCCGTCGCAGGTGCGCAGGAACTCGCGGAAGTCCTCCGGCAGGTCGACGCCCAGCCGCAGCTCCGCCGAGCGGATCGCCGCTTCCGATGCCGGGGGCGGGAGGGGGGTCCGGCCGCGCATGAGGGGCCCGGCGGGCTGCGGTTCGCCGGAGCGGGTCGGCGTGGCTCCGCCGCTGGCGGGCGGCTGGGCGGGCTGCGGTTCCCCAGTGCCGTTCGCTGTGGATCCGCCGTCGGCGACCGGCTCGGCGGGCTGCAGTTCCCCGGTGCCGGTCGCCGTGGAGCCGCCGGCGACCGGCTCGGCGGGCCGTGATTTTCCGGAGCCGGTCGCCGTGGATCCGCCGCGCAGGAGCGGTCCGGTCGTCGTGGTTCCGCGCAGCCGCATGATCTCCGCGATCAGCTCGGGCCAGGTGCCGAGGTCCGCCGGGTACCGCTCGTGCAGGGCCGCGACCAGCGCGCCCGCGCATCCCGGCGCCCAGTCGCGCAGGCCCAGCGGGTCCGCGCCGGCCACCAGCGCCGGGGCCAGCGCGCGCGTTGCCGCCAGGGTCGCCACGTCCGGCCGTTGCCCGGCCAGCGACGCCCACCGCGCGAGGTCGCCGTCGGCGAGCGCCGTGCGGACGCGGTCCGGACGCGACGGCGCGACGTGCTTGACCACCTCGGCGATCGGTCCCGGCGGGAGGACGCCGTCGAGGTCGGAGACCGGACGGCGCAGGGCAGCCGCGTGTGTTCGTTCCTCGAGATCGAGGTCGAGCGGCGGCAGGCCCTCGGCCCAGTCCGGGCGGCCGCCGCGCGCTTCGAAGAGCATCGCCCACGCGCGGGCCCGGACCGGGGACGCGGCCAGCGCGGTCGCCGGTCGTTCCGTGCGGGCCAGCCACTGCCCGGCCAGCCGGTCGGCCTCGTCGAGGGCGCCGGTGACCGCGAGCAGCAGCGCGGCGTACCCGACCTGGTCGTCGAGGCCCGGTTCGGTGGCGGTCAGGACGTCCCGGACCGCCCCTTCGAGGTACTCACCGGCATCCACGAATCGACCCTAGCCGAGCGCTTGCTTCGCCCCCGGGTGCAGCGGGACCGGGTCGGTCTGCGTGGCCAGCTGCTTCGTGATCTCCTTCGCCGCCGGGTGGACCTTCGCGAGCTCCGCCTGCTTGTCGAAGAGCAGCTTGGTGATCGCGCACGCGTTGTTCGCCGGGAAGTCCTCGCGCACCAGCAGGAGGTTGGGCACGACGACCGTCGGCACGTCGGCCGGCTGCCCGTACGTCGCCGCCGGGATGACGGCCTGGTCGTAGACGTCGTTGACCTGCTTGAGCTTCGGCAGCAGCGGCGTGATGTCGAGGAACTTCACCTTGTCCTTCAACGCCGTCGTGATGTCGGTGATCTGCGCGGTCGGCAGGCCGCCGGACCAGACGAGCCCGTCGAGCGTGCCCGCCTTCATGCCGTCCGCGGTCTTGGCCAGGTCGAGCCGCTGCGCCTGGACGTCGGTGTCCGGCTTGAGGCCCGCCGCCTGCAGCAGGCGGTTCGCGATCACCTCGGTGCCGGACTTCGGCGAGCCCGTCGAGATCCGCTTGCCCTTCATGTCGGCGACGGAGCCGATCCCGGAGTCGGTGCGCACCAGCACCTGCGTCGAGTTCGGGTAGATCCTCGACAGCGCCTGGATCTTCTGCGGCTTGCCGTCGAAGGAGCCCTTGCCGTTCACCGCGTCCGCGGCGGTGTCCGCCAGCGAGAACGCGACGTCGTAGTTGCCGGCCACCAGCTGCTGGATGTTCTGCACCGACGCGCCGGTCTCGGCGGCCGTCGCGCGCAGCTTGGTGTTGTTGCTGATCAGCTGGGCCAGCCCGCCGCCCAGCACGTAGTAGACGCCGCCGCTGTTGCCGGTGGCGATGGTGATCCGGCCTTCGCCGGCTTCGCAAGCCTGCCCGCCACCCTGGGCGGGCTGGTCGGTCTGCTGTTTGCCGCCGCAGCCCGTGACGGCCAGAGCGAGTACCGCGGCAGCGGCGAGTGCGCGTTTCATGCTGTCCTCCTCTTGATCACGGCGTGGGCGAGCACGGCGACGGCGCCGAACGCGGTGCCGACCGCGATCGGCACCGGCTCCAGGTAGAGCAGGCAGAGGGCGGCCGGGACGAACAGCAGCCGCACGGGCAGGCTGACCGGCCCGAACAGCCAGCCGCCGGTCACCACCGCCAGGGCGGCGACGGCCACCGCCGACACCGCCGTCACCCACAGCACGGTGAGCACGTCGGACTGCAGCAGCAGCGCCCCGCCGTTGTCGGTGAGCACGAAGGCGATCGGCACCAGGAACGCGGGCAGCGTGTACTTCCAGCACTGCCACATGGTGCCGAGCACCGACCCGCCGGTGATCGCCGCCGACGCGACGGCGGCGAGCGCGGTCGGCGGCGTGACCTCGGAAAGCACGGCGTAGTAGAAGATGAACATCGCGCGCTCGGCGTCGGCGACCCCCAGCGTCTCCAGGGCCGGGCCGATCACCACCCACGCGATGATGAAGCTCGCCGTGACCGGCACCGCGAGCCCGAGCACGCCGACGGCGATCGCCGAGAGCAGCACGGTCAGGATCAGGATCACCGTGCCGTTGTCGGTGAGCGCGCCGGCCAGTTCGACCAGCGCGTCGGCGAGTTCGAGGCCGAGCCCGGTCTTGGTGATGGTCGAGGTGATCACGCCGGCCGCCGCGCACACCGCGATCACCGGCAGCGCCCCGCGGACCCCGGCCGAGAGCGCGTCGACCATGTCCCTGGCCCAGCCCCGGATGTCGTGGCGACGGGCGATCAGCGCGAAGAGCGCGGCGACGCCGGTGGCGTAGACGACCGCGGCGAACGGCGGGATGTCCAGCGCCAGGAACACGACGATGATCGCCAGCGACAGGAAGTGGTAGCCGCCCTGGCGCAGGAGCTGCCACGGATGGCCGTGCGGGACGTCGACCGGCTCGGCCTCGAAGCGCCGCGCGTCGGCCTCCATCGCGAACACGATGCCGAGGTAGTAGAGCAGTGTCGGGACGGTCGCCCAGATCAGCACGGTCAGGTACGACGTCTGCAGGTACTCGGCGATGATGAACGCGGCGGCGCCGAGCGTCGGCGGCGAGAGGATCGCGCCGATGCCGGACGCGGCGAGCAGCCCGCCCGCGTTTTCCCTGGGGTACCCGGCTTTCTTGAGGATCGGCCAGGTGATCGAGCCGAGGCTGACCGCCGTCGCGGTGCCCGAACCCGAGACCGTGCCGAGCAGGAAGCCCGATAGGACGGTGGTGCGCCCCGGCGCTGTCCGGGACTTCCGGAAGGCGGCGAACGAGATGTCCACGAAGAACCGGCCGGCACCGGAGGCGTTGAGGACGGCGCCGTAGAGGGTGAACAGCACGATGTAGCTGGCCGCGACGTCGAGCGGGGTGCCGTAGAAGCCGCTCGCGTCGTTGTAGAGCGCGTTGACGATCTGGCTGAAGTCGATCCCGGCGTGCGCGATGCCCCAGTTCTGCGGGAGGAAGCCGCCGTAGTAGGCGTAGGCGAGGAAGAGCAGGCAGACGATCGGCAGCACCAGCCCGGTCGTGCGGCGGGTGGCTTCGAGGATCAGCACCAGCAGCAGCGCGCCGGCGACGATGTCCAGCGGGGACAGGATGCCCTGGCGGTCCAGGAAGCCGTCGTAGCCGATGAGCACCGGGTAGAGGCCGACGGCCAGGGCGATAGCGGCGAGCGCCCAGTCGGTCCAGCCGGGGTCGTCGCGGCCGTGCAGCCGCGGGCGGTAGCAGAGGAAGACCAGCGGGAGCGTCACGCCGAGGAAGAGCACGAGGTAGAACTGGTTGCCCTTGGCGAAGGGGAAGAAGACCTGCTTGAGCACGAGGACCGCGACGGCGAGGGCGACGAAGTAGACGACCCGATCCGGGACGCGGGACAGGGTGCGCGCGGGCCGTTCTTCGTCGTGCTCGGCGGCGATCGCGGCGGCAGTGTCCTCTTCGACCGGTCGGGTCGGTTGGGTCATCACTGCCCCCTTCGCGATGCTGACACCGTACGGTGTCGCGGATCACATCGAAAGCGGCAAAGGGATCACTCCGGGCGAAAAACGCCGAAGGGCCCCCGCCGCGGCGGGGGCCCTTCGAGCGAAGCGTTTCTCAGCCGTTGGCGGCGATGTCCGCCAGCACCGCGGCGATCGTGCGGACCGGGACGCCCGTGCCGCCCTTGCCGGTGTAGCCCCACGGCGCACCCGTGTTGAACGACGGGCCCGCGATGTCGATGTGGACCCAGTCGAGGCCGTCGGCGACGAACTCGCGCAGGAAGATCCCGGCCGCGAGCATGCCGCCCCAGCGGTGGCCGGTCACGTTGGCCAGGTCGGCCAGGCGCGAGTCGAGGTCGGCGCGCAGCTCCTCCGGCAGCGGCATCGCCCAGCCGTTCTCGCCGGTGGCCTGCATGACCCCGGCGACGCGGTCGCGGAAGTCGTCCGAGCCCATCACGCCGGCGGTGCGGTTGCCGAGCGCGACGACCTGGGCGCCGGTCAGCGTCGAGGTCTCGATGAGGTAGTCCGGGTTCTCCTCGGCCGCGCGCACCATCGCGTCGACCAGGACGAGCCGGCCCTCGGCGTCGGTGTTGAGGACCTCGACGGTCTTGCCGCCGTACATGGTCAGCACGTCACCCGGGCGGTACGACGTCCCCGACGGCAGGTTCTCCGCCAGCGGGATGTGCGCGACGACTTCCAGCGGGTACTTCAGCTTCGCGGCCAGCACCACCGACGCGAGCACGCCGGCCGCGCCGGACATGTCCGAGGTCATGTGGTCCATGTTCGCGGCGGGCTTGAGCGAGATGCCGCCCGAGTCGAACGTGATGCCCTTGCCGACCAGCGCGACCTTCTTGACGGCCTTGGCCGGCTTGTAGGCCAGGCGCACCAGGCGCGGCTGGCGCGCGGAGCCGCCGCCGACGCCGAGGATGCCGCCGAAGCCCTTGCGCTTGAGGGCCTTCTCGTCGAGGACCTCGAACTCGAGGCCGTTGTCCTCGGCCAGCTTCTTCGCGCGGTCGGCGAAGGAGGCCGGGTAGAGGTCGTTCGGCGGGGTGTTGATCAGGTCGCGGGCGGTGAGGACGGCCTCGGCGATGCTGGTCGCGGCCTTCAGCGTCGCCTTGTGCTCGCGCGCGGTGCCGGTGCCCGGGCTCGCGAAGTCGACCTTCGCGACCGGCGCGTCACCCTTCTCGGAGCGGTAGGCGGTGAAGACGTAGGAGCCGAGGACGGTGCCCTCGACGGCGGCCTGCAGGTCGAGCTCCGAGAGCGTCACGAACGCGCGGTCGGTGCCGGCCAGTGCGCGACCGGCGGCACCGGCGGCCCGGCGGACCTGCTCGGGGGTGACGCCGTCGCCCTCCTTGCCGAGGCCGACGGCGAGCACGACACCGGCCGCGAGCTTGCCCAGCGTCGGGATCTTGACGACCTCTTCGGCCTTGCCGCTCGCGCCGAGGGTGGCGAGCAGGCCGGCCAGGCGGCCGTCGAAGGCGGCGTCCACGGCGGCGGCACCCGCGGCGAGCAGCGGGCCGTCCTCGCCGGCCAGGGTGCCGATGACGATCACGTCGGCGCGCGTCTTGGCCAGTGCCTCCCCGGTGTTGTCGGACAGGGCGAGCTTAGGCACGGTCACTTCTGGCTCCTCGCGCGTTCGCGGTGGTACCGGGCGCCGGCCCGGTCGGGATCGTGAGCCATGCTAATGACGACCGGACCACGGGTGAACGGCGGGAGAGGGAGGGCCGCGTGCGGCTGGGCGGTGGGTTGCTGGTGGCGCTGGCGGCCGCGGCGGCGGGCGCGGGCTGGTGGATGCTCGCCGGGCTGGTGCTGGCGGCGATCGCCGCCGGCGTGACGGCGCGGGTCCCGGAACCGGGGGACGCCCTGGTCGACCGGGTCGTGGTGGCCGTCGCGCGGCTTTCCGAAGTGGCCGTCTACGCGATCGCGTTCGGTGCTTACGTCTTCCCCGCGCACCGCGAACTGGCGGCCGCCGTGTTCGCCGTCGTGGTGACCGGCGCCGGGTTCGCCGGGCTGAAGATCCCGACGATCGTCGTACGGATCGCGGGCGTGCTCCTGCTCCTCGCGGGCCTCGTGCTCGTCGTGGTGTGCGTGGCCGTGCCGCCGGTGGGCCGGGCGGACGGCCTGCAGCCGCCCGATTTCGCGGGTGTCCTCGTCGCCGCCGTGCTGACGCTGCCGTTCCTGCGGCCGGGCGGCCGCGAGAACGCCGGCCTGCGCGTACTGCTCCTCGGCGGGGTCGCCGTGCTGGCCGCCTTCGCCGCGCTCTACCAGCTCGGCGCGGTCCGGCTCGGGCTCTCCTTGACGTCGTTGCGCGACCTGCTTTCCGCCGCCGACGCGGACTCGCTGCAGCCGCTGCTCACCGTCGTCGCCGTGGTCGCGACCGTGGTCCCGGCGCTCGCCGCCGGCGCCGAGGTCCGGGAGCGGGCCGGGGTGCCGGGACTCGCGGGGATCGCCGTCGCCGCGGTGGCCGCGTACTTCCTGCCCGCGCTGCCCGTGCTCGTCGTCGCGGGGCTGGTGACCGTGATCGAGCTGCTACTGGGAGTACGCGCGCGCCGGTACAGTGAGAAGCGTGAGTGATCGACGCTGGCGGCCGGGGGAGACCGTGGTCGAGCGGTTCCACCGCCCCGACGGCTCGATCGGCCAGGTCCACCCGCTGCGCGTGCTCGCCGACGACGGCCGCGTCCTGCTCGCCTGGCTGCCGGCCGGCACCCCGATCGTCGGCAGCAGGCTGGTGGACGGCCGGCACATGGCGGACGCGCCCCTCGACCAGCGGTTCCGCATCCCGCGCGTGCCCGTGCCGGACTTCTGGCACCGCACTTCCACGCTGCGGCGCATCGCCGATGACGAGTGGTCGTCCGTCTGGTGGTTCTTCGACGCCGCCGGCGCGTTCACGAACTGGTACGTCAACCTCGAGGTCCCGCTCGGCCGGACCCCGGCCGGGGTGGACCGCATCGACGGCGTGCTGGACGTCGTCGTCGAGCGGGACGGCACCTGGCGCTGGGACGACGAGGACGAGGCCGAGGTCGCGATCGACGCCGGCCGCCTGACGCACGAGCAGCTCGACCGGCTGCGCGCGGAGGGCGAGCGGATCGGCGCGCTGGCCGAGCGCGGCGCCTACCCGTTCGACGGGACGGACACCGACTTCCGCCCGGACCCCGGCTGGCCGGCGCCCGAACTGCCGCCGGGCCTGCTCGAAGAGCTCAGCCCGCGGTCAGGAAGAGGACCAGCGCCAGCACCGCGTTGACGACCGCGAGGATGACGACCGACTTCGTCGGGAGCACCTGCGGGAACGCCTTGCCGTGGATCTTCCGCCACCACACGACGCCGAAGACGCCCGCGACGAGGCCGAGGAAGCCGCCGAAGCCGCTGCTGAGCACCGCCCAGCCGACCATGCCGAGCAGGCCGACGCCGAAGGTCAGCAGCACCGCGGTGACGAACGTCTTGACGTCGGCCCCGCCGGTCTTGGGCCGGGGGACCGGCTCCGTGGAGTGGTAGGTCACGGTGTCATCCTAGGGTCATCACGGCGCGGGCGCGGGGAGGCCGCGAAGACGCCGGAACAGTGGGACATCCGACTAACGCGCCTCCGACCAAACGGTATCGTGTAGCCATGACCCTCTCGACGCAGTTCGCCCCTGTCCCGCACCCGAGTCCTGCGAGCGCGGACCGTGTCGCGGAGGTACTCGAGACGCCCGGTTTCGGGTTGTACTTCACCGACCACATGGTGACCGTCAAGTGGTCGAAGGCCGAGGGCTGGCACGACGCCCAGGTCGGCCCCTACGCCCCGTTCACCCTCGACCCGGCGACGTCGGTGCTGCACTACGGCCAGGCCATCTTCGAGGGGCTCAAGGCCTACCGCCAGCCGGACGGCACGATCGCGTCGTTCCGCCCGGACGCCAACGCCGCGCGGTTCCGGCAGTCGGCCGAGCGGCTCGCGATGCCGCAGCTGCCCGAAGAGGTCTTCGTCGAGTCGCTGCGGGAGCTCATCGCCGTCGACAGCCGGTGGGTGCCCACCCGCCAGGGTGATTCGCTCTACCTGCGGCCGTTCATGATCTCGACGTCCACCGGGCTCGGCGTCAACAGCCCGGCGGCCGACTACCTGTACACCGTCATCGCGTCCCCGGCCGGTTCGTACTTCTCCGGCGGCGTGAAGCCGGTGAGCGTCTGGCTGTCGACGGAGTACGTGCGCGCGGCGCCCGGCGGCACCGGCGCGGCGAAGTGCGCAGGCAACTACGCGGCGTCGTTCGTCGCGCAGGCGCAGGCCGTCGAGAAGGGCTGCGACCAGGTGGTCTGGCTCGACGCGGTGGAGCGGCGCTGGGTCGAGGAGATGGGCGGGATGAACCTGTTCTTCGTCTTCGGCTCCGGCGAGAACGCCCGGGTGGTCACCCCGGAGCTGACCGGCTCGCTGCTGCCCGGCGTCACGCGCAAGTCGCTGCTGCAGCTCGCTTCGCGGCTCGGCTACAAGGTCGAGGAGCGCCGGATCTCCACCGAGGAGTGGGAGAAGGCGTCGGCGTCCGGTGAGCTGACCGAGACGTTCGCCTGCGGCACGGCGGCGGTGATCACCCCGGTCGGGCACGTCAAGCACGCCGGCGGCGAGTTCACCATCGCCGACGGGCAGCCGGGCGCGCTGACGATGAAGCTGCGCGAAGAGCTGACGGGGATCCAGGAGGGCACCCGCCCCGACGCCGACCACTGGATGGTCCCGCTCGGCTGAGTCTGCCAAGTGCCGTTAAGGCCACCTTACGGGCGTCAGACGCCCGTAAGGTGGCCTTAACGGCATCCGGGGTCAGGTGGCGGTGGCGGGGATGACCGGCCCGGAGACGCCGGCCTGGTCGTGCGTGGCGGTTTCGGCCAGGACGCGGGCGGCCATCATCAGCAGCGGCAACGCCGTCACCGCGCCGGTGCCTTCGCCGAGCCGGACGTCCAGCTCCAGCAGCGGGCCGAGGTCGAGGTGCTCCAGCGCGAGCCCGTGAGCGGGTTCGGCGGTCCGCTGCCCGGCCACCCACCAGCGTCGCGCGCCCGGCGCGAGATCCTCGGCGACGAGCGCCGCGGCGCACGCGACGAGCCCGTCCAGCACCACCGGCGTCCGGCGGGCCGCGGCCTGGGCCAGGAACCCGGCCATCGCCGCGATGTCCGCGCCCGCCGTGGTGCGCAGCAGGTCGACGGGGTTCGCGAGGACCGCGCGGGCCCGGCGCAGCGCGTCGCGCACCGCCGTGGCTTTGCGCATCCACGCGTCGTCGTCGATGCCGGAGCCGCGGCCGACCACCGCGACCGGCTCGGTGCCGGTCAGCGCCGCCACCAGCACCGACGCGGGCGTGCTGTTGCCGATCCCCAGGTCACCGGGGATGAGCAGGTCCGCGCCGCCGTCGACCTCGGCGTCGGCGATCGCGATCCCGGCGCGGACCGCGGCCTTGACCTCGGCGTCGCTCAGGGCGTCCTCGACGTCGATGGACCCGGACCCGCGGCGGACCTTGTACTCGCCGATCGAGCGCGTCGCGGGGGCTTCGGTGTCCACGGCCATGTCGACCACGCGGACGCTCGCGCCCGCGGCGGCGGCCAGGACGTTGATCGCGGCGCCGCCGGTCAGCATCGTGCCCAGCAGTTGCGCGGTGACCTCGGCGGGATAGGCGGAGACGCCCTTCGCGGCGATGCCGTGGTCACCGGCGAAGACGATGACGCGCGGCCGGGTGAACGGCCGCGGCGGCGACTGGCCCTGGCAGGCCGCGATCCAGACGCCCAGCTCCTCGAGCCTGCCCAGCGACCCGGCGGGCTTGACCAGCTTGTCGTGCAGGGCGATCGCGTCGGACCGGGCGTGGTCGTCGGGCGGGGTGATCTCGGGGAACTCGATGTCTTCCGGCTCCACACCAGGCCCTTTCTCGTCCACGGGAACGCTGTGGCCAACCTACCGCTGACCCGGAAAACCCCGGCGGCGGCCGCCGTTCGCCGACCTCGGCGCCGGTCGGCGGGCGTGGTGCCCCGGGGCAAACGTCTTGAATGAGTCATTCAGGTCTTGGGAGGTCCTGAATGACTCATTCAAGACACCGCCGGAGAGGCCACCGAACCTGCGCCCGCCGAAGATATCCGCCGGGAACCCGACTTTGCCGGAGCCCTGGCGTCCGACGCCCTGAACTGTCGTTCATGTCGTCGCGGCCTGCCGAAACGGCGGTCCCGGTAGTCTCGCGGCTCGTGGAGACGACGGCGGCCGCGGTGGTGCTGGCCAGTGGCGCGGGCACCCGTGTCGGCGCGAAACTGAACAAGGTCTACCTGCCCCTGGCCGGCCGGCGGGTGGTCGCCTGGTCGCTGGACGCCTTCAAGCGCGTCCCGGGCATCGGTGTGCTCGTGCTCGTCATCCGGCCGCAGGACCGGGAACTCGCCGAAGAGGTCGTCGACGACAGCGTCGAAATCGTGCACGGCGGGGACACGCGTCAGGCGTCCGAGCTCAACGCGCTGCGCCACCTCGCCCCGAGAATTGCAGGCGGCCGGGTCGACGCCGTGCTGCTGCACGACGCGGCCCGGCCGCTGGTCCACCCCGAACTGGTCGGTGCGGTGTTGGCCCGGACACGCGAGGACGGGGGGGCTGTGCCGGGCCTGGCCGCTGACGACGTCGTCGAGGTGGATGCCGGGCACCTGGTCGCCCAGGTGCCCGGCGCGATCCGCGTCCAGACGCCTCAGGGCTTCCGGGCCGGACCGCTGCTCGAGGCCTACGAACAGGCCGAGCGCGAAGGCTTTCTGGGGACGGACACTTCGTCGTGCATGGAGCGGTTCTCCTCCCTGCCGATCCGGTGGGTCCCGGGGGCTCCCGAGAACCTCAAGATCACCTACCCCCACGACCTGGTGGTCGCGGAGCGGCTGCTCGCCCGCTGAACCCGGAGACCGCTAGGCGCACGCGGGCGGGCCGCCGCCACCGTCGCCCCCTTCGCGCTCGGGCTCCGGTCTGGTGCTCGTCGGCCGGACCGTCACGTCGTGACGCAGCTCCGGCGGGATGTGGCACTGCGGCTGTGGCCGCAGCGCCTGCAGCGGCGCGCCCGGGGTGCCGGGCTCCGCCAGGGTGAGCACCGCCCGCAGCGTCCAGACCGGGGTGGCGTGGTACTGCCAGGTCACCACCCGCGGGCTGAACACGTCGGTACCCGGGAACAGCGGTACGCGGTAGGCGCTCGCGCGGTGCTCGTCCCGGAGGATGATGACGTCCGCGCAGGTCGGCCACGTGTGTACCGCGGCGTAGATCTCCGGCGCCTCACGGCCGCCGAACAGGTGCAGCACCCACTTGCGGCGCCGGAGCTCCTCGAGGAGTTCCTCGAGGCCCGAGCCGCTGGAGCCGTTGTGTGCTGTGGGCGGGGACACACTTTCGAGGGTAACTTGCGAACTAGAGCGCAGTCCAGCATGTGTACTAGTACACCTGGGTGGTTCTGAACAGGCCTTTGTCGGAGACACTCCGGCGTGCTAGAACACTTGTGCGTGTTGTCCCCGTGAGGAGCCGCCTTGCCCACCCTCGACCGTCCTGAGCCGCCGTACCTGCAGATCGCGGGCCGGATCCGGGAAGACATCCTGTCCGGCCGGCTGCAGGAGGGCGACGCGGTGCCGTCCGCCCGCGAGATCGCGCGCACCTGGGCCGTCGCCATGGCGACGGCCACCAAGGTCCTGGCCACGCTCCGCTCGCAGGGGCTCGTGCGCCCGGTGCGCGGCGTCGGCACGGTCGTCGACCGCGGCGGCCTGCACCGCACGGCCCGCGACCGCAGCGTCGCTTCGACGCGGTCGGGCCGCATCTACCCGCCCGGTCACTACGCCGTGATCCGCTCGGCCGGCCTGGAGCAGGCGCCCGAACGCGCCGCGGCCGCGCTGGGCCTGGAGGAGGGCGCCCCGGCGATCCGGCGGCGGCGCACCACCTACGGGCCGGATTCGCGGCCGCTGTCGACGTCGACGTCGTGGTTCGACGGCACGCTGTCGGCCAAGGCGCCGGCACTGCTGGTGCCCGAGCGGATTGTCGAAGGCACCTCGGCCCACGCGGCCGCGCGGCTCGGCACGAAGATCGCGAACACGCAGGAACGGCACGCGGCGGGGCGCGCGAGCGAGGAGGAGGCGGTCGAGCTGGGGCTGCCCGCCGGGTCGCCGGTGCTGCTGGGCCGGAGCACCTTCCTGGCGGCCGACGGGACGGTCGTCGAGTACGGTGAGTCCGCCGCCTTGCCCGACCACTGGGTTTTCTACGAGTACACGACTGAGGACGGCGAATGAAGCACATCCACGCGGGCAAGGTCCGCGACCTGTACGAGCTCGACGGCGGGGACATCCTGCTCGTCGCGTCCGACCGGGTCTCGGTCTACGACGTCTCGCTGCCGACGCCGATCCCGGACAAGGGCGCGCTGCTCAACCAGCTGTCGGCGTGGTGGTTCGAGCGGATGTCGGGCGTGGTCCCGAACCACGTCGTCTCGACGACGGACGTCCCGGAAGAGTTCGCCGGCCGCGCGATGCGCTGCAAGCCGCTGAAGATGGTCCAGGTCGAGTGCATCGCGCGCGGCCACCTCGCCGGCCTGGGCCTGCGCGAGTACCAGCGCGACGGCAAGATCTCCGGCGTCGCGCTGCCACCGGGCCTGGTCGAGGGCGACAAGCTGCCGGAGCCGATCTTCACGCCGACGACGAAGATCTCCGACACCGGGCACGACGAGTTCATGACCTTCGACGAGGTGCTGAACGAGATCGGCGAAGACACCGCGAAGCGGCTTCGCGAGCTGACGCTGGAGATCTACACCAAGGGCGCCGAGCACGCCGCGAAGCAGGGCGTGATCATCGCGGACACGAAGCTGGAGTTCGGCTTCGACGCCGACGGCACGCTGACCCTCGGCGACGAGGTCCTGACGTCGGACTCCTCGCGGTTCTGGCCCGCCGACGAGTGGGAGCCGGGCCGCCCGCAGCACGCGTTCGACAAGCAGTTCGTCCGCGACTGGTCGCGCAGCACGGGCTGGGACCAGACCCCGCCCGGGCCGGAGATCCCGGCGGAGATCGTCGAGCAGACCCGGCAGCGCTACACCGAGGTCTACGAGCGGATCACGGGGAAGACCTGGGTCCGTGGGTGACTGTGACCCGTACCGGCTGATCGACGACGTCGAGACGCTGCTGACCGAGCGCGGCCTGTCGCCGACGCGCGTACCCGGGCGCGGAGGCGACCGGCTGGCCGGTGCCAGCCGCCTCCTGCGCGGGTTCGGGCTGGAGCCCCGGATGTCCTCGGAAGACGCCTTCGACGTCGGCGTGCCGTTCCAGGGCCGGATCAACCAGGACTAGCTAGGGGCTCTTCGTCAGGTTCGCGTCGCGCTCGACGACGTCGCCGAGGGCGTCGTCGATGGCGGTCAGCAGGTCGGCGTCGAGCTTCTTGCCGGCGGCCTTGACGTTCTCGTGCACCTGCTCCGGGCGCGAGGCGCCGATGATCGCCGAGGCGACGTTCGGGTTCTGCAGCACCCACGCGACGGCCAGCTGCGCGAGCGTCAGGTCGGCCTGCTTCGCGAGCGGCTCCAGCTCGGCGACGCGCTTGAGGACGTTCTCGTCGAGGAAGCGGGCGACCATGTTGGCGCCGCCCTTCTCGTCGGTGGCGCGCGAGCCGGCGGGGTAGTCCTGGCCGGGCTTGTACTTGCCGGTCAGGACGCCCTGCGCGATCGGCGACCAGACGATCTGGCTCAGGCCTTCGCGCTCGGAAGCGGGGATGACCTGGTCCTCGATGACGCGCCAGAGCATGTTGTACTGCGGCTGGTTGGAGACGAAGGGGATCTTCAGCTCGCGGGCGAGGGCGGCGCCCCGGCTGATCTGCTCGGCGGTCCATTCGGAGACGCCGACGTAGAGCACCTTGCCCTGGCGGACGAGGTCGGCGAAGGCGAGCATGGTCTCTTCGAGCGGGACGGTCCGGTCGAACCGGTGCGCCTGGTAGAGGTCGAGGTAGTCGGTGCCGAGCCTTTCCAGGCTGGCGTTCGCCGACTCGAGGATGTGCTTGCGGGACAGGCCCTTGTCGTTGGGGCCCTTGGGGCCGGTGGGCCAGAAGACCTTGGTGAAGATCTCCAGGCTTTCCCGCCGCTGCCCCTTGAGGCCGCGCCCGAGCACGGACTCGGCGGCGGTGTTGGCGTAGACGTCGGCGGTGTCGAAGGTGGTGATGCCGGCGTCGAGGGCGGCCTTGATGCAGGCGTGGGCCTGCTCCTCCTCGACCTGGGAACCGTGGGTGAGCCAGTTCCCGTACGAGATCTCACTGACGTTGAGGCCGCTGCGGCCGAGACGACGAAACTCCATGGTGTGAGCTTAGGCGGTAATCGTTTGCTTTGCTAACGACCCTGGAGTGACTCCAGCCTCGCTCCTCGCGCCGCTCCGCGTGTCTTGAATGAGTCATTCAGGTCTTCGGAGGTCCTGAATGACTCATTCAAGACCTTTGGGGCAGCACGTGGACCGGCGCCGGTCCGCCGCTCGAGGAGCGTGGTCGTGCCGACGACGTCCGGACGGCCGCCTGCGGCGCGAGCCGGCGCGCGACCCGCGGTCGTCGAGCGCGCCGGAGCCGTGGCCAGGAGCGTCGCGAACGAGTCCTTCGCGACGCTCGACCGGCGCCGAGCGGGTCGCGGGCAGCAAGAAGCCGGGTGGAGGCTCGCTCCACCCGGCTTCTCGAAACCAGCTCAGTTCGGGATCGGGTCCCCGGGCTTCAGCCGCGGCTTCGGCACCCGCAGCTTGCGGATCTGCGAAGCCCGCACGAACGCGTACCAGCCGATCGACCGGCCGCTCACCGCTTCCTTCGGGAACTTCTCCCGGACCAGCTTCGCGATCTTGCGCCCGTTCACGAAGCCCTCGATCGCCATCACCAGCAGCATCGCCGTGCACAGCAGGGTGATGTACGACTGCACCTGGGGCAGCGGCACCAGCAGCGCCAGGAACACCAGGATCGCCAGCGGCATGAAGAGACCGAGCAGGTTGCGCCGCGAGTCGACCAGGTCGCGGACGTACGCCTTCACCGGCCCGCGGTCGCGCGGGAGCAGGGCCTTGTCGTCGCCCCGCATCATCGCTTCGCGGCGGGCCTTCGCCGCCGCCCGGCGGTCTTCCTTGGTCTGCGGGTTCGACTTGCGCAACTCCTTGTTGCGCTTCATCGCCTCACGCATCGTGGTCGGCGGGGGCGCGACCGGACCCCGGCGCTTCGCCTCCGCCTCCCGCCGCTTGGGCGTGGCCTTGCCCTTACCCGGCGTGAACGACTTGCCGCCGACGTCGACGGATTCGGTCGCGGCCGGCTCGTCGGCGGCGGTGTCTGTGGTGCTTCGGCGCAGGAACCTCACGTCACCAGGGTATTGCAGGCGTCACGCCGCCGTTCACCAGGTCGATCGATGTGCGACCATGGTGGGGGAACAGATCGGGCGCTCCGGGTGTTGAAGACGTCAGCACGAGGAGTATCCGCAGTGAGTTCGAACCTATGAGGAGTGCCATGACGACCGCTGAGCACGCCGGCGCGACGCAGGCCGAGACCGCCGAGGAGACCCACGGCGTCACGCTGACCGACACCGCGGCTGCCAAGGCGAAGGCCCTGCTCGAGCAGGAGGGCCGCGACGACATGCACCTGCGCATCGCCGTCCAGCCCGGTGGCTGCGCGGGCCTGCGCTACCAGCTGTTCTTCGACGAGCGCTCGCTCGACGGCGACCTGTTCCGCGACTTCGACGGCCTCAAGGTCGCCGTCGACCGGATGAGTGCGCCGTACGTGTCGGAAGCCGTCATCGACTTCGTGGACACGATCGAGAAGCAGGGCTTCACGATCGACAACCCGAACGCCACCGGCTCCTGCGCCTGCGGCGACTCGTTCCACTGAGTCTCGGCATCACGTCAGAAGGCCCCGCGCTCCGATCCGGAGGGCGGGGCCTTCTCACGTTTCTAGTGGCCTACACGTAGGCGTCGAGCTCCGCGACCTGCGCGTGACACGCCTCGTCGACCTCCCACGGCTCGGCCGCGGAGCGGGGCAGCGGCAGGTTCTCCGCCTGGAGCGTCGCCGGGATGAGCGCGCAGTCGGCGATCAGCTCGGACAGGGTCTCGGGTTCGGTGACGGCGTTCACGATTCGTAACGCTATTGATCCGCTGTCGACTGGAGAAGGAGTACCAGCCGGTAGTGTCGGCTGGGCGTGCGCGAACTACCCGGACGGGTCATGACCCGGGGGTAACTTCGCGCCTTTTGCCGTGAGGTCGACCACATAAGGAGCAGCCGGTGGCAGCCAAAGCCAGGATCGCGGTGTCCGGCAGTATCGCGACCGACCACCTCATGCATTTCCCGGGGAGGTTCGCCGAGCAGCTGGTCGCCGAGCAGCTGCACCGGGTCTCGCTGAGCTTCCTCGCCGACGACCTCGTGGTCCGCCGCGGCGGCATCGGCGCGAACATCGCCTTCGGGCTCGGGGTGCTCGGCGTGCAGCCGGTGCTCGTGGGCGCCGTGGGCGCCGACTTCGCGGACTACCGCTCCTGGCTGGAGCGGCACGGCGTCGACACGTCCGGGGTGCACGTCTCCGAGGTCGCGCACACCGCGCGGTTCGTCTGCACGACCGACGAGGACCTCTGCCAGATCGCGACGTTCTACGCCGGCGCGATGACCGAGTCCCGCAACATCGAGCTCCAGCCGATCGCCGAGCGCGCCGGTGAGCTCAGCCTGGTGCTGATCAGCCCGGACGACCCGGAGGGCATGGTCCGCCACGCCGAGGAGTGCCGCCAGCGCGGGTACGCCTTCGCCGTCGACCCGTCGCAGCAGCTGGCCCGCATGACCGGCGAGCAGGCGCGCGAGTTCGTGGCCGGCGCGAAGTACCTGTTCAGCAACGACTACGAGTGGGAGCTGCTGCTCCAGAAGACCGGCTGGACCGAGTCCGACGTGCTCGACCAGGTCGGCCTGCGGATCACGACGCTGGGGGAGAAGGGCGTCGAGATCGTCGGCAAGGAGGGCATCGCCCTGCAGATCGGCGCGGTCCCCGAGCGCGCGAAGGCCGACCCGACGGGCGTCGGCGACGGCTTCCGCGCGGGCTTCCTGGCGGGCCTCGACGGCGGCTTGAACGTCGAGCGCGCGGCCCAGCTCGGCTCGCTGATCGCGGTCCTGGTGCTGGAGACGGTGGGCACCCAGGAGTGGACGTTCGACCGCGCGGACGCGCTGGCCCGCATCGGCGACGCGTTCGGCCCGGAGGCCGCCGCGGAGATCTCGGCGGTCCTGCCCGCCTGACGCACACACCTGGTCGTGAGTGGGAAACAGGGTTCTAACCCTGTTTCCCACTCACG
>NZ_JAPZLD010000078.1:0-32962 GCF_030182635.1 Amycolatopsis ponsaeliensis
GGGGGGGGGGGGGGGGGGGGGGCGGGCGGGGGGGGGGGGGGGGGGCGGGGCTGGCGGTGCGGGCCCTGGCGTGTTGGCGCCGGGCGGCGGGGGGCGGCGCCGGGCCGGCCCCCCACGACTTGGCCTGGGCGAGGTACTCCTGGTCCGTCGAGGTCCAGTCCAGTAGCGAACCGAGGTCCCTGATCTGCTTGTCCAGCGCGACGTTCAGTCCGTTCGCGGCGCGCTGGACGTCGGCGAGCACGGTGGCCAGGTGCGCGTCATCGCCGCCGAAGCCCACGATGACGAGCTGGGCGCCGGGACGGACCTGGTCGCGCTGCGGCGGGTTGACGACGGTGTTGTCCGGTCCCTTCTGCGCTTCGAAGAAGTCCGTGGTCTGCGCGCCGGAAGCCGCGACGACGTTCGCGTCCACCAGCAGCCGGGTGTTGCCGCTCTGCAGCCGCGACAGCGCCTGCAACGCCGGTGCCACAAGGGATCGATGGCGCGGGTCGGCCGGATCGATGTAGGTGTCGCGGACCCCCTCACCGGCCAGGTACGAGTCGCCGACGATGTCGACCGCCACGCTCACCCGCTGGGCGGGCGGCGGATCCGCGGACGCCGCCGGCGTCAGGCCGAACGCGGCACCCATGGAAACGGCGCCGACCGTCGCGATGGACAGCAGTCGCGGCATTCTCGTGCATGCCTCGGCGGGACCGCGCGCTTTGCGCGCAGGAATGAACATCTCTTTCCTCCTGTGACCAAGAATGCGCAGGGAACCATCAGGGTGACCGTGGCGCCGGTCACGACCGCTCAGGTCATTCACCACTGGCAGAGTGCTGGGCACCGATCTTGGCGCGACCCGTCCGGACCGGTCCATGCCGCACAAGTGCGGCATGGACGTGGCGTCGGCGAGGCGCCAGGGTGGATCGGGTGCGTATCCGGTCGAGCAGGACCGGGAGATGCTGAGGAGTGCCATCGACGCAGGCGGCGGTGGCCGAGGCTGAGGTCGACGTCGCGGATGCGGCGGGTCTGGACCGGCAGGTGCGGGGGATCGTGGCCGCGGTCGTCGTGCTGTCCCGGCTGGCCACCCTGGCCATGGTCGCGCTGAGCATCGTCGGTGGCACGCAGAGCCACGCCTACACACGGGTTCCGCTGGCCACCATCGTGTACGTGGTTCTGGCCGGGTGGAGCGCGGTGCTGATCACGCTGGTGCTGCGGCGCCCAGTGCGGTGCTGGTCGCGGACGTCACGGTCACCGTCGCCACCATGATCGTGCTGCCGCTGGCGGTGGACAACCCGATTTTCTCGAACGTGTCCAATTCCTATCTGGAGCCGATCACGGTGAGTGTCGCGGTGGCCGTCGCGCTCATCAGCGGGTCGGTCAGGGGCACCGCGGCCGGCTGTACCGCGCTCGCCGTCGCCTACATCGTCGGGCAGCCACCGCTGTCCGACGGCGGCGGGGACATCACCTCGCTGCTCAGCACGATCGGCTGGCAAGTCGGCACCGCCACCTGCTGCCTGGTGTTCATCCAACGGTTGCGGCGGGCGGTGCACCACGTGGACATCGCCACCACGCAGGTGATCACGGCACGGGAACGGCTCGCCGCCCAGCGCGCGCACACCGAGGAACGCGCCCGGCACTTTCGCGAGCAGGTCCGCCGCTACCGCGCCCTGCACGACGGGCCGCTGCGCATCCTGACGATGATCGCCGGCCCCGGACCCGCCGCCCACCCCGACCCCATGGTGCGCCGGCACTGCGCGGTCAGCGTCACCATCCTGCGTGGCGCCGCCCCCGACGAAACCGGCGGTACCCTCACCGACCTCTCCCTGGCGTTGATGAAAGCCGGCGGCGACAGCGCCGCCCTGGGGTTGCGGGTGGAGTACCACTTCGCCAACCTGCCCGACGACCTCCCCACCGCGGTCGTCACCGCTCTGTGCCGGGCCAGCGCGGAAGCGTTGAGCAACACCGCCGCGCACGCCGGCACCTCCCGCGTCCGCCTCACCGCCATGGCCAGTGGGGACGGCGGGGCGGCCGGGCCGGTGGTGACGGTGGCGATTGTCGATCAAGGCAAGGGGTTCGACCCGGCGACCACCGATCTCGGCTACGGTATCCGGCACTCGATCATCGAGCGGATGACCGAGATCGGCGCGGCGGCCACAGTGGACAGCCACCCCGGCGAAGGCACTCGCATCGACCTGCGATGGCCGGCATGATCCGGATCGCCGTCATCGACAACGACAAACTCGTCCCCGCCGGTCTACGCGCCCTGCTCTCCGACACCACCGACATCACCCTCGTGCGCACCGCCACCACCGTCGCCGACTACCTCACCGCCCAGGCCGACGGCCCCGATGTCGTCCTGCTCGACCTGCAACTGGAGGACGGCACCCACCCCGACGCCAACGTCATCGCCCTGCGCGCCACCGGCACCGCCGTCCTGGTCATCTCCGTGCACGGCGACCGCCGCCACATCCGCGCCACCATCCGCGCCGGCGCCTCCGGCTACCTCATCAAAGACGACGATGCCGACAAACTCGTCGACGCCATCCGCACCGTCCACACCGGACACCTGGCGCTGACCACCGAACTCATGACCCTCATCAACGACGACCCACCCGAACTGTCCCCGCAAGAACTCCAGGTCCTCTACCTCTACGGCACCGGTAGCACACTGGCCGCCACCGCCCGTCGCCTCGGCATCGCCATCCCCACCGTCCGCTCCTACCTCGACCGCATCCGCGCCAAATGGGCCGCGACCGACGAACCCGTCTACGACATCCGCGCCCTTGTCCACGAATACCCCCACCCCGACCCACCGACTTAGGCCAGGGTTCCGGCAAAGTCGCCCGGCCTGGCTGCCCCTGGTGCCGGTCGAGGGGGCGTGGTGCCCTGGGCAAACGTCTTGAATGAGTCATTCAGGTCTTGGGAGGTCCTGAATGACTCATTCAAGACACCTCCGGAGAGGCCACGAAACCTGCGCTCGCCGAAGACATCAGCCGGGAACCCGACATTGCCGGAATCCTGCCGACTTGGGCCGGGCCGGCGCGGCAGCGCTGAGCTTCCATTTCCAGTGCACGGACGAGCTCTGGTCCCTGATGCTCGTTGTACTTGACCGGCCGCGCAGATCACGGCTTGAGCGTCACCACGAACGAGCGCGTCGGGCCGATGTTGCCCGCCGCGTCGATCGAGCGGTACTCGATGCGGTGGCTGCCGTAGCCCGCCGTGCGCGTCGCGAACGGTGACACCGTCAGCCCGCCCGAACCGAGGTTGCCGTACGCCAAGCCGTCGATCTCCGTGCCGCGCGCCGTGAACACGTACGGTGCGTTGGGGTCCGTCGGCCAGCCGTAGTACTTGTGCCAGCCGTCGCCGTCCACGCGGAACTCCGGCATCCCGTCGGATGCCGTCAGCCGCATGGTGAACGAGCCGTGGAAGACGTTGTCCCTCGCGGCGGGCAGCTCCGCCGTGGTCGTCGGGCCGGCCGCGTCGACCGTCCAGGTCAGCGTCGTGCCGCCGGTCGTCGCGGTGAGCGTGTGCGTTCCGCGTGCCTCGTCGAGGGCGAAGTCGGGCCCACTCCCGGCCGGCTTCCCGTCGAGGGCCCAGCGGACCTGCGGGATCGACCCCGTCGGCTCCCCGGTTTCGACGTAGACGACGTCGTGCCCGCCGACGGGCAGAGCGGTAGGCGTTGACGCCACCACCGCCGGGCCGCCGGCGGGCGGGGTGGTCACCGACGTGTCGACGGTCCACGTGCGGGTCGCCGCCGGCCGCGCGGCCGGGTCGCGGACGAACGGCGTCGGGTCGGTCACCTTCGCGATCAGCGTGTGCTTCCCCGGCTTCACGTGCGCCTGGCGCAAGTCGAGCGCGTCGGCGCCGTGCAGGGGGGCGCCGTCGAGGGTCCAGGTGACGTCGAGGCGGTGGCTCACCGGGTGCATCGGCCGCACCCACACGACGCGGTCGGCGCCGAGCGTGCCGGCCGGGGTGCCGCCGCCGATGAGCGGCACCTTCGCCGAGATGCGCTGCGTCATCCGTTCGCGGCCGACCTGGTCGAAGGCGTAGCCGAGGGTCTTCATCATCGAATGCCGGCTCGGCCGCCAGACGCCGGTCTGGGTGTAGAGCCCGCCTTCGAAACGGCCGATCGTGCCGCCCGACTCGCTGGGTTCGCCCAGCCAGCGATACCACTTCGCGTGCTGGTCGCGCATCTGCCGCGTGGTCAGCACGGTGTGGTGGATCGAGTCGGGCTCGCCGCCTTCGTACGCGCCGCCCGGGACGTTGCGGGCGTAGTAGTCGTACTCGTCGTCGAGACCGCCGAGCGAGTGGCCCAGCTCGTGCGGGGAGATCAGGGCGGAAAGCGCGTTCCCGCCGGACGCCGTCGCGTAGGTGCCGCCCGCGCCGCCGTAGGTGCCGCTGTTGGCGAGGGCGAGGATCTGCCGGTTGGCCCGGGTGGTGCCGGGCACGCGGTCGGCGTACCGCTGCGCCGCGTCGTCGTCGACGGTCAGGAGGCGCTGGACGCTCGCGGCGTTGCAGCCGCCCCAGAACCCCATGTTCAGCGGGGTGTCGCGGCGGGGCGCGTCGAGCGAGGAGTCACAGTCCACACCGGACTCGGGCGAGGCGATCGACACGGCGTAGACGTTGAAGTAGCTGCGGTAGGACTTGAACGGCTCGAGCGACCACAGGGTACTGACGTGCCGCTGGACGTCGGCGAAGAACTTGGGCTGTTCGGCGGCGGTGTAGCCGTCCCCGAGGACGACGAGGTTGAACCGCTGCGCGACCGGTCCGGTCACCTGGACGTCGGTGACGGTGGCGGCGGGCTCTTCGGCTTGTGCGGGTGTGGCGACCCCGGCGGTGATCAGCAGCGCTGCGACTAATCCGGCCCATTTCGACATGGTCCCGGTCTAGCGCACCCGAAAAGCGGCCGGAACCGCCGGAAGTCGGGCTATCCTCCCGAAATGGGGAATCGAGGGGGAATCCTGCTGTCGGTGGGTGCGCTGGCGGTGGTGACGGCGTGCTCGACGCCGGCTCCGGTCGCGAGCACCACGGCGGCTTCGGCTTCGGCCAAGCCGCCGACGACCGGGCCGTCGTCGGACGCGCCCGCACTGGGCCCGGGGCCGGGCTCGCAACCGCCGACCACGCCGCAGCCACCGCCGCCGCACTCACCGGCCAAGGTGACCTCGGCCTGCCCCTTCCTGGGCGTGACCGAGTCGAGCGACACGATGGGCGTCGTCCTGGACGCCTACGCGGTCGAGGAGGCGAAGACCACTCAGTACGACGCCACGACCTACCACTGCAACTACGCCAGCCGGACCGGCGGCCGGCAGCTGCTCGACCTGTTCGTCACCGTCGTCCCGGGCACCGGGCAGGTCTCCTCACTGGTCACCGCGTGGACCAAAGACTGCAAGGGCCCGGCGAACCCGATCGGCGGAGTGGCCGGCACCACCCGCACCTGCTCGCTGGACGGCACCAACTCGAGCGACGTCCTGGTGCTGGTGGTGAAGAAGTCCCACGGCCAGACCCGGCTGGCCGAGCTCTACATCCGCCCCTTCGCGGACAAGGTCTACACCACGCTGGCGCAGCTCCTGACCGACCGCTTGTAAGTCGTTATACGCGAGTCAGCCGGTACCAGACTTCGGGCCGTCCGACCTGGCCGTAGTGCGGCTCGCGGTGCGCCATTCCGTTGTCCGCCAAGTACTCCAGGTACCGGCGCGCCGTCACGCGGGACGCCCCGATCGCGCTCGCCGCCGCCCCCGCCGACAGCCCTTCCGCGGCTCCGGACAACGCGTCCGTGATCGCCTCCAGGGTCTGGACGCTCATCCCCTTCGGCAGCGGCGGCTGTTCCGTCGTGCGCAGCGCGCCGAGGGCCCGGTCGATCTCGGCCTGGCCGGTCACCTCGCCCGACGCGTCGCGGAACTCCCGGTAGCGCTCCAGCTTTTCGCGCAGGGTGGCGAACGTGAACGGCTTCAGCAGGTACTGCACCACCCCCACCGACACCGCGGCCTTCACCAGGCCGAGGTCGCGCGCCGACGTCACCGCGATGACGTCGATCGGCAGGCCGGCCGCGCGCAGGGAGCGGCACACCGCCAGCCCGTGCGTGTCGGGGAGGTAGAAGTCCAGCAGCACCAGGTCGACCGGCTCGCGCTCGCAGAACCGCAGCGCGTCGCCGCCGGAATGCACGACGCCGGCCACCGAAAACCCGGACAGCCGCTCGACGTAGACGCGGTGCGCCTCGGCGGCCACCGGCTCGTCCTCCACCACCAGGACCCGGATCACGAAGCCGCCTCCTGCCGCGGCAGCCGCACGGTGAACACCGCGCCGCCGTCGTGCCCGACGTCGACCGTGCCGCCGTAGCGGCGGACCGCCTGGCCGACCAGCGCCAGGCCGAGCCCGTGGCCGTCCCCGGCTTTCGTCGACCAGCCGCGGCGGAAGACGTCGGCGTCCTCGGGGACGCCGGGGCCGGTGTCGGCGACGCGCAGCAGCAACTCCCCCGGGTCGGCGCGGGCCGTGACGACCACGGCCGGTTTGCCGTGCCCGCGCACGGCCGCGTCGATGCCGTTGTCGATCAGGTTGCCGAGGATGGTCACCAGGTCGCGGGCCGCGACGCCGAGCGAGACGTCGTCGATCACCGTGTCCGGCGTGATCGTCAGCTCGACCCCGCGCTCGCTCGCTTCGGCGGCCTTGCCCAGCAGCAGCGCGGCGAGCACCGGCTCGGCGACGGCCCCGACGACGCGGTCGGTCAGCTCCTGGGCGAGCGCGAGCTCGGCCGTCGCGAACTCGACTGCCTGCTCCGGCTGGCCGATCTCCACCAGCGAAACGACGGTGTGGAGCCGGTTCGCCGCCTCGTGCGCCTGCGACCGCAGGGCCTCCGCGAGACCGCGGGCGGTGGTCAGTTCGCCGGTCAGCGCCTGCAGTTCCGTGTGGTCGCGCAGGACGACGACGGTGCCCTGCGAGCGGCCGCCCATGCGGACCGCGGTCGTGCTGACCAGGAGCACGCGGGCGTCGGTCAGGTGCAGTTCCTCGGCGCGGTTCTCCGCCGACGTGAACGCCTCCGCCAGCTCGGCCGGCAGGCCCAGCGACGCCAGTTCGCGCCCGACCGGATCGGCGTCGAGGCCGAGGAGGGCGCGCGCGCCGTCGTTGCACAGGCCGATGCGCCCGTCCCGGCCGACGAGCAGCACGCCCTCGCGGACCGAGTGCAGCACGGCTTCGTGGTACTCGAAGAGGTTGCTCAGCTCGTCCGGCGCGACCCCGCGGGTCTGGCGCCGCAGCCGGGCGCTGATCAGCCAGCCGCCCAGCGCCCCGACCAGCAGCACTCCGCCGGCGACGCCGAACAGCGGCCACAGCCGCTCGCGCAGCTCCGCCGAGATCGCCGTGACGATGATCCCGACGGCGACCAGCGCGACCACCCGGTGCCCCGGGCCGAACACCGGGACGACCGTGCGCACCGACGGGCCGAGCGAGCCCGTGTAGGTCTCGGTGTAGTCCTGTCCGCGCTGCGCCTGCTCGATGGTGCCGATGTAGTGCTGGCCGATCAGCGCCGGGTTCGGGTGGGTGTAGCGGATCCCGGCCGGGCTCATGATCGTGATGAAGTCGACGTGCGTGTGGGCCTGCACCTGCAACGCGAACGGCTGCAGCGTGGCGCTCGGATTCGCCGTGGCCGTCGCGGCGGCGACAGTGGGCGCGTCCGCCACCGCCAAGGCGATCGCGCGGACCTGGTCGCGCGCGTTCTCGTCGACCGCCCGCCGCGCGTCGAGGTAGGCGAACGTGATCCCGGCGCCGGCGAGCACGCAGAGCACCGCCAGCTGCAGCACGAGCAGCTGGCGCGCCAGGCTCCAGCGGGACCGCATCGTCGGGGGCACCTCCTCATACCAGCACACCGGCACCCGGGTGTCCGAACGGGACGGTGCGATCATCGTGCGAACTCAATGAACACAAGTGAGCCGGGTCACCCGAGTGGGCCTACAGTGTGCCGCAACCTGGAACACCCCTGAGCTGGAGGCAACGGTGCCGACCCCACCGACGACCGAGGAGACCCCGCGCAAGCGGGACAAGACCCACTACCTGTACCTGGCCGTGATCGTCGCGGTCGCGCTCGGGATCCTGGTGGGCTTCCTCTTCCCGGGCTTCGCCAAGGGCCTCAAGCCCCTCGGCGACGGCTTCGTCAACCTGATCAAGATGATGATCACGCCGATCATCTTCTGCACCATCGTCATCGGCGTCGGCTCGGTCGCGAAGGCGGCCAAGGTCGGCAAAGTCGGTCTGATGGCGTTGTTCTACTTCATCATCATGTCGACCTTCGCCCTGGCGATCGGCCTGGTCGTCGGCAACATCCTGCACCCGGGCACCGGCCTGCACCTCAACCCGGCCGACGTGAAGAGCGTCCAGAAGTCCGCCGGTGGCGCCGAAGGCCCCGTCGACTTCCTGCTCGGCATCATCCCGAAGACGCTCGTCTCCGCCTTCACCGAAGGCGAGGTCCTGCAGACCCTGCTGGTCGCGCTGCTCGTCGGGTTCGCACTGCAGAAGCTGGGCCCGAAGGGCGCGCCGATCCTGCGCGGCATCGAGCACATCCAGCGGCTGGTCTTCCGGATCCTGGCGATGATCATGTGGGCCGCCCCGATCGGCGCGTTCGGCGCCATCGCCGCGGTGGTCGGCGCGACCGGCTGGGCCGCGCTGAAGAGCCTCGCGGTGATCATGATCGGGTTCTACGCGACCTGCCTGGTGTTCGTGTTCGTGATCCTCGGGATCGTGCTGTGGCTCGGCGCCCGCGTGTTCATCTGGAACCTGCTGCGCTACCTCGGCCGCGAGTTCCTGCTGATCCTGTCGACGTCGTCGTCGGAGTCGGCGCTGCCGCGGCTGATCGCGAAGATGGAGCACGTCGGCGTGAGCAAGTCCGTCGTCGGCATCACGGTCCCGACGGGCTACTCGTTCAACCTGGACGGCACGGCGATCTACCTGACCATGGCGACGTTGTTCATCGCCGCCGCGCAGGACGAACCGCTGTCGATCGGTGAGCAGATCGGCCTGCTGGCGTTCATGATCATCGCGTCCAAGGGTGCGGCGGGCGTCAGCGGCTCGGGCATCGCGACCCTGGCGAGCGGCCTGCAGTCGCACCGGCCGGAGCTGCTCAACGGCGTCGGCTTCATCCTCGGCATCGACCGGTTCATGTCGGAAGCCCGCGCGCTGACGAACTTCGCGGGCAACGCCGTCGCGACCGTCCTCATCGGAAACTGGACGAAGGAGTTCGACCGCGAGAAGGCGCACCGCGTCTTCGCCGGGCAGGAACCCTTCGACGAAGCCACGATGCTCGATGAGCACAGCCACGCGGCCGGGACCGACGACATGGACGACGCCGTCAAGGAACCCGCGAGGTAACCCCCACCCGTTCGTGCTCACGCCCCCGCTGAGCACGAACCACGCGGGCCGCGGTGCGAGTTCCCCGACTTCGCACCGCGGCCCGTTTCCATGTCCGCGTCAGCAGGCGGCGTGCCCGTCGTAGACGACGCGCGCCGCGGTGATGTCCTCGCGGTGCCGCTCCGCCCAGCCGAGCAGGCCGCTCAGCGACTGGTACAGCTCCTTCGCCATCGACGTGGCTTCGTACTCCACGCGCGGCGGGACCGTCGGGTAGATCGTGCGCTCCAGCAGGCCGTCGCGCTCGAGGTTGCGCAGCGTCAGCGTCAGCATCCGGCGGCTGATCCCGTTGACCGCGCGCTCGAGTTCCGTGAACCGCACCGGGCCGCGGATGGCCTCCAGGAGGATGCCGATCGCCCACTTGCCGCTGATCCGGTTGATGACCTCCAGCACCGTGCAGACATCGAGTTTTTCCGGGTCGATCTCGGTGACCTGGACAGGTACATCGATGTTCCCCTGGGACATGAAAGTGCCTCCTTCCCGGCGCACCCATGGTCACACATGATGGGCACTGTTACAAGAAGTGCCCTGGCAACTACCAGGGGGAACGCTCGACTGGAGGGGCCTACTGTGCTCGACAACAACGTGGCCGAGAACCATCCCATCCGCTCCCGCGGCCTCGCGCTGGCGGTGCTGTGCGCCGCGTCGCTGATGGTCGTGCTCGACAGCAGCATCGTCGCGGTGGCGCTGCCCGCGATCCAGGCCGACCTCGGCTTCACGCCCGCCGGCCTCGCCTGGGTCGTCACGGCGTACCTGGTCGCCTTCGGCGGCCTGCTCCTGATCTCCGGCCGCCTCGGCGACCTGCTCGGCCGCCGCCGCGTCTTCCTCGGCGGGCTCGGCCTGTTCACTCTCGCTTCCCTGGTCGCGGGCCTGGCTTCGGACGCGGGCGTCCTCGTCGTCTCGCGGTTCGCGCAGGGCGTCGGCGGCGCGCTCGCGTCGGCCGTCGTGCTCGGCATGATCGTCACGATGTACCCCGAGCCGCGGGCCCGGGCTCGCGCGATCGGCGTCTACAGCTTCACGCAGGCCGCGGGCGCGTCCATCGGGCTCATCGCGGGCGGCGCGCTGACGCAGGCGCTGAGCTGGCACTGGACGTTCTACGTCAACCTGCCGATCGGCGTGGTCGCGCTGGTGCTGGCGGTCCGCGTGGTCGAGGCCGACCGCGGCCCGGGCCTGCGGGCCGGCCTGGACGTCCTCGGCGCGGTGCTGGTCACCGCTGCGGTGATGCTCGGCGTGTACGGGATTTCCTCCTCCGCCTGGGGTGCGCTGGCCGCGGCCGCGGTGCTGCTGGCCGCGTTCGTGGTGCGGCAGGCGAAAGCACGCACGCCGTTGCTACCGCTGCGGCTGTTCCGGATCCGGGCGGTCACCGGCGCGAACGTGGTGATGGTGCTGATGGTCGCGGGGATGCTGGGCTTCCAGTTCGTGACGGCGTTGTACCTGCAGCAGGTGCTGGGCCTCGACGCGCTGCGGACCGGCGTCGCGTTCCTGCCGGTGCCGCTGGTGATCGCGGTGGCGTCACTGGGCTTCGCGGAGAAGCTGGCATCGCGGTTCGGGCCGCGGACGGTGCTGCTGTCCGGCCTGGGCCTGGTGATCGTGGGCTTGCTGCTGCTGACGCAGGTGTCCGGCGGCTACTTCACGGGCATCCTGCCGCCGCTGCTGCTGATGGGCCTCGGCGCGGGTGCGGCGATCCCGGCGCTGATGGGGCTGGCGATGTCGGACGTCGCCGCCGAGGACGCGGGCGTGGCGTCCGGCCTGATCAACACGACCCAGCAGGTCGGCGCGGCGCTGGGTACCGCGGTGCTGGCTTCGGTGGCCGCGTCCCGCACGGCGAGCCTCGGCGGGCTGGACCACCGCGAGGCGCTGGCGTCGGGGTTCCGGCTGGCGTACGGGGTCAGCGCGGGCTTCCTGATCGCGGCGGTGGCCCTGGGCGGCCTGGTGCTGGCCCGCCGTCCCCGCCCGACCGCTCCGGCGCCCGAGCCCGAGGTCTGCGTCGCCGGCCAGGCGTGACCCGGCCCGTAACCCGCGTGATCAGGCACGTAACTGGCGTGATCAGAGCCGTAACTCGCCAGTTCCGGCTCTGATCACGCGAGTTCCGGCTTCGATCACGTGAGTTCCGGCTTCGATCACGCCAGGTAGGCCGAAAGGCCGCGGTGGCCCCGCCGCATCATCAGCGCGTGGTTCGCGCGGAACAGCGGCCGGGCCACCGCGTCGAGCCGCCGCAGCAGCTCCTTGCGAGCCTGGACGTCCTGGGTGATCTCCAGGAGCGTGTCCGCGCCCGCCGCGCGGACCGCTCCGGCCAGCACCCCGTCCAGGTCGCCGCTCAACCGGACCCGCATCAGGCCCGCTCGCTCGTCCTGGTGCTCCCGGTGCATCCGGACGACCAGGCGGAACGGAAGGCGGGACCGGCAGATCAGCTCGGCGGTGTCGTCGTCCACCCGGCGCACCCTGCGGACGTCCGACCACCACCGCGGGTAGCCGGCGAGGTCGGTGACCGCGCCGAACACCCGCTCGGGCGCGGCACCGGGCAGCAGCCACGTGCTGCTGAACCGGTAGCGCGCGCCCGTCACGGCCTCACACCTGGGCCGAGACCAGCTTCCGGCCGTCCACCGTGACGATGTCGACCGACTTCACGTCGTCGGGCGCGACCAGCGCGGACCCGTCGAGCGAGAAGCCCTGGCTCTCCCACTTCTCCGACACTTTCCAGCTGCCGGCGGTGACCGCCTGGCCGTCCTTCGTGACGACCTGCAGCAGGCACTGTTCCCCGGCCTTGACGCCCTTCACGGCGACGTTGACCCGGACCCAGCCGGCGAACGGGCTCACCGAAGCGGCCAGCTGCACCCCGGTCGTCGGGTCGCGCCCTTCGACGCTCTTCGTGCCCGGAGGCGAGTCCGGTAGCGGTGCCGGAGCGGCGATGCCGGTCTCCGGCGCCGTCTGCCGTCCCACGAGGATCCCGCCGCCGAGCGCGGCCACGACGAGCACCGCCGCCGCGACCAGGGCCAGGCCCCGCCGTGACGAACCGCCCGAGCGGACCGGTGCCGCCTCTTCTTCGTCGCGCACCCGCCGCAGGGTCTTCTGCAGCAGCAGATCCCCGCCTTCGGGCGGCCCGTCGAGGAACGCCTCGGGCGGTACCTCGTCGAGCGACTCGCGCAACGCCACGAGCTCGTTCAGGTCGAACCGGCACTGCGCGCAGGTCTGCAGGTGCCGCCGCTCGAAGTCGGCCGCCTCCCCGGGATCGAGCGCGCCGAGGGCGTACGCGCCGAGCTGCGTGTGACTCTCGTCGACCGAGTTCATCGCGCCACCTCCGTTCCGCTCGAAATCATCGCTGCTCTCAGTGCTCTCAGTGCGTAGTACGACCTTGATTTCACGGTACCCGGTGCGACGCCCAGTGTTCTCGCCGCTTCGGCCACCGTCCGTCCCCGGTAGTAGATCTCCACCAGGACCTCTCGGTGCTCGTTAGAAAGGCCGTCCATCGCGCCGAGCACCGTCATCGAGTCGACCACGCCCTGGGCGTGATCTCGCTCGACGGCCGGCGTCGGCACGCCTTCGGCCGGTTCGGCCACCTCCTGTGGCCGGGCCGCCCGGGCACGTGCCCGGTCGGTGACCAGGTTGCGCGCGACGGTCAGCAACCAGCCGCGCACCGAGCCCTTCCCGTCGTTCTGCAGGTCGTCCGCGTGTTTCCACGCTCGTACCAGCGTCTCCTGGACCACGTCCTCGGCTGCCGCCCGATCACCGGTCAGCCTCGTCGCGTAGGCCAGCAGGCTCCGGCCGTGCTCGGCGTAAAGCTGCCGAATCAGGTCTTCGCCTTTGGCCTTCTTAGGCCGCCTGCCTCCTATGGCCACCCTCGTCCTCCCGACGGTGTTCTGAGTCGTCGAGGACAGTAGTGCAACCCTCAGCTCCACCGGCGGTGCGTGCGTCGAGCGCAGCGCGACCATGGTGTTCATCGGCTGCCCGTCCTTCCTCGTTCTGCCCGGAAACCGTCGGTTTCAGTAGCCGGAGCCACCGGCCGCGGGCTGCCCCTGGGCGCCCGCGGTGATCTTGGAGCCGTCCGGAGCGACGGCGAACCAGGTGCCGTTGGCACCCTGGCCGTTCATCTGCCCGGGGGCCTTGTCGCCCGAGAACTCGTACAGCGCCCAGCCGTTGAGCGTGAGCTGCTTGCTGCCGTCCGGCCGCGCCACCGTGCCGACCTGGCTGTCCTGGATGCCCTCGAGCATCGGCGAGCCCTCCCCGGCCAGCGCCGGCGGCCAGGTCGTGGCGCATTCGCCGTCGCAGTGGGTCATCGGCGGCGTCGCCATGTCCTTGTCGAACCGGTAGAGCGTCTTGCCCGCGGCGTCGGTGACGACCGTCCCGACCCCCGCGACCTGCGTCGCGGCGAGCATCACGTGCCCGGGCTGGCCGTGGTCCGGATTCCCGGCCCCCGCGGAAGCCATGTCGCCGCAGGCCGACAGGGGTGCGACGACGGCGATCGCGGCGGCGCACAGACTGGCCGTCCGGATACGGTTCATGACGTTCTCTCCTCGGTGAGGGCGGCACCGCCGTCCGGCGGACCTCGACACCTGAGACACGGACGGTTGCGGGAAACGGTTCAGCGGGGTTTCGCGCGATTCGGTGCCGGTCCGGCGCCGGATTGGTGCGTTCCGGTGATCGGCACGACCTTGTCGCCGTGCGGGCCGGTTCCTAAGCTGATCACGTTCGCCGCCGCCCCCGCTTCACCTCGGGAGCCGCCGTGTCCGTGAAACCCCTCTTCCTCGTGGCGCTGCTGGCCGCGGGCTGTTCCGCCGCCGCGCCGCCACCCTCGTTCACCGCTTCGCTGACGTCACCGACCGACGTGGTGTTGACGTGGCCGGACGATGGGGCAGGCCACCGCGTCGAGTACGCGAACGACCCCGCGGGGCCGTGGACGACGCTGCGGTTCCTCCCCGCCCACACGACGAGCTACCACCACCCGGACCTGATCCCCCGGACGCCGTTCTACTACCGGGAGCAGCCGTTCACCGGCCCGGTCTCGGCCGAGCTGCACGAGGTGACGTCCGGCGACACGGTGACGTTCACGTGGACCGACCGCTCGACCGACGAAGCCGGCTTCCTCCTGGAGATCCGGCGGCCGGGCGCGCCGGACTACGACCCGGTCGAAGTAACCGACCCGGACACCACGACGTGCGTGCTGTCCGTGCTCCCGGGCGAGGAGGGCTCGGCCTACCGGCTCCGGACGCTGCACTACGGCCCGCTCTCCCCGGTGGTCCACCAGACCACCGGGGAGGAGCGGTGAGCCGTTACTCGGGCGCGAGGACGTGGCGGAGGTACTCGCCCGTGTAGCTCTCCTCGACGCTCGCGATGTGCTCCGGCGTGCCCTCGGCGACGATCGTGCCGCCGCCGTTGCCGCCCTCCGGGCCCATGTCGATGATCCAGTCGGACGTCTTGATCACGTCGAGGTTGTGCTCGATCACGATCACCGAGTTGCCCTTGTCGACCAGGCCGTTGATCACGCCGATCAGCTTGTTGATGTCCTCGAAGTGCAGGCCGGTCGTCGGCTCGTCGAGGATGTACACCGTCTTGCCCGTCGAGCGCTTTTGCAGCTCGCTGGCCAGCTTGACGCGCTGCGCCTCACCGCCCGACAGCGTCGGCGCGGGCTGGCCGAGCCGGACGTAGCCGAGGCCGACGTCCACCAGCGTCTGCAGGTGGCGGTGGATGGCCTTGATCGGCTCGAAGAACTCCGCCGCCTCCTCGATGGGCATGTCGAGCACGTCCGAGACGGTCTTGCCCTTGTAGTGCACCTCGAGGGTTTCCCGGTTGTACCGCGCGCCCTTGCAGACCTCGCAGGGGACGTAGACGTCCGGCAGGAAGTTCATCTCGATCTTGATCGTGCCGTCGCCGGCGCACGCCTCGCAGCGGCCGCCCTTGACGTTGAACGAGAACCGGCCCTGCTGGTAGCCGCGGACCTTCGCCTCGGTCGTCGCGGCGAACAGCTTGCGCACGTGGTCCCAGACACCCGTGTAGGTGGCCGGGTTGGAGCGCGGGGTCCGCCCGATCGGCGACTGGTCGACCCGCACCAGCTTGTCGACGTTGCCCAGGCCGTTCACGCGGGTGTGGCGGCCCGGCACCTGGCGGGCGCCGTTGAGCTTGTTCGCCAGCACGGTCGCCAGGATGTCGTTCACCAGCGTCGACTTGCCCGAACCCGAGACACCGGTGACCGAGACCAGGGCGCCGAGCGGGAACGAGACGTCCAGCCCGCGCAGGTTGTGCTCGCGCGCGCCCACGACGGTCAGCTGCCGCTTCTTGTCGATCGGCCGCCGGATCGCCGGCACCTCGATCTTGCGCCGCCCGGACAGGTACTGCCCGGTCAGGGACTCCTTGCTCTTCAGCAGCTTCTTGTACGGTCCACTGTGGACGATGTGGCCGCCGTGCTCACCCGCGCCCGGGCCGATGTCGACCACCCAGTCGCTCGAGCGGATCGTGTCTTCGTCGTGCTCGACGACGATCAGCGTGTTGCCCAGGTTCCGCAGCCGGGTCAGCGTCTCGATCAGGCGGTGGTTGTCGCGCTGGTGCAGGCCGATCGACGGCTCGTCGAGCACGTACAGCACGCCGACCAGCCCGGACCCGATCTGCGTCGCGAGCCGGATGCGCTGCGCTTCACCACCCGAAAGAGTGGCCGACGCGCGGTCGAGCGAGAGGTAGGTCAGGCCGACGTCGAGCAGGAAGCGCAGGCGGGCCTGGATCTCCTTGAGCACCGCGCCGGCGATCATCGACTCGCGCTGCCCGAGCTCCAGCTCGTCGAGGAACTGCGACGCCTCCGCGATGGAGAGCGCGCAGACCTCGGCGATCGACATGTCACCGCGGGACTTGTGCGCCAGCGTGACGGCGAGGATCTCCGGCTTGAGCCGGGTGCCCTGGCAGGCCGGGCACGGCACCTCGCGCATGTAGCCCTCGTACCGCTCGCGCATGTACTCGGACTCGGTCTGCTCCTGGCGCCGCTCGAGGAACGGGATGACGCCCTCGAAGGCCGCGTAGTACGACCGCTGGCGGCCGTAGCGGTTCTTGTAGCGGACGTGCACCTGCTCGTCGACGCCGTGCAGGACGGCCTTCTGGGCGCGCGCGGGCAGGCGGCGCCACGGCGTGTCCATCCGGAAGCCGATGGTCTCCGACAGCGACTCCAGCAGCCGGATGAAGTAGTCCGCGCTCTGCCCGCCCGACCACGGCGCGATCGCGCCCTCGCCGAGGGACAGCTCGTCGTCCGGGACCACCAGCTCCGGGTCGACCTCCTTGCGGATGCCGATGCCGGTGCACTCGGGACAGGCGCCGTAGGGCGAGTTGAAGGAGAACGAGCGGGGCTCGAGGTCCTCGATGGCCAGCGGGTGGCCGTTGGGGCAGGCCAGGTTCTCGGAGAAGCCGCGGATCCGGTGCGGGTCGTTCTCGGGCAGGTCGACGAACTCGAGCTCGATCAGGCCGTCGGCCAGCCGCAGCGCCGTCTCGACCGAGTCGGTGAGCCGCTGGCGCGAGCTCGACTTCACGCTCAGCCGGTCGATCACCACGCCGATCTGGTGCTTTTCCTGCTTCTTCAGCTTCGGCGGGTCGGTGAGCGCGTGGACCGTGCCGTCGACGACCACGCGCGCGTAGCCCTGCTGCTGCAGGTTCTCGAACAGGTCGACGTACTCGCCCTTGCGCCCGCGCACCACCGGCGCGAGCACCTGGAAGCGGACGCCTTCGTCCATCTCCAGCACCTGGTCGACGATCTGCTGCGGGGTTTGCTTGCTGATCGGCTCGCCGCACTTGGGGCAGTGCGCCTTGCCGGCCCGCGCGTAGAGCAGGCGCAGGTAGTCGTAGACCTCGGTGATCGTGCCGACGGTCGAGCGCGGGTTGCGCGAGGTGGACTTCTGGTCGATCGACACCGCGGGCGAGAGGCCCTCGATGAAGTCGACGTCCGGCTTGTCCATCTGCCCCAGGAACTGGCGGGCGTACGCCGAGAGCGACTCGACGTAGCGCCGCTGCCCTTCGGCGAAGATGGTGTCGAAGGCGAGGCTCGACTTCCCGGACCCGGACAGACCGGTGAAAACGATCAGGCTGTCGCGGGGCAGGTCGAGATCAACGCCGCGGAGGTTGTGCTCGCGGGCGCCGCGAACAACGAGGCGATCAGCCACGCCAGGGTCCCTTCAGTGTCATTCTCAGCTGCGGTCGCCGGCCCGGAGAGGAGGCTGCACGGGCGGCCTCTCCATGCTACGAGCCACCACCGACAGAAACTGGCTCCGCGTCCTTGACCTGCGGTTCTTCCGGCTTCCGGCGGGTGGTGAGCCACCGGTGGACCGGCCGTTCGACCCCCGCGGTGACCGCCCAGCCCGCCAGCACGGCGGCGCCGACGACCACCGGGAGCCGCAACCAGCCGGGCAGGCCGGCGTCGAGCAGGGCGCGGGCCAGGACGTAACCCAGTTCCTGGTGCACCAGATAAAGACCATACGAGATGCCCGCGAGCCAGGTGACGGCCGGGGCGATCCTCGCCAGCCCGGGGAACCGCCAGTCCGGGCCGCGGGCAGCCAGGCAGACGAGCAAGAGCAGCACGGCGAACCCGATCGTGGACGGCCAGCGCAGGGCGTCCTGCGGCAGCGCGACGTGGAACGGGAAGACCTGCAGGTCCTGCGCGGCGACCGCGGCGACGACGAACAGCGCGGCGTGCCACGTCCTGAGCCGCCACTGCGACCAGAGCCACAGCGCGACGCCGATGGCGAAGACGTGCAGCCGGTGCAGGCCCAGGCCGTAGTAGAAGGTCTCGACGACCGGGCTCGCCGTCCCCGGCGCGAAGACGAGGAAGCGGAGCGCGAGCGGGACCAGGATCAGCGCCCAGAGCAGGGCGACGGTCAGCCGGTGGGTGCGCCACGAGCGTGGCCAGAGCAGGGCCGCGCCGGTGAAGGCCAGCAGCTGCACCGGCAGCGTCCAGTAGGAGCCGTCGAGGTAGTAGAACGTCTCCGAGCGCACGCCCCACTCCTGCACCATGCCGAGGTTGGCGACCAGGTCGAGCCCGGTCGGGATGTACCACGGCGACGGGTTGGCCGGCAGCCCCTGCGGCACGCCGAAGAGGAACCCGAGGACACCCGGCGGGTAGGGCAGGCCGCTGAAGGAGATGGCGGCCCACCGCGTCACGACGTAGGTCACCAGGACGGCGACGAGGTAGGCCGGCACGAGGCGCGCGACGCGGTTCCACAGCCACCGGCGCGGATTGCCCTTGCGGAGGCTCGCGCAAACGAAGAAGGCGGAGATCACCAGCAGGATCGCGGCGCCGAACTGCGCTGTCACCCGGAAGGGGTACCCCGTGAGCTCGGGGTGCAGGAGCGCCCCCTGGTGCGTGACGTGCCCGAGGATCACCGCGAGGACGGCGACGACGCGGAGGAGGTCCCAGCTGATCCGGCGCGGCGTCGGGGAGGTGGGCACGGTCGTCCTGAGGTCGGCTGGCGGGGGCTTGCCGTGAGCGTACGTGGAGCCGCGGGCGCGCGCTTGTGCGGGTGGAACCGGTTGGAGCGAAACGACTACCGTGTGCGGGGTGAACATCGTGGAGACCTACACCGGGCACGTCGACCCGGGCGGCGACGCCACCCGGCGCACCCTGGACGCGCTGACCATCACCAAGCTGTCCGTCGGCCCGATGGACAACAACGCGTACCTGCTGGTGTGCCGGGCATCCCAGGAGGCCCTGCTGATCGACGCGGCGGCCGACCCGGAGCGCATCTCGGACCTGATCGGCCACGGCCCGGACCGGCCCGCACTTCGCACGGTGGTGACTACTCACCAGCATGGAGACCACTGGCAGGCACTGGGCGCGGTGGCGGGCGCGAACGGATCGAACACGGCGGCTCACCCGCTGGACGCTTCGCCGTTGCCGGTACCCCCGGACTTCCTGGTGGAGCACGGCGACACGGTGTCCGTGGGCGAGGTCACGCTGTCGGTGATCCACCTGCGCGGGCACACGCCGGGGTCGATCGCCTTGCTGTACCGCGATCCTTCGGGACACCCGCACTTGTTCACCGGTGATTCGCTGTTCCCGGGCGGCCCTGGGCGCACGACGAACCCCGAGGACTTCGCCAGCCTGATGGACGACCTGGAGTCGCGCGTCTTCGACGAGTTGCCGGACGAGACGTGGTTTTACCCGGGCCACGGCGACGACTCGACGCTGGGAGCGGAGCGGCCGAAGCTGAAGGAGTGGCGCGAGCGCGGCTGGTGAGCCCGCCGCCGAACCGGACCCACGGGAGCGGCCCGGCCTGCTGACTTCGCGTCACCGACGTGCTACCAGTTGACGCGCGGCATTTCTCACGGCGCATTGGAGCCAGCGTGACGTCAAAGCGGAAGCAGGCTGCGGTCGCGGCGGCGGTCACCTTCGCCAACATCGCCGTCGCCATCGCGGTCAACGTCCTGACGTCGGGCTGGAGCTGGCTGGTCTTCGTGGTGCTGGCGGTGCTCTCGGCCGCCTGGGTGGCGCTCGAAGTGTGGCGCGCGGTTCCGCGGCCGTCCCGTGGCGAGAGGCTCGGCGCACCCGCCCTGCCGGGCTCCGGTGGCTCGTTCGTCCCCCGGCCCGAGCTCACCGGGCGCATCGTGCGTTCGTTGCTCGCCGGGCGCTCCGGCAAGGTCGGCATCACGACGGCACTCGCCGGGGCCGGTGGCTTCGGCAAGACGACGCTCGCGCTGGAGGTGTGCACCCTCCCGGCGATCGCGGCGGCGTTCGGCACTCCGCTCTGGGTCACGGTGGGGCAGGAGATCCACGGCGCCGCGCTCGCCAAACTCATCAACGACCTCATCGAGCGCGTGGAAGGGCAGAGGCCGGGCATCACGAGCCCGGAACAGGCCGGAATCCGGCTGGGCGAGGTCTTGCGGGCCCGGGGGCGGTCGCTGCTCGTCGTCGACGATGTCTGGACCGCCGAGCAGCTGCGCCCGTTCCTCAGCGCCGGTCAGGGCTGCACCCTTCTGGTGACGACCCGGATACCCGACCTGCTCCCGGCGGACGCGGAAGCAGTGCCCGTCGACCAGATGAGCCGGCAACAGGCGAAGGACCTGGTCGGCGGCGGCCTCCCGGCACTACCCGAAACGCTCGGTGAGCAGCTTCTCGACATCACCGGCCGGTGGCCGCTGGCCCTCAGCCTGGCGAACGCGGCCCTCCGTCGCGCCGAACGTGACGGCGCGGACGTCGCCGACGCCGCCGAGCGCCTCCTTCGCCGCCTGCGGGACCTCGGGCCCACCGCGCTCGACGTCGCGGACGCGGCACGACGCGATCGCGCGGTCGCCGCGACGCTCGAATCTTCGCTCGGCCTGCTGGGCGAGCGCCGCATCCGCGCGGTGGAGCTGGCCATCTTCCCGGAGGACACCGAAATACCCGTCGACCTGGTGGTCTTGTTGTGGCGGACGACGGCAGGCCTGACTCCGGACGAGAGCGACCGGCTGTGCCACGAACTGGCCGAGCTCTCGCTGATCATCTGGCGTGGTGACCGCGCGAAGTTCAGGCTGCACGATGTCATCCGCACCTACCTGCGGCACGAGTGCGGCCAGGCCCGGCGGCGGGAGCTCAACCAGAAGCTGCTCGATGCCGTCGCGACCACGCTCACCACCACTCCGGATCAGCAGCCCGTCGAGTGGTGGAAGCTGCCGTCGTCCGCGGACTACCTGTGGCGGACGCTGGGCTACCACCTGGCCGGCGCGGACCGGACCGGCGAGCTGTCGAAGCTGGTGACCCATCCCCTGTGGGTCACCGGCAAGCTGCGCAGGTTCGGGCCGGTCGCGGTCGCCGAGGACCTCGCGCCGGTCGGCACCGCGACCGCGAAGGAGCTCAGCCGCTTCCTCGACCAGCTCGCCCACCTGCTCACTCCGACGACGCCCGACCACGCGGTGGTGAACGCTCTCGCTCTGCGGCTGCCCCGGTCACCCGCTCTCGAAGAACTGCGCGATGCCGCCGTCGCGGAGCTCGAAGGCCTGCCTCGGCTCGTCGCCGAGATGGACCTGCCCGACCTGCCCGACCCGGCGTTGAACCGCGTTCTGGCCGGGCACGACGGCTGGGTCAGGCAGTGCACCTTCACGCCGGCGGGAGACCTCATGTCGGCGGCGTACGACGGCATCCGGGTCTGGAACACCGAGACCGGGCGGCTGATCAGGTTGCTCACGACTCCGTCTTCGGACTACGACTTCGCCCTTTCCGCCGACGGCCGATCGCTCGCGCTGCCAGGTGAGGACAACACCATCGAGATCCGCGATGTCGGCACCTGGCAGGTCCGGGCCGTCCTCACCGGCCTGCGGGATTCGGCGGCCACCCTGTGCTTCTCGGCCGACAGCCGGACGATCGTCTGCACCGATGACAAGACGATCCGGTTGTGGGACGCCGGCTCCGGAAAGCAGCTGCGTTCCTTCAAGATGCCGGACACCGTCGAAGTCTGCGTCCCGCTCCGGGACGGCACCGTGGTGACTCTCGACGGCAGCCAGCTGCGGATCTGGAACCTCGGCTCGGGCACGTTCCGGCTCCTCCTCGACACCGGCATCTCGCCGGACACCGTGGTCGTGAGCCCGGATCAACGATGGCTGGCCGCACCGGGATCCCGCGGGCTGGCGGTCTTCGACTTGACCGCGGCCGACCGGCCGGCCTTGTCGCTCCACCAGCACGAAGGCCTGACGACAGCCGCCTTCTCCCCGGACGGCCGGACGCTCGCGACGGGCAGCAGTTCCGGCAACGTCGTTTTCTGGGATGTCGCCGGCTGGCGCCCGACCGGGCAGATATCCGCCCACGGTTCGGACGTCGAGCACCTCGCGTTCACGCCCAACGGCTCAGTGCTGGCTTCGGCCGGCAACGACGGCACCGTGCGACTCTGGCACGCCGGTCAGGCCCACTCCGAAATCGCACGGGCGAGCGCGCCGACCGGATCGACGCGCTCGTGTGCCGCCGCGACGGACGGCTCTTGGCTGGCTGTGGCCCGCAGTGATTCCGTCACCATTCACGACCCCGTTTCCCGCGCCGAGATCGAAAACCTTGCTTATCCCGAACGGACCTACGAGGTCATCGGCGCGGGAAACCATTCTCTGCTCGTGGAGCAGCACTCATCCGTCCTCGTCTGCGATGCCGGAAACTGGCAAGCCTCGCGAACGCTTCAACACCCGGCGGACTCCGTCATCCACGGGGTCTCCATAGGCGGGCACCTGGTATGCATGACGGACGGCGAAGACCGCGTACTCGTTTGGGACACCGGGAGCTGGGAAGGTCCCTTGTTCGCGACGGTCGATGATTCCGGCGTCCACCGCGCCGAGCCGCCTGCTCCTGACGCGGACTCCGTGACGACCAAGATACGGCAGCGGTTCAACCGCACCAGCAAGAAGAAGAGCGACGTTTACGCGCAGCTCGGCCCCGACGGCGAGTGGCTCGCGATCGGAACGGGGACGACGATCCACATCGTCGTGCCGAAAACCTGGAAAGTCCTCAAGACGATTCCGCTGAACGACCGGATCTCCGGCCTCATCGCGGTCCCGAACGGCCGACGGCTCGCCGTTCGCGTCGGCAAGACGGTTCAGCACGTGGACACTGCCACCTGGACGGTGAGCGGCGCATACACGGACCACGATTTCATCGCCGACGCGACAGACCTCTCTTGGTCACCGGAGGGGTCGCTCCTGGCCACCGTGTCCGACGACCAAACCTTGCGCATCATCGACGCCATCGGCTGGCGATGCCTGACCGAATTGCGCCTCGACGGCGAACTGACCGGGTGCGCGTGGCTGGCCGGAGACCGCTTGGCGGTGGTCGGCGGCCACGGGATCTTCTGGTTCACCTTCGTCGCCGGCGTCGATCGCACTGGCCCCGATCCGATGGCAGCCGCGGCGGACACGTCCGGAGCAGCCGGATAACGATACGGAACACCGGCGCAACTCCCGGACGAACCGGGCGTCCCCAGCAGACCCAGCGCTGGGACTTCCCGAGGTTCGCCCGACCAGGAGGTCCAACCATGTCCAGACCCGTCAGACGCGCGCTTCTCGCCGTCGCCCTGTTGATCGCCGGGACGCTTGCCGCCGCCGCTCCCGCCGAGGCCGTGGCCGGGCCGGCCGCCCTGAGCAACATCCGGACCGGGAACAACCCCGGCTTCGACCGGGTGGTGCTCGACCTGGGTGCCGGATCCGTGCCCACCGTCCGCTACCAGCTCACCGATGAGCTCACCTTCGATGCGAGCGGTGAGATCGTGTGGCTCACCGGGCAGTACTTCATCAACGTCGTCGTCTCGCCCGCCACCTACTACGACGCCAGCGGGCACTTCACCTACCCCGGGCCGCAGAAGTTCCGGACGCGGAACCTCGCCAACGTCATGGCCGTCGCCCTCACCGGGGACTTCGAGGGCCAGATCGGCGTCGGGCTCGGGGTGCGGACGCGGAGCACGGTGAACGTCTTCACGCTCACCGCGCCCAACCGCGTCGTCATCGACGTCGCCCACTGACGGCGGGCGGGGGAGTCACCCGCGCTCGTACGGGATCTTCTCCCCCGCCTCCACCGCGAACGGCAGGTGGTTGCCCGCCGGCGGCAGCGGGCACGTCGCGAAGTCCGTGAACGCGCACGGCAGGTTCGTCGCACGGTTGAAGTCCAGCGTCACCGAACCGTCGGACGCAGGTGCGCCGACCGGCAGCGAACGGTTCGCCGCGTACGTCGTGACGCCGCTCGTCTCGTCCGTGAACAGGATGCTGAAGCCGCCGTCCTTGCCGTTGAACGCGGTGAGCGTGTGCGGCTTTCCCTCGACGGAAAAGTGGACCAGGCCCGGCGCCGTGTAGACGTGGCTGAGGCCCTCCACCACCGCGCCGACCGTCGTGGGCCGCGGCGCGTCGAACGGTTCGAAGCGGCCGGCGACCACCCAGGACGGCGACGGCTCGTACGCCGGGATGCCGTGGAACTCGCGCAGCACCTCGGCCTTCGGGTCGTGGACGCGGATCAGGTACCCCGACCGGCGGGCGACCTCGATCTCGACGTCGCCGGCCAGCACGCGCGTGCCCGCGCCGCTGTTGACCAGCTCGAACCGGCGGGTTTCGGTGATCGGCGCGCCCTCGTGCGTCAGCGTCGCGCCGGCCGGGGTCGACGTACGCCGCGTCGGCGTCCTGCCACCAGCGGCCGGGGATGCCCGGGTACTCCCGCGGGGCGTCGGTCAGCCAGTCGAGCGACACCAGCGCCAGCCAGCCGTGGGGTGCCGCGAGATCCTCCTCACGGCGCGTCTTCCAGTCCTGCCACTCGCTCGTGAACGTGCTCATCGCGGGCCCCTTCTGCTCGGCTACGACGGTGCCAACCCACCGCCCGCGCCGGTATTCCGCGTCCCAGTATCCGGACCCGTCCACAGCCACGCGATTTCCCGCTCACCCCCGGCGGGGACGACGACGCGCCGGAACTCGGGCACATCCGGGAGAGCGGCGTGGAAGCGGTCGGAGACGATCAGCAGCTGGTCGAGCTCCGGCGCCGCGGCCATCGCCGCCTTCAGCACCTCCGCGTCGCACAGCCAGACCGCCAGCGCGATCGCGGCGCCGCCGAAGTTCGGTGGCCGGAGCACGACGTCGCCGTGGTCGGCGGCGAGCCTCAGCCGCAGCCTGCCGAACTCGTTGAGGTGGCGGTTGCGGCGCCGCAGCGCGTCCCCCACCTCGCCGGCGAACGCCGTCGCGACCCATCCCCGCGGCACGGTCGGCGGGATGACCAGCGTCGTGCTGTCCCCCTCCGGCCGGCGGAACCAGGTCGGCGTGCGGTACGGCACCGGGACGTGGTCGAACACCTCGTCCAGCACCCCGTCGAGGGTGGCGCCGAGGTGCACCGCCCGGGCGGTGCCGCCGCGGCTCGGGGCGACGATCCCGATCCGGAAGACGGTCGCGGCCACCGGGACGGTGCGCATGGCCTCAGTCCTGCTCGGGGTCGAAGGACCACTGCAGGCCGTAGCTCAGCCCCTGGTGCAGCTCGTGGAACTCGAGCGACACCTCGCCGACGCGGTTGACCGTCAGCGCGTCACCGGAGTCGACGCCGTCGTCGACGACCCGGCCCGGCACGCCGTTGAGCCGCCACACGCGCGGCGGCGGGGCGCCGCGGTCGAACCGGACCCGCACCGAGAACTCTTCGCAGCGGCGCAGGGGCGTCATGACGTAGTACGGCCGCAGCGACGTGCGCCGCGGCGTGAACCGGATCCCGTACTCGTGCCGCTGGCCGAGCCGCAACGGGCTGGGGAGCCGCATCACGAACTGCGCGTGGCTCACCGAGACCTGGCGCGCTTCGACGATCTCGCCGCCGAACAGGACCTCGGCGGCGATGTCGGGCACCGGGTCGCTGCCCGGCTCGGCCGGGACGCTGAACGAGAGCACGAGCTCGTCGAGCTCGTCGACCTCCGCGACGATCCGGCGTTCCTCCTGCAGGTCCGGCGGGTCGCGGTCGAGCCGGAGCACCGCCTTGGTCGACTCGGCGTACCAGCCGGCCAGCGGGTGCCGGTCCCGGTCCGGTGGCGGTGCGCCGAGCAGCTCGTCGAGCCGGCGGAACGCGAGGTCGATCCGGCGGCGCGCGGTGCGCGGGTCGCGGTCCAGCACGCTGGCCAGCCACGAGATCCGCCGGTCGAGGAACTCCCCCGCGGCCTCTTCGTGCAGGCCGAACGCCGCGAGCGCGGCCAGCCGCAGGTCGGCGGGGAGCCGGCCGCACAGCTCGGTGAGCCGCAGGACGAGCTTCTGCCGGGCGGCGGAGGGCTGGTCGGCGCCGGTGATCCCGCACGCTTCGCGCAGGCAGGGACCAATCCGCTGGTGCAGGTCGGCCGCGTCGAGCCCGCGGCCGCGGCGCAGTTCGTTCAGCTCGCGCACGAACGGGAAGGAGTTCTCCGGCCGCATCCCACCCCCTCCCGGCGCCGCGGTGAAATGACAGACCACATTACCAAAAAATGTTCCGCGCCGGGGTGACAGATCGCGGACAACCGCATTCACGGAAATACCCGGCCGGCCGGCCCCCCACGAGTCGGCCGGCCGGGCTGCCGCGGGTCAGCGGGCGCCGAAGATCAGCGCCCAGATCGAGTGGCTCTCCATCACACACACCTCCTCATCGCTGCACCAAGACCGAGGCGGAGATCGGGGCGGAGCCGTGCGACACCGGCGCGGCCGGCTCCGCCGCGTTTCCGGCGGCCGCGACGAATCCCGCGACGGCACCGACCGCGAACGCGACGAAGACCGATTTCACCAGGGTCAAGATCTTGCAGTAGACGTTCACGGCAAAGCACTCCCCGACCTCGCTCGAAATGAAATCCGGCCGGTAGGCATCTGATTTCTTTTCCGGCCGGAACCCAGGATCCCGCCGGGAGGGGGTGCGCTCAGAGGACCGCTGTCACGGGCGTTGTGTGCCGTTTGGCTCAGAACGGGCGAAGGCGCGCAGGACACGCAGCTGGCGGATGAGGATCCGGCGGCGGCCGGTCTCGACGATCCCCTTCTCGCGCAGCACGCGCAACGCCCGGGCGACGGTACGCCGGGCCGCGCCGATCTGCGCGCCGATGTCCTCCTGCGAGAACGCGTCCTCGATGAGCACGCCTTCCGGGACGCGCCGGCCGTGCTCCTCCGCCAGCCGGACCAGGACCACCGCGACGCGGCGGCTGACGTCGAAGGCGGCGGCGTCGACCCGGGCCGACTCCGCGCTGCGGAGCCGGGCCGCGACGGTTTTGATCGTCGCGATGGCGATTTCGGGCCGGGTGTGCAGGACGTCGATGAACTCCGCACCGGTCAGCTGGTAGACGGTGCAGGGTTCGATCGCGCGGACCGACGCCGACCGCGGCAGCCCGGTCACGGCCGCGAGATCGCCGAGCACCTCGCCGGGGCCGCGCAGGCCGAAGAGCACTTCACGGCCGTCCTCGACGATGGCGGAGACGCGCACCCAGCCGGCGACCAGCACGTGGACGTGGTCGGACGGGTCGCCCTCCATGAGCACGAGGTCGTTCGCCCGGAACCGGCGGCGGGTGCCGCGGGCGAGCAGGTACTCGCGATCGGCATCGGCGAGATAGGCCAGGAGCGCCCCGTCGCCCGTGTCGTCGTGCCCGCTCATGGTTCCCCTCCGGATCTCCACGGTAACCCGGCGTGGCGGGCCGGGGCGAGAGCCGGGACCGGTAGGGTCGCCGCGTGGATGTGGAGATCTTCACCGACGGCGCGTGCAGCGGGAACCCGGGACCGGGCGGCTGGGGCGCGGTCCTCCGCTACGGGCGGCACGAGCGCGAGCTCTACGGCGGCGAAGCCACCCCGACGACGAACAACCGGATGGAGCTGACGGCGCCGATCCGGGCGCTGGAGAGCCTGACCCGGCCGTCGCAGGTCCGCGTGTACACGGACAGCACGTACGTGCGCAACGGGATCACGCAGTGGCTGCCGCGCTGGAAGAGCAACGGCTGGCAGACGGCGGCGCGCGAGCCGGTGAAGAACGCGGACCTGTGGCAGCGCCTGGACGCGGCGGCGGGCGAGCACCAGGTCGAGTGGCTGTGGGTCAAGGGCCACGCGGGACACCCGGAGAACGAGCGCGCCGACCGGCTCGCGGTGCGCGGCGCCCAGGAAGCACGGGAGCTCGGGAAGCCGGTCAACGCGGAATAGTCCGAAGTGGACGGTCGTGGCACAATGCCCCGGTGCCTCCTGCTTCGTGCCCGTGCGGCCTCGCCGAGTCCTACGCCGCCTGCTGCGGCCGGTTCCACGAAGGCGGCCTCGCCGCGCCGACCGCCGAACTGCTCATGCGCTCGCGGTTCAGCGCCTTCGCCTTCGGGGACACGGCGTACCTGCTGCGCACCTGGCACCCGGACACCCGCCCGCGCCGGCTGAGCCTCGACCCCGGCCAGGAGTGGACGCGGCTGGAGATCCTCGCCCGCACCGGCGGCGGCCTGCTGCACAACGAAGGAACCGTCGAGTTCCGCGCGCACTACCGCCACCACGGCCGCGACGGGTTCCTCGAGGAGAACAGCCGCTTCCGCCGGGACGACGGCCACTGGGTCTACCTCGACGCGGAAGCCTGAAACTCGCCCCACGCAGCGCCGCCGCCGTGCTAAACAGTGCGGCGATGGGAAAACTGACGCGCCGAGCCCGGGCCAGAGCCGACTACCTCGGCTTCATCGGGGCCCGGGAGTGGCCGCTCGCCGCGTCCGGGCTGGGTGTCGTTCTCGGGGTCGTCACCATCCTGCCGAGCGCCGTCGGGGTCGTGCTCTCCGTCGTCGCCCTCGCGCTCGGCGTGGCCACCTTCACCCGGGATGTCCGGCTGCTGCGCCGCCGCTGGGCCGGGTTCGCCTTCACCACCATCGCCGCGCCCTTCCCGACCGCGGAACTGCCGCCGCCGTCGGCCTATCCGCCGTCGGAATACCTCGCCGTGCCCGCCCGCGGGACCGCGCTGGTCAGCGCCGCGATCGACCGGGACCTCTGGACCGAACGGCACACGATCACCGTCGCCGAGGAGCCGTACCGGCTGCCGCCCGCGCTCAAGGCGACCGCGCCGCACGTGCTGCCGCTGCGGGCGCGCGGCCGGCTGCTGTTCAACGGCCCGATCGTCGGCATGCGCGGCGATCCGCTGCCCGCCACCGGTACGCGGCCCGCGCCGATCCGGCTGCACCGCGCCCGGTTCTTCGACGCCGTCTGCTCGAACGAGCTCGGCACGCTCCGCATCACCCGCGCCGGCACCGGCGAGGAGTACGACCTCCGCAAGACCGAACTGACCGACACCGACGGCGCGCTCCGGGAGCTCGGCAGCAGCACGCTGGCCGATCTCGTCGGCGTCTCCACCGTCGCGTTCACCACCGACGGCAAGCTCGTCACCGTCCGCCAGTCCCCGCTCAACGCCGTGAGCGGGCTGCTGCTCGCGCCGTCGGGCAGCGGCTCGCTCGAACCCCGGGACCTGCGCACCCCCGACGGCGGCGCGCGCCGGTCCCTCCACACCGCCGTCTGCGCCGGGATGGAACGCGAACTGTGCGAGGAGAGCGGTCTGCGGCCCCAGGACGTCCGCGAGACGAAGCTGACCGGGTTCGCGCGCTGGATGGAACGCGGCGCCAAGCCGGAGTTCTTCGGCGTGACCGAGCTGGCGGTCGACAGCACCGAGGTCGCCGCTCGCCGCCCGGTCAGCGGCGAACGCCTCTACAGCGCCGGCCTGACACTCTTCGACGTCGATCTCCCGGCCATCGGGGCCGCGCTGGGCGACGGTGTCCCGCTCAGCGAGGCACTTCCGCAGCGGATCTGGGAGGACGGTTCACTGCCGCTCCTGCTGGCACTGCGCGCCGCGGCGGCCTGGCAGGCGGCGCGGATCTGACCGGAACGCCCCTGTTCTCCCGGTGACCGGACCGCTACGATCGTCCGCAATTGTTAGGAAAGTTCCCTAACGATAGTCCCGCTGTTCCCCACGCCGCCGTGGTGCCTAGGAGGCGCGCTAGTGAGCTATCGGCAGAAAAGAACCCGGACCCTCGTGGCGGCGGCTGTGCTCGCCGTCGCCGTGACCGGGGCGACCGTCCCGGCGGCCACCGGCCAGGAACAGGCGAGAGCGACGGTCGCGGCCGCAGGCCCGGCCACCGCCGTCCCCGGCTTCCTGATCCAGACGTCGGCGCAGGTCAGCGACGACTCGGCGGTCTCGAAGCCCGGCTTCGACACCGCCGGCTGGTACCCCGTCGGCCCGCGCTCGACCGTCTACGCCGGCCTGCTGGCCAACGGCAAGTACGCCGACCCGTTCTACTCGACGAACATGAAGAACGTGCCGACCGCGGACTTCAAGGTCCCCTGGTGGTACCGCACCGACCTCACCGTCACCGACACCACCCAGCGCACGTACCTCGACTTCAGCGGCGTGCTGTCCAAGGCCGACGTCTGGGTCAACGGGACGCGGATCGCGGACAAGACCCAGGTCACCGGCGCCTACACGCGTCACGACCTCGACATCACCGCGCAGGTGAAGGCAGGCACCAACAGCATCGCGTTCAAGGTCTACCCGAACGACCCGAACAAGGACCTGTCGATGGGCTGGATCGACTGGGCCCAGACCCCGCCGGACCAGAACATGGGCATCGTGCGGGACGTCCTGGTGCGCCGCAGCGGGCCGGTCGCGCTGCGCGGCGGCCACGTCGTCACGAAGCTGCCGTCCCAGAGCCACGCCGACCTGACGGTCAAGGCCGACGTCCGCAACGACTCGGCGGCCGCGGTGTCCACGACGGTCTCCGGCACGGTCGCCGGCAAACCGATCAGCCAGACGGTTTCCCTGGCGGCCAAGGAGAAGAAGACCGTCACGTTCCCGGTGGTCGGGATCGACAGCCCGCAGGTCTGGTGGCCGGCCGGGATGGGCGGGCAGCCGCTGTACGACCTCGACCTGACGGCGAGCGTCGGCGGCACGGCGTCGGACTCCGCACACGAGAGCTTCGGCGTGCGCCAGGTGACGGCGAACAAGAACTCCAGCGGCGGCCGGTCGTACACGATCAACGGGCGCCCGCTGCTGATCAAGGGCGGCGGCTACTCGCCGGACCTGTTCCTGCGCTGGAACGAGCAGTACGCGGCGGACAAGCTGGCCTACGTCAAGGACCTCGGGCTCAACACCGTGCGCCTGGAGGGGCACATCGAGCCGGACGAGTTCTTCGACCTCGCCGACCGGATGGGCGTGCTCACGCTGCCCGGCTGGGAGTGCTGCGACAAGTGGGAGGGCCAGGTCAACGGCGACGAGAAGGGTGACCCGTGGACGGCCGCGGACTACCCGGTCGCGAAGGCGTCGATGACCGCGGAGGCCGAGCGCCTGCGCGACCACCCGAGCGTCATCTCGTTCCTGATCGGCAGTGACTTCGCGCCCGACGCGACGATCGAGAAGAACTACCTCGACGCGCTGAGCGCCGCGGACTGGCCCACCCCGGTGGTCCCGGCCGCGTCGGCGAAGTCGTCGCCGCAGCTCGGCTCGTCCGGCATGAAGATGAACGGCCCGTACGACTACGTCCCGCCGAACTACTGGTACGACAAGGCGCACACCGACCTCGGCGGCGCGTGGAGCTTCAACTCCGAAACCAGTGCCGGGCCGGACATCCCGACGATGGACACGCTCAAGCGGATGATGTCGTCGAGCGAGCTGGACACGATGTGGAAGAGCCCGTCGACCGCGCAGTACCACCGGTCGTCGTCCTCCACGTTCGCCAACCTGAAGCTCTTCGGCGACGCGCTCACCGGCCGCTACGGCAAGCCGGCCAGCCTGGACGACTTCGTCCGCAAGGCGCAGCTGGCGCAGTACGAGAACGTCCGCGCCGAGTTCGAGTCGCACTCGCGCAACTTCAGCGACAGCTCGAACCCGTCGACCGGGATCATCTACTGGATGCTCAACAGCGGCTGGACGTCGCTGCACTGGCAGCTGTTCGACGCCTACCTCGACCAGAACGGCTCCTACTTCGGGGCCAAGAAGGCGAACGAGCCGCTGCACATCCAGTACTCGTACGACGCCAAGTCCGTCGTGGTGGTCAACCACAACCACGACGCGGCGTCGAACCTCACCGCGTCCGTGAAGCTCTACAACCTGGACGGCACGGAGAAGTTCAACCAGTCGAAGGCCGTTTCGGTGGGCGGTGACGGCGCGAAGACCACCGCGCTGACCATCGGTTCGGTGAGCGGCCTGTCGACGACGTACCTGGCGAAGCTGGTCCTGACCGACGGATCGGGCAAGGAGGTCAGCCGCAACGTCTACTGGCTGTCCACCAAGGCCGACACCCTGGATTGGGCCAACAGCGACTGGTACTACACGCCGACGACGTCGTACGCCGACCTGTCCGGGCTGAACGGCCTGGCCCAGGTGACGCCGGGTTCGACCGCCACCTCGACGGCCAACGGCGACGGCACCACGACGACCAAGGTGACGCTGACGAACGGCTCGGCGAACAAGGTGCCGGCGTTCTTCGTCGACGCGCACGTCGTCGGCGCGGCCGGTGCGCCGGTGCTGCCTGTGCAGTGGACCGACAACCAGGTCAGCCTCTGGCCGGGCGAGTCGACCACGCTGACCGCGACCTACCGGACCGCGGACCTCAAGGGCGCCAAGCCGTCCGTGCGGGTCGCGGGCTGGAACACCGGGACGAAGACGATCCCGGCGGACGGCACGGTGACCCCCGGCACCCCGGTGGACTACCAGGCCGAGAACGCCACGATCACCAGCGGCGTCGCGGAGTCGAACCACGCCGGCTTCACCGGCACCGGGTTCGTCAACTACGACAACGCGACCGGCAGCGCGGTGGAGTTCTCCGTCGACGCGGCCGCCGCGGGTCCCGCGAACGCCGTCCTGCGGTTCGCCAACGGCACCACGGTGAACCGGCCGATGGACGTCACGGTGAACGGCACGAAGGTGGCGTCCGCGGTGGCGTTCGGCGGCACGGGCAACTGGGACACCTGGCAGACGGTCACGATCCCGGTGACGCTGACCGCCGGGACGAACAAGATCAAGGCGACCGCGACGACCGCCAACGGCGGCCCGAACGTCGACAAGATCACCGTCTAGCGCAAGTCCATGAGGGGCACCTTCATGGCTCTAAAAGGGCTCTTCGTACCGATGTGTGGGTGGTTGAGCGTGGCGTGAAGGGGCGCACGCCGTTGTCCGGCTTAGTTTCTGGCTTGTCGAAGGTCAGCAACCAAGTGATCGGGGAACGGCGTGCGC
>NZ_JAPZLD010000079.1:0-31840 GCF_030182635.1 Amycolatopsis ponsaeliensis
GTTTAATCGAGGCAAAATACTTTGCTCTCAAAGGAACCTCATACGAGGTTCAATACATAAGCTCTACTGGCTTAGTTCACTAGCACACTGTTGAGTTCTCAAGCAACACACCCCGAGTCGCACCGCCGTCAAGCGGCCTTACCCGAAGCGAGTATTCCTAGCAGTTTTTGGTGGGACACCCACTCAATCGCTTCGAGCGAGAGCTTGGTTCGTGTCCCCGCCGCCCGGTTTCCCTGGCGACTTGGAGAACTTTACACCCCGGGAAGAGGCCCGAAACAGGGGGGTACCTTAACCGCGTTCCAGCAGGTCAGACCCCTGTTCCGGGCCACCGGGCCGGTCAGCCGCCGAGGGCGACGCCGGCGACGTTGCGGCGGCCCCGGCGGACCACCAGCCACTTGCCGTGCAGCGCGTCCCCGAGGGACGGCTTCCACTCCTCGTCGGCGACCTTCACGTTGTTCACGTACGCGCCGCCCTCCTTGACCGTCCGGCGCGCCGCGCTCTTGCTGTCCACCAGTCCCCCGGCGAGCAGCAGGTCGACGATCGTCGCCTCGCCGGTCGGGTCGACCTTGCCGTTCGGCACCTCGGCCATCGCCGCATCGAGGGTGCGTTCGTCCAGGTCACCGAGCTCGCCGCGGCCGAACAGCGCCTGGCTGGCGTTGATCACCTGCCGGGTCTGCTCCTCGCCGTGGACGAGGATCGTGAACTCCTCCGCCAGCCGCTTCTGCGCGGCCCGCAGGTGGGGACGCTGCTCGGTGTCCTCGGCCAGCGAAGCGATCTCCTCCTGGCTCAGGAACGTGAACATCCGCAGGTAGCGGATCACGTCGGTGTCGCCGACGTTCACGAAGTACTGGTACCAGGCGTACGGCGAGGTCATCTCCGGGTCGAGCCAAAGGTTCCCGCCCCCGGTGGACTTGCCGAACTTGCGGCCCTCGGCGTCGGTGACCAGCGGCGCGGTCAGCGCGTGCGCGCCCACCCCGTCGGTCCGGCGGATCAGGTCGACCCCGCCGACGAGGTTGCCCCACTGGTCGGAGCCGCCGACCTGCAGCTTGCAGCCGTACTTGCGGTGCAGCTGCAGGTAGTCCTGCGACTGCAGCAGCAGGTAGCTGAACTCGGTGTAGGACATGCCGTCGCCCTCGAGCCGGCGCTTGACCGTCTCCCGGTTGAGCATGACGTTGACCGAGAAGTGCTTCCCGACGTCGCGCAGGAACTCCAAGGCTGTCTGCTGCCCGGTCCAGTTCAGGTTGTTCTCGACGACCGCGCCGGTGGGCGAGTCGTCGAAGTCGACGAACCGCTCGAGCTGGCCGCGGATGCGCCCGGCCCACTCGGCGACGACGTCGAGGGTGTTCAGCGTGCGCTCACCGGTGTCGCGCGGGTCGCCGATCATCCCGGTCGCGCCGCCGGCCAGCACGATCGGCCGGTGCCCGGCGCGCTGGAAGCGCTTGAGCATGAGCAGCGGGACGAGGTTGCCGGCGTGCAGGCTGGGTGCGGTGGGGTCGAAACCGCAATAGAGCGTCACGGGACCCTGGTCGAGCTCGCGCCGGAGGGCGTCGATGTCGGTGGACTGCGCGATGAGGCCGCGCCAGGACAGCTCGTCGAGGATGTGTTCGCTCACGCCTGTAGATCCTCCCGCACCAGGTCAACCGACTAACTGGCGGGTCGGACCCGGCGCTTCCCGCCACGGCGGTAGGTGGACACGGCCGGCGAGGCGCCGTCCCAGAACCGCCACGGCGTGTCCATCGCCATCGCGACGCCGACCCGGGGACCGGTGCGGATCCGCTCGGCGGGCACGCGCTCGCCGACGCGCAGCCGGACCGGGGACGCCGGGTCGGTCAGGTCGACGCCGTTCTGCGCGCGGTCGACGCGCAGCACCGACGTCAGGATCGCCGGGCCCTTCGCGAGCTCGCCGGTCCCCCGCGCGGCCGGGCGCCGCTTGCGCACGACGTCGAGGCCCTCGACGACCTCTCCCGCGCGGAGCAGCACCGCACCCGGCATGTCCTCGTGGGTGCCGACGACGTTCGCGCAGAAATGCATCCCGTAGACGAAGTACACGTAGAGGTGACCCGCCGGCCCCCACATGACGGCGTTGCGCGGGGTGCGGCCGCGGTAGCAGTGCGATGCCGGGTCGTCCTCGCCGCGGTAGGCCTCGACCTCCACGAGCCGGACACCGACCGTGCCGTCGGGACCGTCGGCCTCCAGGACCGAGCCGAGCAGCAGCTGCGCCAGGTCGACCGGGTCGAGAGCCAGCTCCTCACGGGTGAACAACCGGCCTGCGTCGCCGCTCAAGCGGGCTCCTCCTTCGGACGTCCTGCGGTGCCCAGCCTAACGAGCCGGGCCGGGCGTGCCCGGCCCGGCGTCGGCTCTCAGTTCAGCCACTGACGCGCGGCGGTGACGCGCTCTTCGAGCCGCGTGCGCTGCTCGGCCACCCGGACCGGCGCCGTGCCGCCGCGCGCGTCGCGGGACTTCACCGAACCTTCGACGGTCAGCACGGCCCGTACCTCGGGGGTCAGCGCCGGGTTGATCTTCTCGAACTCCTCGTCGGTCAGCTCGTCCAGGCCGGCGCCGCGGGACTCGGCGACGCGGACGCTTTCGCCCGCGGCCTCGTGCGCGACGCGGAACGGGACGCCCTGGCGCACCAGCCATTCCGCGATGTCGGTGGCCAGTGTGAAGCCGGCCGGGGCCAGCTCGGCGAGCCGGTCGGTGTGGAAGGTCAGCGTGGCGAGCATGCCGGCGATCGCCGGGAACAGGAGCTCGAGCTGCTCGACCGAGTCGAACACCGGCTCCTTGTCCTCCTGCAGGTCGCGGTTGTAGGCCAGCGGCTGCGCCTTGAGCGTGGCCAGCAGGCCGGTGAGGTTGCCGATCAACCGGCCGGCCTTGCCGCGGGTCAGCTCGGCCACGTCCGGGTTCTTCTTCTGCGGCATGATCGAGCTGCCGGTCGCCCACGCGTCGTCCAGCGTGACGTAGCCGAACTCGGCGGTGTTCCAGATGATCACCTCTTCGGCGATCCGGGACAGGTTCACCGCGAGCATCGCGACGGCGAAGGCGAACTCGGCGACGAAGTCGCGCGAAGCCGTGCCGTCGATGGAGTTCTCGACGCTCGTCGCGAAGCCCAGCTCCTCGGCGACGGCCTCGGGGTCGAGGCCCAGCGAGGAGCCGGCGAGCGCCCCCGAGCCGTACGGCGACTCGGCCGTGCGCGCGTCCCAGTCCTGCAGGCGCGAGACGTCGCGCAGCAGTGCCTGGCCGTGAGCCATCAGGTGGTGCGCGAGCAGCACCGGCTGGGCGTGCTGCAGGTGGGTGCGGCCGGGCAGGATCGCGTCCGGGTGCCGCTTCGCCTGCGACACCAGCGCGTCGACGACGTCGAGCGTGCCGGCGACGACCCGGCGGGCCGCGTCGCGCAACCACATCCGGAACAGCGTGGCGACCTGGTCGTTGCGCGAGCGGCCGGCGCGCAGCTTGCCGCCGAGCTCGGTGCCGGCCCGCTCGAGGAGGCCGCGTTCGAGGGCCGTGTGCACGTCCTCGTCGGCGATCGTCGGGGTGAACTCCCCCGCCGCGACGTCCTGGGCGAGCGTGTCCAGCGCGGTCAGCATGCCGGCCAGCTCGTCGTCGGTGAGCAGACCCGCCTTGCGCAGCACGCGGGCGTGCGCGCGGGACCCGGCGATGTCGTAGGGCGCCAGGCGCCAGTCGAAGTGCGTCGACGCGCTCAGCGCGGCCATGGCCTCCGCCGGACCGCTGGCGAACCGGCCGCCCCACAACTGCACCGGCTGCTCGTTCCCGCTCACTGTTCTCGCTTCTCCTCGTTGTGTTCTTCGGTCGGACGGAGTCAGGCGACCCTGATCCGGCCGTCGTACAGGATCAGATGGACTTCGCCCGAAACGGTGTCTCGTTCGAGCGCACGATAGGCCGTCACCAGCGCGAGCGCCCCACCCCGGCCGATGCCCTGTGCCTCACCGCGCGCGCTCAGCATCAGGCGTGCTTCGGCGACGGAGACGGTCTCACCGTCGATCGCCACCGGGATCCCGCGGTCGAAGGTGACGACGACCTCGTCCGGCGCGAGGAACTCGCCCTCGGCCGGGAAGATGTCGGCGAGCACCAGGGCGGTCATGGTGGTCCTTCGTCTCCGTGTTCCTGGGCCGAGCGGTGCGCGAGCGCGGCGAAGCGTTCGGCGAGCCCCTTGCCCGTCAGCGGTTCGCGCGCGATCACGGCGACCGTGTCGTCGCCCGCGATCGAGCCGACGACCTCTTCGAGTGCCGCCCGGTCGATGGCGCTGGCCAGGAACTGCGCGGCGCCGGGCGGGGTCCGCAGCACCATGAGGTTGCCCGACGAGTCGGCCGAAACCATCAGCTCCGCGAGCAGCCGGGAGAGCCGCGACGTACCGCCCTGCACCCCGCGGACGGGGCTGCCGTCCTCCGGGATGACGTAGACCGGCGCGCCCGAGTCCGGCCCGCGCAGCTTGACCGCGCCCAGCTCGTCGAGGTCGCGCGACAACGTCGCCTGGGTGACCTCGATGCCCTCGGCGGCCAGCAGCTTGGCCAGCTCGGTCTGGCTGCGGATGGTCATCGTGGACACCAGCTCGGTGATCCGCGCCTGCCGCCCCACCCGGCTGCTGGTCATCGCCGGCTCTCTTCGAAGAGCCAGACCAGCAGGGCCTTCTGGGCGTGGAGCCGGTTCTCCGCCTCGTCCCACACCGCGCTGGCCGGGCCGTCGATCACCTCGTCGGTGATCTCCCAGCCGCGGTGCGCGGGCAGGCAGTGCAGCACGATCGCGTCGTCGGCGGCCTTCTTCAGCAGCTCGGTGTTGACCTGCAGGGCGCGGAACGGGCCCACCCGGTCGAGGCCGTCGTTCTCCTGCCCCATCGACGTCCACGTGTCGGTGACGAGCACGTCCGCGCCGGCCACCGCGGCGTACGGGTCGGTGAACACCGTGGCCGTGCCGCCGGTCTCCTCGGCGCGCTTCTTGGCGTCGAGCATGACCTGCTGGTCGGGCTGGAAGCCGACCGGCGAGACGACCCGGACGTGCATCCCGGCGGTGACGCCGCCGAGCAGCAGCGAGTGCGCCATGTTGTTGGCGCCGTCGCCGAGGTAGACGAGGGTGAGGCCCTCGAGCTTGCCCTTGCGCTCGCGGATCGTCATCAGGTCGGTGAGCACCTGGCACGGGTGGAACTCGTCGGTGAGCGCGTTGACGACCGGGATCGACGCGGCCGAGGCCATCGCTTCGATGCGCTTCTGCGCGAACGTGCGCCACACGACCCCGTCGACGTACCGCGACAGCACCCGCGAGGTGTCCTCGATCGTCTCTTCGCGGCCGAGCTGCATCGAACGGCCGTCGACGATCACCGGGTGCCCGCCGAGCTGGCTGATGCCCACCTCGAACGAGAACCGCGTACGCGTCGAGTTCTTCTCGAAGATCGCCGTGATCGACTTGCCGGCGAGGGTCTTGTTCCCCAGCGGGTCAGCCTTCAGCGCGTCGGCGAGGTCGAGGATGGCTTTCTGCTCGGCGGGACTGACGTCGTCGTCGCGGAGGAAGTGGCGCAGCATCAGTCGGAGTCCTTCGTGGTGGAGTCGAGCGCGTCCGGGAGGGCCGCGAGGAAGCCGTCGGCCTGGGCGGCGTCGAGCACGAGCGGCGGCGCGAGCCGGACCGTGTCGGGCGCGACCGGGTTGACGAGGTAGCCGGCGTCCTGGACGGCCCTGGCCACCGCGGCCGACACGGGCTCGCGCAGCGCGATGCCGAGCAGCAGCCCGGCGCCGCGCACCCCCGCGACGAGCGGGTGACCGAGCGCCTCGACGCCCGCCGCGATGTCCTTGCCCAGCGTCGAGACGTGGTCGAGGAGGCCGTCCGCGGCGATCGTCTTCAGCACGGCCAGGCCGGCCGCGCAGCACACCGGGTTGCCGCCGAAGGTGGTGCCGTGCTGGCCGGGCTTGAGCAGGTCGCCCGCCGCGCCGACGCCGATCACCGCGCCCAGCGGCAGCCCGCCGCCGAGGCCCTTGGCCAGCGTGATCACGTCCGGGACGATGCCGGCCTGCTGGTAGCCGAACCAGGTGCCGAGGCGGCCGAGGCCGGTCTGCACCTCGTCGAGCACCAGCAGCGTGCCGGTGGCCTTGGTGATCTCGCGCGCGGCCTGCAGGTAGCCGTCCGGCGCCGGGATGACGCCCGCCTCCCCGAGCACCGGCTCCAGGAAGACGGCCGCGGTCTCGGTGTCGACGGCCGCCTTCAGCGCCGCGACGTCCCCGAACGGCACGTGCTCTACCCCGGGGACCAGCGGCTTGAAGGGGTCGCGCTTGCCGGGCTGGCCGGTCAGCGTCAGCGAACCCATCGTCCGGCCGTGGAACGCGCCCTCGGCGGCGATCACCTTGGTGCGCCCGGTCAGCCGGCTGATCTTCAGCGCGGCTTCGTTGGCCTCGGCGCCGGAGTTGACGAACAGCACCTTGCCGTTGCCGGTGAGGCCGGCGACGTCGAGCAGCGCCTCGGCGAGCTCGACGGCCACCGGGTTGACGTACAGGTTGGACGTGTGGCCGAGCTGCTTGATCTGCGTGGTGACGGCTTCGACGATCGCCGGGTGCGCGTGGCCGAGCGCGTTGACGGCGATGCCGCCGACCAGGTCGACGTACTCCTTGCCGTCGGCGTCCCACACCTTCGCGCCTTCGCCGCGGACGAGCGTCAAGCCGGGCGTGCCGTAGTTGTCCATCAGGGCGGACTGCCAGTGCTGCTGTCCGTCCGCATTGGACTTGAGGTCGGTCACGGGAGCTCCGTTTCGGGGAAGACCATGGTGCCGATACCGCGGGAGGTGAAGACCTCCAGCAGCACCGAATGGGCGAGGCGGCCGTCGATCACGTGCGCCCGGCGCACCCCGCCGCGGATGGCGCGCACACACGCCTCCATCTTCGGGATCATGCCGCTGGCCAGGGTGGGCAGCATCGGCTCGAGGTGGTCGACGCGGATGCGGTCGATCAGCGACGAGCGGTCGGGCCAGTTCGCGTACAGGCCTTCGACGTCGGTGAGCACGACCAGCTTTTCCGCACCCAGCGCGGCCGCCAGTGCTCCCGCGGCGGTGTCGGCGTTGACGTTGTGCACCACGCCCTCGACGTCCGGGGCGACCGTGGAGACCACCGGGATGCGCCCGGCGTTGACGATGTCGAGCACCGCGTCCGGGTTGACCTCGGCGACCTCGCCGACGAGCCCGATGTCGACCTGCTCACCGTCCACAGTGGCCTGTTTGCGCTCGGCGGTGAACAGCCGGGCGTCCTCGCCGGAGATGCCGACCGCGTACGGCCCGTGGGCGTTGATCAGCCCGACCAGCTCCCGGCTGACCTGGCCGGTGAGCACCATCCGGACGATGTCCATCGTCTCCGGCGTGGTGACGCGCAGCCCGCCCTTGAACTCGCCTTCGACGCCGAGGCGCTTGAGCATCGCGGTGATCTGCGGGCCGCCGCCGTGCACGACCACCGGGCGCAGGCCAGCCAGCCGGAGGAACACCATGTCCTCGGCGAAGGCCGCCTTCAGGCCTTCGTCGATCATCGCGTTGCCGCCGTACTTCACCACCACGGTGGCCCCGTGGAACCGCTGCAACCAGGGCAGCGCTTCGATGAGGACCCCGGCCTTCTCGGCCGCCGTCGCGAGCCGCTCGTCCGCGGAAATCAGGGCGTCCTGGTTCATGAGGAGTACGCGCTGTTCTCTTCGACGTAGCCGTGCGAAAGATCCGTGGTGTAGATGGTGGCCGCCTCGCCACCGACCCCGAGGTCGACGACGATCTCGATGTCCCGCGCGGTCAGGTCCGCCTCGGACCGGTCGGCAGCCGGCATCCCTTGGGCGAACAGGGTGACGCCGTTGATCGCGATCGACACGGTTTCCGGGTCGATGCGCGCCGGGACCCGGCCCAGCGCCATCGCGATCCGGCCCCAGTTCGGGTCGGAGCCGAACAGGGCCGTCTTGACGAGGTTGTCCTCGGCGATCGTGCGGGCGACCGCGATCGCGTCGGCCTCGGTCTCGGCGCCCTGGACGGTGATGTTGACGTCCTTGGTCGCGCCTTCGGAGTCGGCACGCAACTGGAGGACGAGGTCGAGGCCGACCTTGGTGAGCAGCTCGGTGAGCTCGGCCTCGGTGGGTTCGACGCCGCTCGCGCCGGAGGCCAGGACCAGGACGGTGTCATTGGTGGACGTGCCGCCGTCGACGTCGAGGCGGTCGAAGGTGACGTGGGTGGCCGCGCGCAGGGCCCGGTCGAGGGCTTCCTTGCCCACCACGGCGTCGGTGGTCAGCACCGAGAGCATGGTGGCGAGGTTCGGGGCGAGCATGCCCGCGCCCTTGGCGAAGCCGCCGACGCTCCAGCCGCCGTCGTGCTTCGCGAAGGCCTGCTTGGGCTTCGTGTCAGTGGTCATCACGCCCGTGGCGGCGTTCAGGCTCGCTTCGGCGCTCGCGTCGAGCGCCTTGAACGCGGTGTCCACACCGGACAGAACGGCGTCCATCGGCAGCCGTTCCCCGATCAAGCCGGTGGAGCAGACGGCGACCTCGATCGCGCCCGTCTGCAGCACTTCGGCCACCTTTTCGGCCGTGGCGTGGGTGTCCTGGAAGCCGCCGGGGCCGGTGGCCGCGTTGGCGCCGCCCGAGTTGAGCACGACGGCCTTGAGCCGCTGCTGCTTGAGCACCTCCTGCGACCACAGCACCGGCGCGGCCTTGATGACGTTGCGCGTGAAGACGCCGGCCGCGACGTCGAGCGGGCCGTCGTTGACGACCAGCGTGAAGTCGAGCGCGCCGGAGGCCTTGATCCCGGCGGCGACGCCGGCGGCGCGGAAGCCCTGGGGGCCGGTGACGGTCACGGTGCCACTCCTACGGTGGAAAGGCCGGTGGTCTCGGGGAGGCCGAGGGCCAGGTTCATCGACTGGACGGCACCGCCGGCGGTGCCCTTGGTGAGGTTGTCGATCGCGGCGACGACGACCAGGCGCCGTGCGTCGGGGTCGACCGTGACCTGCAGCTGGACGTTGTTCGAGCCGAGCGTGGCCGAGGTGGTCGGCCAGGCGCCCGCGGGCAGCAGCTGGACGAACGGCTCCGCGTCGTAGGCCTTTTCGTACGCCGCGCGGGCGGCGGCCTCGTCGACGTCGCCCTTCAGCGGGGCGCTCGCCGTGGTGAGGATGCCGCGGGGCATCGGCGCGAGCACCGGGGTGAAGGACACGGTGACCTTCTCCCCCGCGACGGCCGAGAGGTTCTGCGCGAACTCGGGGGTGTGCCGGTGGGCACCGCCGACGCCGTACGCGCTCGCCGAGCCCATCACCTCCGAGCCGAGCAGGTTCGGCTTGAGGCTCTTGCCGGCGCCGGAGGTGCCGGTGACCGCGACGACCGTGACGTCCGGCTCGACCAGCCCGGCGGCGAACGCGGGCGCCAAGGCCAGCGAGCCACCGGTCGGGAAGCAACCCGGTACGGCGATGCGCTTGGTGCCGACGAGCTGCTCGCGGGCGCCGGGGAGTTCGGGCAGGCCGTAGGGCCATCGGCCGGCGTGGTCGCCGCCGTACCAGCGCTGCCAGTCGGCGGCGTCGGCGAGGCGGTGGTCGGCGCCGAGGTCGACCACCAGGACGTCCGCGCCGAGCTGTGCCGCGATCTCCGCCGAATGCCCGTGGGGCAGCGCGAGGAACACGACGTCGTGGCCGGCGAGGGTCTCCGGCGTCGTCTCGGCGAGGACGCGGTCGGCCAGCGGAACGAGGTGGGGCTGGTGGCCGCCCAGCTTGGTGCCCGCGCTGCTGGCGGCCGTGAGCGTGCCGATCTCGACGTCGGGATGAGTCAGGAGCAGGCGCAGCAGTTCGCCGCCCGCGTACCCGCTGGCTCCGGCCACCGCGATGTTCACCGTCATACGCATGATTATGCACACCCTTGCAAGGCTAAACAAACAGGATTACCGGGAAGTGGTCCCCGCCACCTTGGGATGCTGGGCGGATGACGGACACCCCGGCGCGGCTGCTCGGCCTGCTCTCGCTGCTGCAGACGCCCCGCGAGTGGCCCGGCAGCGAGCTGGCCGACCGGCTCGGCGTCAGCCCGCGCACGATCCGCCGCGACGTCGAGCGGCTGCGCGAGCTCGGCTACCCGGTGGAGGCCAGCCGCGGCGTCGCCGGTGGCTACCGGCTGGTGGCCGGCACCGCGATGCCGCCGCTCGTGCTGGAGGACGACGAAGCCGTGGCGATCGCGGTGGGGCTGCGGACGGCCGCGGGGCAGACGGTCTCCGGGATCGAGGAGGCGTCCGTGCGGGCGCTGGCCAAGCTGGAGCAGGTCCTGCCGGCGCGGCTGCGCCGCCGGGTGGGCACGATCGGCACGGCGACGGTCGCTGTGCCGGCCGTGGGACCGGCCGTCGACCCGGCCCAGCTGACGGTGTTCGCCGGTGCGATCACCAACCGCGAGACCGTCCGGTTCCGCTACCGCGCGAACGACGGCGCCGAGACGCGACGCCGGGCCGAGCCCCTGCGGCTGGTCGCCACCGGGCGCCGCTGGTACCTGGTGGCCTACGACCTCGACCGCGCGGACTGGCGAGTGTTCCGCGCCGACCGGGTCCGCGACGCCCAGGCGACCGGCGGCCGCGCCACCCCGCGCAAGCCCCCGGCGACGGACCTGGCGGCCTACGTCGTCGAACGGCTCTACGACCTCGTGCCGACCTACCGCGCGGTGGCGGTCCTGACGGAACCGGCGTCGCAGGTGGCACCCCGCCTCGCCGCGGCGCCCGGCGAGCTGACCGACCTCGGCGACGGCCGCTGCCGGTGGCGCAGCCACGGCGACACGTTGGACTGGCTCGCGTTCCGGTTGCTCGGGCTTGGCTGCGCGTTCACCGTCGAGGAGCCACCGGAACTGGTGGCGCACTTGCGGGTGCTCGCTGATCGCGCCGCAGCGGCTTCCGACGCGCGAAGGTGATCGGTGGTACGGCACTGCTCCCCCCTCCGGTGCTCTCCGGCACCGCGTCGTCAGTACTCCGCCCGCTGCCAGTCGAACCCGTCCCGCCAGCCCTCCTCGCCCGCGGCGAAACCGGTGAAGGCCCGGACAGCCCGAGCCCGATCCGCGATCAAGACACGAAAGTGCCGATCGGGCAGTCCTTCCCGGTGTTCCAGCGCGAGCCAGGGCGAACGGGTTGCCGCCCGTTCACCCATGCCGACCTGGATGTAGTGGTCTCCTCGCTCGAGAACCGCGAACCAGTTCCGCTCCGACAGCCGCCCCAGCACCGCCTCGATCTGCGCCGGGTCCGGGTTCTCGACCCGTGATCCGTCCCAGGCCGACAGCACGGTCATCCAGCTCCGGCGCAGGCCGGGCGGCGAGTACACCGTGCGGGCTTGGGGGTCGTAGAGGACCAGTTCGTGGCGTTCGGCCAGCTCCCGGGCGAACGGGGCGACCGTGCCGGCGGCGGAATAGCCGATCGTCAACAGCACAGCGTCGCCGAGGACGGCCGGGTCAGCGGACCACGGGCTGCTTTCGAGCTCGTCCGGGGGAAGGGACGACAGGCTCGGATACCGCGCGGTCAGCTCCCGGTGGAACGCGACGACCCTCGCATCCGCCGGAACCACGCCCTGTTCGCGCTCGCAGAGACTCTCGTAGGTGCGATCCGCTTCCTCGGCGGTGATGACCGCGGGTTCGGGCCACACGGCGAGATCGAAACTCATCGGGACAACTCCATTCTCGGGAAGAGGGGGACGGCCGTGGCGGGCCGGTCCACTGTGGACCGGCCCGCCGTCGCTCAGGTCGGATCGTCGCTGTCCAGGTCCGTGCGCCTGCTCGGCGGCACCGGGAGGTAGCAGCCCGGGTTCTCCGGGTCGCAGCCCACGCGGGGCAGCCGGGCACGGATGCCGCCGGGGGTGCGCTCGAAGAACGTCGCGATTGTCGCGACGCTCTCGCCCGCGATCCACCGGTTCTCCAGCTCGGCGTCCATCTCCTCGTTCCACGGGCGGCCCTGCTGCGCAGGACGGCCCGCGGATCTTCGCCGCGGCACCCGGCCCGCGCCGGTCGCCGACAGCAGACCGTCCGCGACGAGGTCGGCCACCGTGGCCGCCACCGCGACGTCCAGGTCGAGGCTGCCCTCGGCGACCGGTTCGCCGCCGGGGCCACCGGCTTCCAGGGTGATCATCACGCGGGGAGTCGGTTCGGTGCGGTCGTCGTCCGTCCTGGTGGCGACCGCGATCTGGTAGGTGATTTCCTGTGCCCGGATCTCGGTCCGGCGCTCTTCGATGATCGACATGCCACGAAGCTAGCGCGCACCCCCGACAATTTTCGGCCACGCGCTGCTCACGGCCCGCTTCGCTCCGAAACTGTCGGACCTCTCGCCTAACGTCCCTCCTCGACCACACCAGGTGATCGGGAGGCGACGATGGGGCACTGGCGGAAGAGACAGAAAAGACGCTGCCCCGGTCCGGGTGAACCGGACCGGGGCAGCGAACTGCGTCGATTTCGCTCAGAAGTGCAGCAGCTGGGCCAGCGTGCTCTGCTTCTCCTGGGCCTTCGCGGAGTTGTCCGACTTCTGCGCCGCGGCGCCGTCGGGCACCGGCGCCGGCACCGGGTCGCACTGGACGTCCGAGTGGTTGCCGGGCTGGCGCTTCGGCAGCTTGCCGGTGGCCAGGTAGTCGGCGATCTTGTCGTCCACACAGGACACCCCGGACAGCGAGCCGGCGTGCGTCGTGCCGCCCGGCGCGCTGATCAGGCTCGAAGCCGGGAACCGCTTCCGGACCTCGAGGCTGCCGGCGTACGGCGTCGCCGCGTCCAGCTCCTCGCTGATCAGCAGCGCCCCGGCCACCTTGCGGCCGTCGACGTCCACCGGCTTGCCCGCCTTCGCCGGCCAGTACACGCAGGGCGCGTTGAACCAGGCGTTGCCCCAGGTCTCGAACGGGGCCTTGAAGTAGGTCAGCCAGTTGTCGGCGCGCCACTTGTTCCAGTTCGTCGGCCACTGGACGTCGGTGCACTGCACGCCCGCGTACACGGCGAACCCGTTGTCGTCACCGGGCGGGTTCGAGCCGTCGTAAAGCTCCTTCAGGGTCTGCCAGTCGCCCTTGTGGACGTAGCCGTCGAAGGCCTTGGCCATGTCGACCCAGCCGAAGACGTAGTAGCCGGCCTGCAGGAAGACGTCGGTCCACTCGTCACCGCCGATGACGCCGCCCGCCGGGTTCTTGGCGAGCTTGCGCTGCGTGTCGTACCAGAGCTTCTCGACGGCGGAACCGGTCTTGCCGAGGTGGTAGACGCTGTCGTAGGACGCCAGCCAGTCGAAGTAGATCTTGATGTTCTTGTCGAACGCGACGTCCTGGTCGAGGTTGGCCTGGTACCAGACCTTCCGCGGGTCGACGTTGCCGTCCAGCACCATCCGGCGGACGTTCTTCGGGTACAGCGTGCTGTACACCTGGCCGAGGTAGGTGCCGTAGGAGAAGCCGTAGTAGTTGATCTGCTTCTCGCCCAGCGCCTTGCGCAGGCTGTCCATGTCCTGCGCGACGTCGGTCGTCTTGAGGTGGTCGAGGATCGCGCCGTTCTTCTTGCACGCCTCGGCGTAGCCCTTGGAGCGGGCGAGCCAGGTCTTCTCGAGCCCCGGCGTCGTCGGCACGTACGCGGGCCGGTTGTAGCTGAAGTAGTTCCCGTCGCAGCTGATCGACGGCTTGCTGGAACCGACGCCCCGCGGGTCGAAGCCGATCCAGTCGTAGTTGTCCCCCGCGTGGTTCGGCACGTACTTGCCGAGCACCGAGAGCCCGAGGCCGGAGCCGCCGGGGCCGCCCGGGTTCACCAGCATGATCCCCTGCGACTGCGGGGTCTTGTGCTTGATCCGCGACACCGCGACGGAGACCTTCGCCCCGCCCGGCTTCGCGTAGTCCATCGGCACCTCGAGGAACCCGCACTCGGCGCCCGCGGCCTTCAGGTTCGCCGACGCGCAGGGCCCCCAGGCGATCGGCGCGGGGCTGAACTGCACCCCGGGGTCCGCCGAAGCGGCGGGCGCGGCGGCCATCAGCCCGGCCGCGAGCCCCGCGGCGGCGACAGCGGCAACGATTCTCTTCACAGTCGTCCTTTTCATCCGCATTGGACAGAGTTCGCCGGATTCCGGCGAAACTACCGGCAACCTTCGCCAATCTCGTCGACCGGCGCGACTTCCGCCATCCGTCTTTCGTCGGTACCTGCGCCGGTCGCGGAGGGCCGGAACTGTCGGTGCCCGGCAGTACGCTCCGGACCGCCGGAGGACGACGGGAGGGCGCATGAGCGTGGACGAACAGCTGGTCAAGGCGATCCGCACCGGGCTGGCCGGGCTGGCGGACCCGGTGAAAGCGCCGGCGATGCAGGCGTACATGAAGTCGGCCATGCCGTTCCGCGGGGTGGCTTCACCCGAGCGAAGCGTGCTTCTCAAGGGGGTTCTGGCCGACCACATACTGCCCGATCGGGTGACATATACGGCGACCGTGCTGGAGTTGTGGCGGGCAGCGGAATTCCGCGAGGAGCGGTACGCGGCCATCGCGCTTTCCGGGCACCGGGCGTACCGGCAGTGGCAGGACCCGGAGCTGGTGCCGATGTACGAGGAGATGATCGTCAGCGGGGCGTGGTGGGACCACGTGGACGAGCTCGCCATCCGCCGGGTCGGGCCGATCCTGCGCGCCGACCGGGGCCGGGTCACCCCGATCATGCTGAGCTGGTCGGCCGACCGCGACCTCTGGCGCCGCCGCACGGCGATCATCTGCCAGATCGGCGCCAAGGAGGACACGGACACCGACCTGCTCACCCGCGCGATCGAACCGGCGATCGCCGAGCCGGAGTTCTTCCTGCGCAAGGGAATCGGCTGGGCCCTGCGCGAGTACGCGAAGACAAGCCCGGACTGGGTCCGGTCCTTCGTGGACGATCACCCCGGACTGTCGGGGTTGTCCCGGCGGGAGGCGCTCAAGCACATCGGCTGAAGTCCGGCCTCGGACGGGCGTACCTGGACGGTCGGGTCGCGTACCCGGAGAGTCGGGTCACGTACTCGGACGGTCGGGACCCTTGGGTTGAGGGGTTGGAAGGCCGTGGGGTGGGGAGGGTGAGGTGGCTGGGAACGGCGGGAGGGGCCGGTTTCCCGGCCCCTCCCGCGGTGGAACTTCCTCGTGCGAACCGGCTATGCGCGCAGGGTTGCGTCGAAGCGCTCGCCCGCTGCCGCCACCGCTGCGTCGCGGGCCTTGGTGGCCTCGTCGACCGTCAGCGTGCGGTCCGGTGCGCGGAAGCGCAGCTTGTACGCCAGCGATCGCTTGCCCTCGCCGACCTGCTCACCCGCGTACACGTCGAACAGCGTGATGTCCTCGAGCAGCTCGCCCGCGCCGTCGCGCAGGACCGCCGCCAGGTCCGCCGTCGGCACCTCCGCCGCCGCGACCAGGGCCACGTCCAGCAGCACCGGCGGATAGCCCGACACACTCGGCGCCGGGCGGGCGTCCGGCAGCGGGATCGCGTCCAGGTCCAGCTCCATCGCCACCGTCCGCGGCGGCAGGCCGAGGGCCTCGACCACCTTGGGGTGCAGCTCGCCCGCGTGGCCGACCGGCCAGTCGCCGACCTGGAGCCGGGCGCAGCGGCCCGGGTGCCACGGCGGCAGGTCCGCCGCCTGCACCGTCAGCTCGATCCCGGCGGCCTGCGCGATCGTCCGGGCGGCCTGCACCGCGTCGGCCCAGTTCGCCGGCTCGCCGCCGCCCCACCAGCCCGCGCGGTGGCGCTGGCCGGCGAGCACTACCGCCACGTGCAGCGGCTGCTGCGGCACGGCCGCTTCGAGCAGCGCGAGCTCCTCGTCCGACGGCCGCCCGTCGACGCCGAGGTCCGGGACCTTCAGCGGGTTCGGCGCGGGCAGCACGACCTGGCCGATGTGGTAGAGCGAGACGTCCTTCATCCCGCGGGACACGTTGCGCTGCAGCGTGTCCAGCAGGCCCGGCAGCAGCGTGGTGGCCAGCCGGTTGCGGTCGGCCTCCAGCGGGTTGCGGATCACGACCGTCTTGCGGCGGACGTCGTCCGCCGGCAGGCCGAAGGCGTCCCAGACCCCGTCGCTGATGAACGGGAACGGCCGCACCTCGACGTACCCGGCTTCGGCCAGCGCCCGGGAAACACTCCGGACGCGCCGCTGGGCGTCGGTCAGGCCGCGGCCGGCCGGGGCCGCGGGCAGCGTCGACGGGATGCTGTCGTAGCCCTCCAGCCGCAGCACCTCTTCGACGAGGTCGGCGGGCTGGCGCAGGTCGCCGCGCCAGCTCGGCGGGATCGCCGTGACCTGGCCGGTGCCGTCGTCACCCGTGCTGACCGAGACCTTGCAGCCGATCTGGGACAGGCGCCGGACGGTCACGCCGCGCTGGTAGTTCACGCCCGCGACCTTGTCGGGCAGGTTGATCGGCATCACGACCGGCGGGTTCGGCTCCACCGCGCCCTCGTCGGTGCGGCCGGGCCGGATGCCGGCGTCGCCGTACTGGCGCAGCAGGCGGGCGGCCAGCTCGACGGCGGCCGGGCACAGCTGCGGGTCGGTGAACCGCTCGAACCGCTTCGCGGCCTCGGAGAACAACTTGTGCCGGCGCGCGGTGCGGCTGATCGCGGCCGGGTTCCAGTGCGCCGCCTCGAGCAGGACGTCGGTGCTCTCCTGCGTGATCTCGGTGCTCGCGCCGCCCATCGTGCCGGCGAGCGAGATGACGCCGCTGTCGTCGGCGATGATCACGTCGTCCGGGTCCAGCGTGCGCTCGACGTCGTCCAGCGTGGTCAGCTTCTCGCCCGGCTTCGCCCGGCGGACCACCAGGTCGCCCTGGATGGCCTTGGTGGCGAACGCGTGCAGCGGGTGCCCGAGCTCGAGCATCACGTAGTTGGTGACGTCGACGGCCAGGGAGATCGACCGGATACCGGCCAGCATCAGCCGCCGCCGCATCCACCACGGCGTCGGCGCGGTCGCGTCCAGGCCGGTGACGCGGCGCAGCACGAACCGCGGGCAGCCCTCCGGATCCTCGACGTGCACCGGCCAGGCGTCACCCTCGGCCGCCGGGACCTCCAGCAGCGCCGGGTCGCCGAAGGCCACGTCCAGCGCGTTCGACAGCTCGCGCGCGAGGCCGCGGACCGACAGCGCGTAGCCGCGGTCCGGGGTCGGGGTCAGCTCGATCACGGTGTCGCCGAGGCCGAGCAGCTCGGCCGCATCGTCACCCGGGCTCGCGGTGCCCGAGGGCAGCACGAGGATGCCGGTGTGGTCGTCGCCGAGGCCCAGCTCGCGGGCGGAGCAGATCATCCCGTCGCTGACCCGGCCGTAGGTCTTGCGGGACGCGATGGTGAAGTCGCCGGGCAGGACCGCGCCGGGCAGCGCGATGACGACCAGGTCGCCCTCGGCGAAGTTGCGGGCGCCGCAGACGATGCCGCGGGTCCGGATGCCGTGCGGGCCCTCGTCGAACTCGCCGGGTTCGTCGTCGTCCTCGTCTTCGTCGTCGGCCGGCTCTTCCGGCTCCTCGGCCTCCTCGCCGACGTCGACGCGGCAGAACCGGATCGGCTTCTTGAACTCGGTGAGCTCCTCGATCTCGGCCACCCGGCCGACGACCAGCGGGCCGGTCACCGGCCCGAGCTGCTTCAGGTCGTCGACCTCGATGCCGATCCGGACGAACGCGTCGGCCAGGTCCTGCGGCGTGACCTCCTCGCCGATGTCGAGGTGCTCGGTCAGCCAGCTGACGGGGACTCGCACTACGCCTCCGTTCCGAAGGGAAGGGTGAAGCGGACGTCGCCTTCCACCATGTCGCGCATGTCCGGGATCCCGTTGCGGAACTGCAGGGTGCGCTCGATGCCCATGCCGAAGGCGAAGCCCGAGTACACGTCGGGGTCGACGCCGCAGGCGCGCAGCACGTTCGGGTTGACCATGCCGCAGCCGCCCCACTCGACCCAGCCGGGGCCGCCCTTCTTCTCCTCGAACCAGACGTCCACCTCGGCGGACGGCTCGGTGAACGGGAAGAAGTGCGGACGCAGCCGGGTCTTCGAGTTCTCGCCGAACATCGCGCGGGCGAAGGCGTCGAGCGTGCCCTTGAGGTGCGCCATCGTGATGCCCTTGTCCACCGCGAGGCCTTCGACCTGGGTGAACACCGGGGTGTGGGTCGAGTCGAGCTCGTCGGTGCGGTACGTGCGGCCCGGGCAGACGACGTACACCGGCAGGTCGCGGTGCAGCAGGGTGCGGGCCTGCACCGGCGAGGTGTGCGTGCGCAGCACCAGGCCGGAGTCCTCCTCGCCGACGTAGAACGTGTCCTGCAGCTGGCGGGCCGGGTGGTCCTTGCCGAAGTTCAGCGCGTCGAAGTTGAACCACTCGGCTTCGAGCTCCGGGCCTTCGGCGACCTCGTAGCCCATCGCGACGAACGCGTCGGCGACGCGCTCGGAGATGGTGCTGATCGGGTGCCGGGCACCGCGCGGGACGCGGTCCCACGGGAGCGTGACGTCGACGGCCTCCTCGCGCAGCACGCGCTCGTCGCGCTCCACCTGGAGCTCGGCGCGGCGGGTGTCGAAGGCCGACTGGACGGCCTGGCGGGCCTCGTTGACGCGCTTGCCCGCCTCGGCCTTCTCCTGCTTGGGCAGAGCGCCGATCTCGCGGCGGGCCAGCAGCAGCGGCGAGTGATCGCCGAGGTGAGCCGGCTTGACCTCGGCCAGCGCTTCGAGCCCGGTCGCGGCGGCGAACGCGGCTTCGGCGGCCTTGACCGCCTCCTGCAGCGTCTCGGGGGCGAGCACCGCGCCCTGGGCTTCCTTCTCCTTGGCTCCGGACATAACTCCTCGGCGTCCGCTGGGACTGGTCGTACGCGCGCCGCCGGACACGCGGCGCACGAGAGGTCAAAGGTGGGAAAAGTCTATGGGATCGGCTCCGCGCGCCCCCGGTCGCCCCGGGCCGCGCGGACGCACGGTCAGCGCTCGCGGAACGCGCCGGCGAAGTCGACCGACGCGAACTCGCCGGGAACCGAGCCGTCGGCGGCGTAGCGATACAGCGCCGTCTGGTAGATCCCGGACAAAGTCGAGGTGAAGACGGCGACGAGCACCGACCACACGATCGCCAGGCCCAGGCAGACGAACACGGTCGCGGTGCCGCCGAGCAGGAAGCCGGCGAGCAGCAGCACGGCGTAGCCGGCCAGGCTGAGGATGAAGCCGATCAGGCCGATCCCGGCGCCGCCGGCGACGTTCTCGCCCCACGTCCGGCGGAACAGCTCCACCGACCGCTTGACGCCGGCCTTCACCCCGGTGCCTTCGAGCATGACGACCGGCAGCACGAGGAACGTGGTGAGCCGCCAGGCCAGGCCGACCAGGCTGCTCACGATGCTTCCGAGGAAGCCGAGCCGCTCCTCGATCGTGCGGAGGACGAGGCTGACCGTCGCGGAGATGCCGGCCCAGCCGAGCAGCGCCGGCCACCGGTTCGCGGCCGCGGCCAGGCCCGCGCCGACCGCCGGGGCGCCGCCGCGCAGCGCGACGTCGGCCTGGGAGATCAGGCCCGCGTTGAAGAAGATCGTGACGAACGCCGAAACGAGGTAGAAGGCCGCGAGCAGCACCCACGAGCCGGCGGTCAGCCGGCCGTGGTCGGTGATCTCGACGTGCGACAGGAAGAAGGCAGGGGTCAGGAACGCCCCGGCGACGACCAGCCCGGCGACGCCGGCCAGCACCGTGAACCAGGCCAGGCCCTTGTGGGCGCGCAGCACCCGGAGCGAAGCGACGAACAACGCGTACGAACGGGCGAGCCTGCCCATGATTTCCCCCCGGTGACCACAATGGATACCGGGGCAGCCTAGCGGCTGGTCAGCGGTGTGCCGCCATCGCGCTCGTGTACACGCAGACGGCGGCCGCGGTGGCCAGGTTGAGGCTCTCCGCCTTGCCGTACAGCGGGATCCGGACGGCGAGGTCGGTGCGGTCGAGGACGTCGGCGGGCAGGCCGTGGGCCTCGTTGCCGAAGACCCAGGCCGTGGGCTCGGTGAGATCCACCCGATCGAGTTCGGCGTCGGCGTAGCCGTGCGCGGCGAACGTGCGCAGGCCCGCCGCCGAGCAGGCGGCCAGCGCGGCCGGGACGTCGCGGACGCGCGCGATGGGCAGGTGGAAGAGGCTGCCGGCGGCCGCGCGGACGCACTTGCCGTTGTGCGGGTCGACGGTGTCGCCCGCCAGGACCACGGCATCGGCGCCCGCCGCGTCGGCGACGCGGATCACCGTGCCCGCGTTGCCGGGGTCGGCGACGTCCACCAGCACCACGACGAGCCGGGCGCCCGGGGTCACGGCCTCTTCGAGCGAACGGTCGAGCAGCGCGCAGACGGCCACAATCCCTTGGGGCGTCACGGTTTCCGACAACCCGTCGGCGGCGCGGTCGGTGATCGGCGAGACCGCGACGCCGGCCGCGCGGGCCGCGTCCACCAGGTCCGCGTGCTGCGCCGCCGCGTGCTCGGTGACGAACAGCTCGTGCACCGGACCGCCGGCCAAAGCGGCCCCGACGGCGTTGGCGCCCTCGGCCAGGAAGCGGCCGGTCTTGTCGCGTTCCGCGCGCCGCGTCAGCTTGCGCGCAGCAACGACCCGGGGGGTCCGTTCGGTGAACGGATCCACCCCGGGCCGGGGAAAGCTGCCGGTCAGGCCGACTTCTTTTCGGTGTTCACGTTGGCCTTGGCGAGCTCGGCCAGCGCGGTGAAGGCGACGGCGTCGTTGACGGCGAGGTCCGCGAGGATCTTGCGGTCGACCTCGACACCCGCGGCCTTGATGCCCTGGATGAACCGGTTGTAGGTCACGCCGTTCTCGCGGGCGGCCGCGTTGATGCGGGTGACCCACAGGCGACGGAAGTCACCCTTGCGGGCACGACGGTCCCGGTAGGCGTAGTTGAGCGAGTGAAGCGTCTGCTCCTTGGCCTTGCGGTACAGCCGCGAACGCTGGCCGCGGTAGCCGCTGGCCAGTTCGAGAGTTGCGCGACGCTTCTTCTGGGCGTTGACCGCCCGCTTGACGCGTGCCACGGGTCCATCCTGTCGATCTCAGGGGGCGAAGGGGACCGCCCCGGGTGGTTACAGCAAGTTCTGCGGGATCAGATGCCGAGCAGGCGCTTGACGCGGCCGGCCTCGGTCTTCGACAGCTCGGTGGTGCCCTCGAGCCGGCGGGTGAGGCGGTTCGACTTCTTCTCCATCAGGTGGCGGCGGCCGGCCTTCTGGCGGCGCAGCTTGCCCGTGCCCGTGACGCGGATCCGCTTGGACGTCCCGCTGTGGGTCTTCATCTTCGGCATTTCAGTCCTCTTTCGTGCGGCGGCTCACCGGAGATTCCGGTGAGCCGCTCGTGCTGGTCGGCGCCTACGCCTCGGGGACCGGCTCGGGGGCCGTCTCTGCCTTGGCCTTCGGCTTCACGTTCTTGTGCGGGGCCAGCACCATGATCATGTTGCGACCGTCCTGCTTGGCCGACGATTCGACGAAGCCGAGCTCCGTGACGTCTTCGGCGAGCTTCTGCAGCAGCCGGTAGCCGAGCTCCGGCCGGGACTGCTCGCGGCCGCGGAACATGATCGTGACCTTGACCTTGTTGCCTGCCGCCAGGAAGCGCGACACGTGACCCTTCTTGGTCTCGTAGTCGTGCTGGTCGATCTTGGGGCGCAGCTTCTGTTCCTTGATGACGGTCAGCTGCTGGTTGCGACGCGACTCGCGGGCCTTCTGCGCGCTCTCGTACTTGAACTTGCCGAAGTCCATGAGCTTGCACACCGGCGGGCGGGCCTGCGGCGCGACCTCGACGAGGTCGAGATCGTTCTCCTGCGCCAGGCGCAGCGCATCCTCGATCCGGACGATGCCGACCTGTTCACCGGCGGGCCCGACGAGTCGGACCTCCGGCACCCGGATTCGGTCGTTGATGCGTGTCTCGGAGCTGATGGGGCCTCCTTGGTCCGAGGAATGTTTCCTGTTCTCGTTTCGACCCGGTGCCCACATAGCGAAGGCCCCGACACCTTCCGGTGCGCGGGGCCCACTCTGTTTCCGATCGTGCCCGGCCGCGAGGCCTGACACTTCACCCTGGACTGATGTCCGGGCGAGACCGGACCCGGCCACCTGTACGGTGACGCGGGTGGGAGCGGGGCTCCACTTGCCGCCCCCGATCGCTCGGGGGCTGGTCGTTCGTGGAAGGGTACCAGACGTGTCAGATCAACCCTCCGAACAGCCCCCGTATTCCCCCGAAGCCCGCCACCTGGAGGACATCCCCAGCGTGGAGGTGATCAGCCGCGCGGCCGTGATGCTGCTGTCGGCCGGGGCCGAACGGCTCGGCCTGGCCGACCCCGACCCGGCGACGTCCCCGCACCGCGATCTCGACGAAGCGCGCCGGCTCATCACCGCGCTGGCCGGGCTCGTGACGGCGTCCGCCGAGTACCTGGGCCTGCACGCCGGGCCGTTGCGCGATGGCCTGCAGTCGCTCCAGAAGGCCTTCCGGGAAGCCTCCGCCGTCCCCGACGCCCCTGGTCAGGGCCCTGGCGAAAAGTACACCGGCCCCGTCTACTGACCTTTCACTCGTCCGGTTCCTTGCCGGTCGAGTCCTCCGACATCTAACATGTTAGATGTGAGTCTCTCCAAGGTCGACCGCCCGTTGCTGCGTGACGAGGCGTACGAACGCATCCGGCACGCGATCGTCGACGGCACCCTGCCGCCGGGTACCCCGCTGCGCGACGGCGACCTCGCCGAGCAGCTCGGGCTCTCCAAGGCCCCCGTCCGCGAGGCCCTGCGGCGCCTCACGGAGGACGGGCTCGTCGACTCCAAGCCGCAGAGCTACACGCGGGTCTCCGAGGTGATGTCCTCCGACGTCCTCGACGCCCGGGAGATCGTCCGGGCGCTGCACGAGTTCGCGGTGAAGCAAGCGGTCGCGAAGTGCCGTCCCGCCGACATCGCCGCCATGCGCGCGGCCAACGACCGGTTCGCCGCCGCGATCGAGGCCGGTGACGTCAAAGCCGCCGTGAAAGCGGACGACGAACTGCACGACATCCCCGTCCGGCTGGCCGGCAACGCCGCCGTCGCCGCGACCCTCGACCGCTACACGCCGTTGCTGCGCCGGCTGGAGCAGACCCGGTTCAGCTCGGCTCTCGCCTGGAACTCCGTGGAGCGCCACCGGTGGCTCATCGACGCTCTCGAAGCCCGCGACACCGCCACGGCGGTCTCCGTCATCTCGACCATCTGGACCGACCTTTTGGAGGACCGATGACCCTCGCCGACTTCCCGCGCTACCCGCTGCTGTTCGGCCCGTCGCCGGTGCACCCCCTCGAACGCCTCACCGAGCACCTCGGCGGCGCGAAGATCTGGGCCAAGCGCGAAGACGTCAACTCCGGCCTGGCCTACGGCGGCAACAAGACGCGCAAACTCGAGTACCTCGTCGCGGATGCCCTGAACGAAGGAGCCGACACGCTCGTCTCCATCGGCGGCGTCCAGTCCAACCACACCCGGCAGGTCGCGGCCGCCGCCGCGCGGGCCGGCCTGAAGGCCGTGCTGGTGCAGGAAAGCTGGGTCGACTGGCACGACCCGCTCTACGACAAGGTCGGCAACATCCAGCTCTCGCGGATCCTCGGCGCGGACGTCCGGCTCGTCGAAGCCGGCTTCGGCATCGGCTTCAAGCAGACGTGGGAGGACGCCGTCGCCGAGATCGAGGCCGGCGGCGGGAAGCCGTACGCCATCCCGGCCGGTGCGTCGGACCACCGGCTCGGCGGGCTCGGGTTCGCGAACTGGATCGTCGAGCTCGAAGCCCAGGAAACGGAGCTGGGCGTCTTCTTCGACACCGTGATCGTCTGCTCGGTCACCGGCAGCACGCAGGGCGGCATGGTCGCCGGGACCGCGCTGGGCAAGAAGCGCAGGATCCTCGGGATCGACGCCTCGGCCAAGCCGGCCGAAACGCGCGAGCAGGTCACGCGCATCGCGCGCACGACCGCCGAGCTGATCGGCGCCGGCGAGATCGCCGAGGTCGAGCTGGACGACCGCTACCACGCCGGGATCTACGGCATTCCCGACAAGTCCACAGTGGTCGCCATCGAGACCTGCGCCCGACTGGAAGGCATGATCACCGACCCGGTCTACGAGGGCAAGTCCATGGCGGGACTCATCGACCTGGTCGGCCGGGGTGAAATAGACCGCGGCTCGAACGTCCTCTACGCCCACCTCGGCGGGCAGCCCGCGCTCAACGGCTACACGAGCGTCCTCGGCTGAGCCCCTGGGGCCGGGCGACCGGCCCCAGGGAAAGCCTCAGTCCAGCACGCAGAGCACGTCGATCTCGACGAGGAGCTCGCCCGGGAGGCCGACGTACACCGTCGTGCGGGCGGCGTGCGGCGCGTCGCCGATCAGCTCGTTGTAGACCTCGTTGAACGGCGCGAAGTGCGCCGTGTCGGTGAGGTACACCCGCACCATGATCGCGTCGGCCAGGCTCGAGCCCGCTTCGGCGAGCACGGCTTCGATGTTCTTGAACGTCTGCCGGGTCTGGCCCACGACGTCCTCGCCGACGATCGCGCCCGTCGCCGGGTCGAACCCGACCTGGCCGGCGACCTGCAGCAGGTTCCCCTTGCGGACGGCCTGCGAGAACTTCGCCGGCGGCTTCGGCGCGTTCTCGGTGGAAACTGCCGTCTTGCTCATCAGTGCCCCTTTCCGTTCTCCGTCCATCCACTGTGGACGGAAGCTTCCGTGGTCGCGGCGCGCAGGTCCGGGACCAGCGCCAGCAGGCCTTCGTAGTCGAGCAGCACCTTCGGCACCGACATCGAGGCGGCGGCCAGGACTTCACCGTCCGCCCCGCGGACCGGCGCCGCGATGCAGTGGATGAAGTCCTCGTGCTCGGCGTTGTCGACGGCGTACCCGAGCCGGCCCACGCGTTCCAGCTCCGCCAGGTAGTCCGACGGCGTCGTGATCGTGTTCGGCGTCAGCACCGGGTACTCGATCGAGTGCGCGATCTCCTCGCGGCGTGCCGGCGGCATCGCCGCGACCAGCACCTTGCCCACCGCCGTGCAGTGCAGCGGCGCGCGCTTGCCCACGCGCGAGTACATCCGCACCGAGTGCCGGCCCTCGTACTTGTCGATGTAGACGACTTCGCCGTCGTCGTAGCTGGCCAGGTGCACGGTGTGCCCGGTGCGCGCGTTGAGCGCGGCCAGCGCGGGCTGGGCGCTGCGGCGGACGTCGATCGAGTCGAGGGCCTGGTTGGCGAGGTCGAACATCGCGCTGCCGAGCCGGTAGTACCGCGTGCCTTCGCGCCGGACGAAGTGGTGCTGTTCGAGAGTGCGCAGCAGGCGCAGCACGGTCGACTTGTGGACGCCGATCTCCTCGGCGAGGTCGTCGAGCGTGCGCGCGTCTTTCGCGATGGAGTTCAGCAGCGTCAGCGCGCGATCCAAGCTCTGGCTCACGTGAGCACGCCCTCTCCGGTCAGCCGGGCCGAACGCCACTCGTCGGGACCGGCCTTCAGCAGGCTATCCACGACCGTGCGCGGCAGGGGCACCCCGACGTCGTCATGGGTGAGCAGGGTCGCCGCGGCCTGCAGGTGGCCCTGCCTCAGCCGCGCGAGGGGTTCGGCGCCCCGCAGCGTCGCCGCCAGGAAGCCCGCGGCGAACGCGTCCCCGGCGCCGACCGGCTCGACGACGTCGACCCGCAGCGCCGGCGCGAACAGCGGCTCCCCTTCGACCAGCGTCGCGCCGCGTTCGCCGTGCTTGACGACGAGTGTGCGCGGCCCCGGCAGCAACGCCCGCAGCTCGGCCGGGTCGCCGGTTCCCCAGACGTGCTGGGCCTCGTCGTCACCGGTCAGGACGATGTCGGCCTGCCCGGCCAGCTCGGCGAGCAGCCGGGGGTCGCGGCCCGCCCAGAGCGCGGGGCGCAGGTTGACGTCGAACGAGATCAGCCGGTCGCCGCGCGGCAGCTCCAACAGGGCGCGCACCAGCGCGAGGCAGCTCTCGGACAGCGCGGGGGTGATGCCGGACAGGTGTAGCACGCGGACACCATCGAGATCGAGCCGGTCCAGCAGCGAAGGGCCCATCCCGGACGCGGCGGAGCCCGCGCGGTAGTAGCGGACCGGGCTGCCACCCGCGCCGCTTTCCTTGATGTAGAGCCCGGTCGGGCGGTCCGGGTCGACGGAACACGCGCTGACGTCGACACCGGCGGAAGCGATCTCCCGGAGCATCGCGCGCCCGAACGGGTCGTCGCCGACCGCGCTCACCCAGCCGCTCGGCACACCGAGGGCAGGCAGGTGACAGGCGACGTTGGACTCGGCGCCGCCGATCGTGCGCGTCCACCGCCTCACCTCGTCCGGCGGGCCGGGTTCGGCGGGCACGAACAGCGCCATCGTCTCGCCGACACAGAGCACCTCGGGCCCGCTCGTCACTTTCCGTCTCCCCTGTCCGTCACCCCGTTGACCTGTGGCGACCCGGATGCTACACCTATGGCACTCAAAATGCGCAACAGTCGTTGCAACATACGCAACCGAGGTCGCCGCCGATGAATCCTTGCCTGATGGACCCCGCCGCGCTCGCCGCCCTCCGCGACGAGCGGATCGACTGGCGCTTCCGCTCGGCTGCCCCCGCCCTGACCGGGCTCACGCTCACCGAAGCCGCGGACCGGCGGCTGAACCTGTTCACCGACGGGTTCTTCGCGCCCTTCGTCGTCCTCGACGACGACGCCCTCGAGCACAACCTGCGGACGATGGCCGCGTGGTGCGCCGCCCGCGGCGTCGTGCTCGCCCCGCACGGCAAAACGACCATGGCACCGCAGCTGTTCGCCCGCCAGATCGAGCACGGCGCGTGGGGCATCACCTGCGCTAACGCCGGGCACCTCCGGATCTACCGCGCGTTCGGCGTCTCCCGGATCCTGCTGGCCAACCAGTTCCTGGACCCGAGCGGTCTCCGCTGGCTGGCCGCCGAACTGGCCGCGGACCCCGACTTCGAGTTCGTCTGCTGGGTCGACTCGGTCCGCGGCGTCGAGCTGATGACCGAAGCTCTCGAAGGCACCGAGCGCCCGGTCGACGTCCTCCTCGAGCTGGGCGCCGACGGCGGCCGCACCGGGGTGCGCGACACCGCGACCGCGCTGGCCGTCGCCGAAGCGGTGCACGCGAGCCCGGCGTTGCGGCTGCGGGGCACCGGCGGTTACGAGGGCGCGCTCTCCCACGACACCGACGAAGCCGCGCTCGCCAAGATCAGCTCCTATGTGGACGGTCTGCGCGACCTCGCCATCACCTTCGCGGACAAGGGAATGCTCGACGGGCAGATCATCGTCACCGCCGGCGGCAGCGCGTACTTCGACCAGGTCGCCAACGAGCTGACGAAGCCGTGGCCGGACGGCCTCGACGTGCTGCCGGTGCTGCGCAGCGGCGCGTACATCACCCACGACGACGGCTTCTACCGCCAGATCTCCCCGCTCGGCGACCACCCGCGCATCGACGGCGTCGAGTCGTTCCGGCCCGCCCTGCGCGCCTGGGCGCAGGTGACGTCGAAGCCGTCGGACGAGCTCGCGCTGCTGACCATCGGCAAGCGCGACGCGTCCTTCGACGAGGGCATGCCCGAGCCACAGCTGCGCCGCACCCCGAACGGTCCCGCCGAGCCCCTCGAAGGCCACGTCGTCGCGAAGATGAACGACCAGCACGCGTTCCTCACGCTGCCCGCCGGGTCGCCGGTCGAGGTCGGCGACTGGATCGGGCTCGGCCTCTCGCACCCGTGCACGGTGTTCGACAAGTGGCCGCTGCTGCCGATGACCGCCGCCGACGGCGAAACGGTCGTCGACCTCGTCCGGACGTGGTTCTGATGGACGTCGTCGTCAAGAACGTGCTGGTCGCCGACGGCACCGGCGACGCCATGACCCGCCACGACGTCGGCATCACCGGCGAGAAAATCGCGAGCGTCGGCGAAGCGGGCTCGCTGGCCGGGCGCCGGAACATCGACGGGCACGGGCTGGTGCTCGCGCCCGGGTTCATCGACATGCATTCGCACTCCGACCTGCAGCTGCTGGCCAACCCGGACCACGCGGCCAAGATCACCCAGGGCGTCACGACGGAGGTGCTCGGCCAGGACGGGCTGTCGTACGCGCCGGTCGACGACGCCGTCCTCGAAGCACTGAGGCAGCAGCTCGCCGGCTGGAACGACGACCCGGCGGGCTTCGACTGGAACTGGCGCTCGGTCGGCGAGTACCTCGACCGCCTCGACCAGGGCATCGCGGTCAACGCGGCGTACCTGGTGCCGCAGGGCACGGTCCGGATGCTGGCCGTCGGCTTCGACGACCGGCCCGCGACGGACGCCGAGCTGACCCGGATGAAGGAGCTCGTCGCGACCGGGCTCGCCGAGGGCGCGATGGGAATGTCGTCGGGGCTCACCTACACGCCCGGGATGTACGCGGAGACCAGCGAACTGGTCGAGCTGTGCAAGGTCGTCGCCGAGGGTGGTGGCTTCTACAGCCCGCACCACCGCAGCTACGGCAAGGGCGCGCTGGAGGCGTTCGCCGAGATGATCGACGTCTCGCGCCGGTCGGGCTGCCCGCTGCACCTGGCGCACGCGACGATGAACTTCTCGGTCAACAAAGGAAAAGCACCCGACCTGCTAAAGCTCCTGGACGACGCGCTCGACGACGGCTGCGACGTCAGCCTCGACACCTACCCGTACCTGCCGGGCGCGACCTACCTTTCGGCGCTGCTGCCGAGCTGGGCCACCGAAGGCGGCCTGGAGCCGACCCTCGCCCGCTTGTCCGATGTGGACGAACGCGAGCGGATCCGCGCCGCGATCGAGGAGTCCGGTTCGGACGGTGCGCACGGCGTCCCGATCGACTGGGACGCCATCGAGATCAACGGCGTCCGCAACGACCACAACGCCCACCTGGTGGGGCACAGTGTCGCCGGTTCGGCGCGCGCCGCCGGCCTCGAACCGGCGACGCTGTACTTCGACACGCTGCTCGACGAACGCCTCGGTACCTCGTGCCTGATGCACGTCGGGCACGAGGAGAACGTCCAGGCGATCATGCGCCACCGCACGCACACCGGCGGCAGCGACGGCCTCCTCGTCGGCGCCCGCCCGCACCCGCGCGCGTGGGGCACGTTCCCCCGCTACCTCGCCCGGTACGTCCGCGAACTGGGCGTGCTGGACCTCGCCGAGTGCGTCGCCCACCTGACCGGGCGGGCCGCGCGGCGCCTGCGGCTGACCGACCGCGGGCTCGTCCGCGCCGGGTACGCCGCCGACCTGGTGCTGTTCGACCCCGACGCGGTCGCCGACACCGCCACCTTCGACGACCCGCGGCAACCGGCCGCGGGCATCACGCACGTCTTCGTCAACGGCGTCGCCGCCCTCGACGACGGCCGTCCCACCGGCGCCCTCGCCGGCCGTTCCCTGCGCAACCCCGGGAGAGCCCGATGATCCACTGGCTGCAACACACCACGGGTGGCCTGCTCACGCTCGCCGCCGTCTCGATCGCCGTCCTGCTGTTGCTGATCGTCAAGCTCAAGATCGAGCCGTTCATCGCGCTGATCGTGGTCGGCCTGCTCACCGCGCTGGCCGCGGGCCTGCCGGTCGGCACGATCGTCGGCACCGCCCAGAAGTCGTCGGACTCCTTGCTGGAAAAGGGGTTCGGCAGCATCCTCGGGCACATCACGGCGATCATCGGGCTCGGCACGCTGCTCGGGTCGATCCTGGAACGCTCGGGTGGCGCGAAAGTGCTGACCGGGGCGCTGCTGCGGGGCTTCGGCGAGAAGCGCGCGCCGCTGGCCATGGGTGTCGCCGGGTTCATCTTCGGCATCCCAGTGTTCTTCGACATCGGCATCTTCGTGCTGGCGCCGCTGGTGTACGTCGCGGCGAAGCAGGGTAAGCGCTCGCTGGTGCTCTACGCGATGCCGCTGATCGCGGGCCTGTCGATCACGCACGCCTTCCTGCCACCGCACCCCGGTCCGGTGGCCGCGGCCGGACTGCTGCACGTCGAACTCGGCTGGATCATCCTGATGGGCCTCGCCTGCGGCATCCCCGCGTTCCTCGTCGGCGGCGTGCTCTACGCGACCTGGATCGGCAAGCGCATCGACGTCGGGGTTCCCGAAGAGATGATCGTCGCCGAGGCAGAAGGCGAAGAAGAGCAGGACGTTCCGTCGCTGGCGCTGGTCGGCTCGATCATCGCGGTGCCGCTGGTGCTGATCCTCGCCGGCACGTTCGGCAGCATCTGGCTGCCGAAGAACTCCGCGCTGTCGGGCGTCGCCGCGTTCATCGGCACCCCCGCCGTCGCCCTGACCGTCGCCGTGCTGCTCGCGTCCTGGCTGCTCGGCCTGCGACGCGGCTTCACCGGCAAGGACCTCAACGAGCTCGCCGCGAAATCGCTGCGGCCGGTCGCGATGATCCTGCTCGTCGTCGGCGCGGGCGCGTTCTTCGGCGCGGTGCTTTCGGCCACCGGCATCGGCAAGGCCGTCGCCGACTCGCTGCACGACGCCGGGCTGCCGGTGCTGCTCGCGGCGTACGTGATCAGCTGCGGCATGCGGATCGCGCAGGGTTCGGCCACGGTCGCCATCGTGACCACGAGCGGGATCATCGCGCCGACCGTGGCGCAGCTCGGGTATTCGCAGGTGCAGCTCGCCCTGCTGGTCATGGCGATCTCCGCCGGGTCGATCATCGCCTCGCACGTCAACGACGGTGGTTTCTGGATCGTTTCGCGGTACTTCAACATGAGCGTGGTCCAGACGCTGAAGTCGTGGACCGCGCTGGAAACCGTGCTTTCCGTCTCCGGTTTCGCGGTTTCGGCATTGCTCATGGCCGTGGTCTAGACCATACTGGAGGGAAGCCGCCGCCCCGAACCGTTGGGAGACAATGACGATGACCGGACTTTCCCGTCGTACGTTCCTCGGCGCCGCCGCGGGGGCGAGTGCCGCGACCGTTCTCGGCGCGCAGTTCGCCTCCGCGGCCACCACTTCCAAGGGCTGCATCGCCGGAGGGACCGTGTACATCGGCAGCTACACCAGCGGGGCGAGCGGCCACGGCCTCGACGTCTCGAGCCGGTCGGGTGCCACGCTGGGCCCGGTCCGGACGGTGCCGGGTATCACCGACACGTCGTGGTTCGACCGCGGTGCCGACGGCAAGACCCTGTACGTCACCAACGAAGGCGACCCGAACGGGTTCGTCTCGGCGCTGAACGTCGCCGACGCCGCGAACCCCAAGCTGCTCAACAAGGTTTCGTCGAAGGGTGGCGCGCCGACGCACCTGAGCGTGCACTCGAGCCAGAAGTACGTGCTGGCGGCGAACTACAGCTCGGGCAGCGTCGTCGTGCTGCCGATCCTGGCCGGCGGCAAGCTCGGCGCGGCCACGGACCTGGTGACGCACCAGGCCGACTCCGGGCAGGCCCACGCCCACCAGGTCGTCAACGACCCGACCGGGCGCTGGGTGCTGTCGGTCGACCTCGGCGCCGACTCGGTGTACGTCTACTCGCTCGACGTCGCGACCGGGAAGCTCGCGCTGCACCAGCAGCTGAAATTGCCGGCCGGTGCCGGGCCGCGGCACCTCGCGTTCGACAAGACCGGGACCTTCGCCTACATCCTGCAGGAGCTGCGCCCGGAGGTGACGGTCGCGAGCTGGGACGCGGCCTCCGGGACGCTGAAGGCGCTTTCCGTCGTCCCGGCCGTGCCGCCGGGCAGCACCGGCGACCTGTTCCCCGGCGAGATCGCGCTGTCGAAGGACGGGAAGTTCGCCTACGCCACCGTCCGCGGGCCCAACACCCTGGCGACGTTCTCCGTCGCCGGTGAGACACTGAAGCTCGTGTCCACTGTGTCCAGTGGGGGCAACTGGCCGCGCCACGTCGCCCTCGACCCGGGGGAGAACTGGTTCTACGTCTCGAACCAGCGCTCCGGCACCGTCACCTGGCTGCCGCGCGACCCGGCCACCGGCCTGCCCGGCGCGGTCGCCGGCAGCCTCGCGGTCCCCGACGTCAACTCCGTCTACTTCGCCTGAGCACCGGTCGTGAGTGCGTAACCGTGTTCTAACACTGTTACGCACTCA
>NZ_JAPZLD010000080.1:0-31638 GCF_030182635.1 Amycolatopsis ponsaeliensis
GGGCGTCTTCCGCCACGGAAGCGCCGTCGAGCACCAGGAAGTCGCCGGACCGGCCGGGCAGCGGCGGGCGCGGCGCCCCGCCCCCCCCCCCCGCCCCCCCCCCCCCCCCCCCCCCCCCCCCCCCCCCCCCCCCCCCCCCCCCCCCCCACTTCTGGGTCAGCTGGGGAGCGCCTTCTGGGCCCGCTTCGCGAGCTTGTTCGCGCGCTTCTCGGCCTTGCGGCTCAGCTTCCCGGCGGCGGCGCCGACGTCCTTCGCGGCGTGACGCGCGCGCCAAGCCGCGGACGGCTTTCCGTGCGTGTCGCCGACCGCGAGCAGCAGGCCACCGGCCACGCTCGCGTTCTTGAAGAACTGGATCTGCTGCTTCTGGCGTTCGCCCGGGTCCTTGATGGTCCAGAAGCTGTGCGCCGCGAGCGTCGTCGGCACCAGGCTGCCGAGCAGGAGTCCGGCCGCGAGCCGCGGCGCCTTGCCGGACGCGAGGGCGAGGCCGGCACCGATCTTCACGGCGGCGTCGATGCGGACGAGGGTCACCGGGTCGCGCGGCACCTGCTCCGGGACGACGTCACCGACCTTCTCGAACGCGCCGTTGAGGAACGGTTCCGCCGCTTTCGCGTGCCCCTCCGCGTGCCTCAACGCATTGATCCCGCCGGTCACGAAGATCGTGGCGAGCAGGGGACGTGCCACTCGACGGAGTATCACGGTCGTTGCCTTCCTCGTACGGGCCGCTGCCTGGTCGAACCTACCGCTTGGGTGCCCGCTCGTCCCGTCGTCGAATCCTCATCGGGGTTTCTGCGCGAATATCGCTGGGTTGCTAGAGAGCACTAGAAAGCTTTAGCGATTGACCTTGACGCAGCGTCAACTTCTATCGTTCCGCTCATGGAGTGGTCGATCCAGGACATCGCCCGCTCGGCCGGGACCACGAGCCGGACGCTGCGCCACTACGGCACGGTCGGGCTGCTCGAGCCCAGCCGCGTCGGCAGCAACGGCTACCGCTACTACGACGAGCAGGCGCTCGTCCGGCTGCAGCGGATCCTGTTGCTGCGCGAACTCGGCCTCGGGCTGCCGGCCATCGCGGAGGTCCTGGACGGGCAACGCGACCGCGTCGCGGCGCTCGAGACCCACCTGGAGCTGCTCGAACAGGAGCGGCAGCGGATCGGACGGCAGATCGCTTCGGTCCGGACCACGCTACGGAAACTGAAGGGAGGTGAACGACTGATGGCAGAAGAAGTCTTGGACGGCTTCGACCACACTCGCTACGAGAAGGAAGTCACCGAGCGCTGGGGCGCCGACGCGTACCGGCGCGGTGACCAGTGGTGGAGCTCGCTGACGGCCGACGAGAAGAAGGCCCACCAGCAGGAGCAGCGGGACATCGCCGCGGCGTTCGGGTCGGCCCACTCGACCGGGCTCGCGGCCGACGCCGACGACGTCCAGGCGATCGCGCGGCGGCTGCACGCTTGGCTGCGGCCGGCGGTGTCGTCGGTGTCCGCGGGGTACTTCGCGGGCTTGGGTCAGCTGTACGTCGACGACCCGCGCTACGGGTTCGAAGGCCCGGCCGCGGAATTCGTCCGCGACGCGATGAAGATCTACGCGGAACGGAACCTGACCGGCTAGCGCGGCGTCGTAGTGCGCGCTGGGGGTAGAGACGAGCAGGGCTGCAGACCTGTTCGTCTCTATGTACGGCCATCCGGTCGAACCTCGACGACACGCCTAGGCGTCTATGGCCGATTATCGGGCTCGCGCTAGATACGTCGATAACTTGGCAGAGTGGACCCCATCCGCAACCCCTTCGCGCCGGGCGCCGGGCAACGGCCGCCTGAGCTGGCCGGGCGCGAGCGTGAGCTCAAGGCGTTCGAAGTGGTGCTCGAACGGGTTTCCCGGGGGAGACCCGAACGCAGTCTCGTCCTGACCGGGCTGCGCGGGGTCGGCAAGACCGTGCTGCTCGGGGAGCTGCGCGCGATGGCCGTGCGGCACAAGTGGGGTGCCGGGAAGATCGAGGCGCGGCCGGACGCCGAGCTGCGGCGGCCGCTGTCCGCCGCGCTGCACCGGGCCATCCGGGACCTCGCCGTGCGGCACCGCGCGCCGGACCGGGTCGAAGAGGTACTGGGCGTGCTCAAGGCCTTCGCGCTGCGGGCCAACAAAGCCGACGCGAAGCTGCGCGACCGCTGGCAGCCCGGCATCGACGTGCCCGCCGCCCAGGGCCGCGCGGACTCCGGGGACATCGAGATCGACCTCGTCGAGCTGTTCACCGACGTCGCCGAGCTGGCCGCGGACGTCGGGACCGGCGTCGCGCTGCTCATCGACGAGATCCAGGACCTGCAGCCCGACGACGTCTCCGCGTTGTGCGCGGCCTGCCACGAGCTCTCGCAGTCGGGCGCGCCGCTCGTCGTCGTCGGTGCCGGGCTGCCGCACGTGCCCGCCGTGCTCTCGGCGTCGAAGTCCTATTCCGAGCGGCTCTTCCGGTACGCGCGGATCGACCGGCTCGACCGCGCGGACGCCGACTACGCGGTGATGGCGCCGATCGAGCGCGAGGACGCCGGCATCGAGCCGGAAGCGCTCGACGCCCTCTTCGACGCGTCCGGCGGCTACCCGTACTTCATCCAGGCCTACGGCAAGGCGGCCTGGGACGCGGCGCCGTCCGACCCGATCACGGTCAAGGACGTCCAGGTCGCCGCGCCCGAAGCTGAGTCGGAGCTGGCGGTCGGCTTCTTCGGCTCGCGCTACGACCGGGCGACGCCGGCCGAGCGGGAGTACCTGCAGGCGATGGCCGAGCTGACCCAGGGCCGCGACGAGCCCGCCGGCACCGCCGACGTCGCCGTGTTCCTCGGGCGGAAGCCGTCGTCGCTGTCGCCGGCCCGCGACAGCCTGATGAAGAAGGGCCTCGTGTTCTCCGCTGAGCGGGGCCAGATCGCCTTCACCGTGCCGCACTTCGGCCACTACCTGCTCGGACGCGACTGACCTGGGCTTTTCCGGTCTTCTCGCGCTCTATGAGCGTCCCTAAGTCTTTATCGGAAAATCGCTATATTCATGTAGAGAGCTATAGCGGGTTGCTTCGACGTGACCGCGGCCACCCTCGATCTCTCCGGCACATACCCAAGTTTGCCGATGATTCATCGGCGAGTGTGCCAAGTCACCGGATATTCGTTGGAATCCTTGTGAAAAAAGGTGCATACTAGAGGCACAAGCCACCGAGACCCTCCGAAGGGGATGCAAAACCGATGAACAACATCGCCGCCAAGCTCCGTGCCCGTCGCGCTGAGGTTCGCACTCGCCGGGCGCTGAACCGGGCGATCGACACCGCCGCGACCGCGACGGTCCGTCAGGAACTCATCGCGATCGCGCAGGCTCGCACGGGCTACATGCGCTGAGCCCCGCCGCCTCACCCTGTGGCGGTCGCCCATTCGAGTGACCTATGCCACAAAGTGCTGAGGCTGTAACGCCACACAAAGTGGCGTCGATACCCCCTACGACCCCGTGATGCTGGCGGACCCCCGACCTGGCAGCATCGCGGGGTTTCCCATGTCCGGGGTACGAAATTCCACTTGCCGTCGCCGGCTTCCGCAGTATTCTTTGACTTCGTCAACGAGTTTGTTGAGGTGGTCAATGAACAACGATCGGGTGGCCGAGGTCCGCGCGTTCAACCGGCTCTACACCGGAGTGATCGGCGTGCTCGACGAAGGACCGGCGGACGCCGAGTACTCGCTGCCGGAAGCCCGCGTGCTCTTCGAGCTCGCCCACCAGGACCCGCTGCCGGTGACCGACCTGCGCAAGCACCTCGACCTCGACGCGGGCTACGCCAGCAGGCTGCTCGCCCGCCTCGAGTCGCGCGGGCTGATCTCGCGCACCCGTTCCGATGAGGACGCCCGCCGCCAGCTGGTGCGCCCGACGGCGGCCGGCCGCGACGCGTTCGCCGTCCTCAACCGCCGCTCCACCGAGCAGATCGGCGGGTTGCTGCGCCGCTTCGCCGACGAAGACCAGGAGCGCCTGCTGGCCGCGATGCGGACGATCGGCGACCTGGTCGGCGAGCGCCGTCGCGATCCGGTCCTCGTCCTGCGTCCGCCACGACCGGGTGACCTCGGATGGGTGGTGGAACGCCACGGCGCGCTCTACGGCCGCGAGTACGGCTTCGACGACCGGTTCGAGGGCCTTGTCGCGCGGATCGTCGCGGACTTCGTCGAGACCCGCGCCGACCCGCGCCAGGCGTTCTGGATCGCCGAGCTCGACGGCGAGCGCGTCGGCGGCATCGGGTGCACCCGCGGGAAGGACGCGGACACCGCGAAGCTGCGGCTGCTGCTGCTCGAGCCGTCGGCCCGGGGCCACGGCGTCGGCAAGCGGCTGGTGACCGAGTGCGTCTCCTTCGCGAAGGCGCACGGCTACCGGGCGATGGAGCTGTCGACGGTCTCGATCCTCATCGCGGCGCGCTCGATCTACCGCGCGGCCGGGTTCGAGCTCGTCGGCGAAGAGGATTTCGACAGCTGGGGCCCGAAGCTGACCGACGAGACCTGGCGCCTGGAGTTCTAACGCGGCGTCCGGCCGAGCAGGTAGAACTCCGGGTTCGGGCGCAGCGCGGTCAGGTGCGCGAGCCGGTTCGACATCGCGAACAACGCCGTGATGGCGCCGACGTCCCAGATTTCGTCATCGGTCAGGCCTGCGTCGCGCGCGGCTTCGAGGTCGCCTTCGCCGAACAACGCGGAGTCCTGCGCGAGGGCGAGCGCGAGGTCGACGATGGCGCGGCCGCGCTCGTCCAGCTCGACCTGCCACGGGTTGCTCGACACGCGATCGGCGAGCTCGGGGTCCTTGGCGCGGATGCGCAGGATGGCCCCGTGCGCGACGACGCAGTAGGTGCAGTGGTTGGCCCCGGACGTCGCGACGACGACGAGTTCGCGTTCGGCCTTGCTCAGGCCATCGGAGCGCTCCATGAGGGCGTCGTGGTAGTCGAGGAAGGCCCGCAGCTCGGCGGGGCGGTGCCCGAGGGCGCGGAAGATGTTCGGCGTGAACCCGGACTTCTCGGCGATCACACCGACTCGGTTGCGGAGGTCTTCGGGCAGGTCTTCGAGTTCCGTGATCGGGAACCGGCTCACCGCGTCGCTCATGTCCTGCACGCTAGCCGTGGTTGGCTGTCAGCGTGACGGACTACGTCGACGGGTACTGCGAACGCGTTGGGCCCGGGCTCTGGGGTGAGCCGCTCAACAGTCTCAGCAATCTCGCTTTTCTCGTTGCCGCCGTGCTGGTTTGGCGGCTGGCCGCGGGGGACCGTCTCGGACGGCTGCTGGCCGGGCTGATCGGGCTCGTCTTCGTGGCCAGCAGTGTCTTTCACCTGGTCGCAACGCGCTGGGCGGCTACCGCGGACTCGGTCAGCATTCTGGTTTTCATGCTGGTGTACGCCGCGTTGTTCGTGCACGTCTTCTACCGCTGGCGGCTGGCCTGGCTCGCCGCGCCCGCGTTTCTCGCGCTCACCGTGGTCACCGCGCTGCTCGGCGGGGGCCTCTACCTCTCCGCGCTGATCGGGCTCGGGATCTTCGCCGCGTTGCTGGCCTTCGAGCGCGACGCCTACTGGACGCACTTCGCCGTCGCGGGTGCGGTCTTCGCGCTCTCGCTGAGCCTGCGCGCGCTCGACCGGGACGTATGCGACTACGTCGCGGTCGGTACGCACTTCCTCTGGCACCTGCTCAACGGGCTGGTGCTCTACCTCGTCTCGCGGACGCTGGTGCTCCGGAACCGTCCTTAGTGGACTTAGTGGGCACCGATGGGGCGCAGGTCCTTGTCGTTCTCGTCGGCGTGGTAGTCCTCGGCGTTGGTGTCGTCGGTGCCGTTGAAGACCTTCATCCGGCGGGCGATCACCGTGACGATCACGGCGACCAGCAGGTTGGCGATCAGGGCGACGAAGCCGACGTAGATCTGGACCTGGGAACCCGAGAACGGGTGCCAGCCGAGGATCGACAGGTTGCCCAGCGGCAGCGCGGAGCCGCCGAAGTGCTGCTTGCCGCCGGCCCCGGGAATCCCGTAGAGCATGATCAGGCCCCAGCCGATGCCGACGACCCAGCCCGCGATCAGGCCCCAGCGGTGGAACCAGCGCGTGTAGAGCGAGAGCGCCACGGCCGGCAGCGTCTGCAGGATCAGCACGCCGCCGATGAGCTGCAGGTCGATGGCGTACTGCAGGTCGAGCAGGATGATCGCCGCGACCGCGCCGAGCTTCACGACCAGCGAAGCGAGCTTCGCCTGCTTCGCTTCCTGCTGTGGAGTGGCGTCCTTCCGGATGTACTCCTTGTAGATGTTGCGGGTCCACAGGTTGGCCGCGGCGATCGACATGATCGCGGCCGGCACCAGCGCGCCGATGCCGATCGCGGCGAACGCGATGCCGGCGAACCACGACGAGAACTGGGTGTCGAACAGCACCGGGACGATCGTGTTGGTGTCCGGCTTGCCGGTCGCCGCGTTCGTCAGCGGCTTGACGCCCGCCGTGATCGCCACGTACCCCAGCAGCGCCAGCAGGCCCAGCACCAGCGAGTACGCCGGCAGCGCGACCATGTTCCGCTTGATGACGCTGCGCCCGCGCGAGGCCAGCACGCTGGTCAGCGAGTGCGGGTAGAGGAACAGCGCCAGCGCCGAACCCAGCGCCAGCGTCGCGTACTGCAGCTGGTTGTTGGCCGTCAGCAGGATCGACCCGGCCGGCTTGCCGGTGGCCGGGTTCGGCGTGCCGAGCTTCTTCGCCGCCGTGTCGAAGATGTGCGACCAGCCGCCCAGCTTCGAGGGCAGGTAGATGATCGCCACGAGGATGACGATGTAGATCAGGATGTCCTTGACGAACGCGATCAGCGCAGGCGCCCGCAGGCCGGACTGATAGGTGTAGAAGGCCAGGATCACGAAGGCGATCAGCAGCGGCAGGTGCCCGACGAAGCCGGAGCCGTTGATGCCCATCGTCCGCAGCACGGCTTCGAGGCCGACCAGCTGCAGCGCGATGTACGGCATCGTCGCGACGATGCCGGTGATCGCCACCAGCAGCGCGAGGATCGGGGAGCCGAAGCGCCCGCGCACGAAGTCGGCCGGGGTCACGTAACCGCGGACCCGCGAGACCGACCACATCCGCAGCGCCGGGAGCAACACGATCGGGTAGACGACGATCGTGTACGGCAGCGCGTACAGGCCGAGTGCGCCGGCGCTGAACACCAGCGCGGGCACCGCGACGAACGTGTACGCCGTGTAGAGGTCGCCACCGAGCAGGAACCACGTGATCCACGAGCCGAACTTGCGGCCGCCGAGGCCCCATTCGTCCAGGTGGTCCAGCCCGCCACCGCGCTGCCAGCGCGCCGCCATGAACCCGAGGACGGTGACCAGCGCGAACAGGATCGTGAAGATGATCAGTTCGGGCCACTGCAGGTTGCTCATCGAGCGTCCCCCTCGTCCAGGTCCTCGACGCTCAGCTTGTCCGGGGCGTCGCCCGTCGGCTTGTCCCGCGTCATCATGTAGACGATCCAGGTGCTGAGCACCCCGATCGCGACGAAGAGGAACTGGAACCAGTAGAAGAACGGCATCCCGAACAGCCGTGGACCGTCCATGTTGAACAGTGGCGTGACCAGGACGAGCAGCGGGACGATCAGGAGCAGGTTCCACGGGCTGAACTGCAACCCGCGCACCTTCCCGTCGTGCTTCTCAGTCGACATCGGACCTCACCTAACACTCCCGTAACCGACCGCCTGACCTTAGAACCTGGCTGACAGGACGTCACGTCTGTCCGATATCGATTTGATCGCCACGCACCGCGTTGCCGACCAACGTCGGTTGCCCCGCCCCCACCCGGCCTATATCAATAGCCGGACTCCGCACGCGAAAACCCGATAAGGGGCAACCGTATGACACGACTCCGCTACGCGGTGGTGATCCCGGCGATCGCCGGCACCCTGCTGGCCGGGTTCACGCCGGCCTTCGCAGGCCAGGAGGTCGCGGCCGGCAAGCAGCCGCTGAACTCCACGAACATCCCGGCGCAGTACGCGAACCAGAAGCTGGATTGGCACAAGTGCGCCGTCCCCTCCGAGCTGCCGACGGCCCCGCCCGCGGGCGCCGAGGACATGGAGTGCGCGACCTACAAGACGCCGCGCAACTGGTACCAGGCGAACGCCCAGATCGACCTGACCATCGCGGTCAGCCGGCTGAAGGCGACCAAGGACGCGACGGCCAGCGTCGTCACCAACCCCGGCGGCCCGGGCGCACCCGGCCGCAACTTCCCGGCCCGGCTGCGCAACCAGCCGAAGCTGCGGGAGCACCAGGAGATCGTCGGGTTCGACCCGCGCGGTACCGGCAAGAGCACGAACATCACGTGCGGCGGGGCCATCGGCACCGGCTCGGACCTGGACCCGCGTGACCGCGACCGCCAGAACCTGAACCTGATCGTCCAGGCGACGAAGTACGCGGCGCTGTCCTGCCAGCAGAAGTCCGGCGAGCTGGGCCCGCTGATCAACACCGACCAGACGGTCAAGGACATCGACCTGCTGCGCGCGCTGCTCGGCCGCGACAAGATCAACTGGGTCGGCTACTCGGCGGGCACCTGGATGGGCGCGCACTACGCGCAGGCCTACCCCACCCGCACCGGCCGGTTCGTGCTCGACTCCTCGACGGAGTTCACGACGACCTGGCAGAAGTCGTTCGACTGGCAGCCGCTCGGCTTCGAGCGCCGCTGGCGGCAGGACTTCCTCCCGTGGATGGCGAAGTACGACAAGCTCTACCACTTCGGCACCACCGGCGAGGCGGCCCGCCAGACCTACGAGCAGGTCCGCTACGTCCTGACCCAGGGCGCGGTCACCCTGCCCGACGGTTCGAGCGTGTCGGCCAACGGCCTCGACGCCTTCATCGCGTCGAGCATCTACTCGAAGCGGTCCTTCCCGGGCCTGGCCGACTACCTGGTCAGCGTCCGCACGCTGACCCAGGGCACTGCGTCGGCGCAGGCCAAGACGTCGGCCGCGCAGAAGGTCAAGGCCGCCGACAAGAGCACCGACACCTCCGGCGCGCAGCCGCTGATGGTGCCGAGCGACGGTGACTCCTACGACGCGTCGTTCTGGACCATCCCGTGCAACGAGGGTCCGTGGACCGGCACCGTCAACAGCGCGATCAAGGACTCGCAGAAGCTGATCGACAAGCAGCAGCCGCTGCTGGGCGCCGGCTGGTTCATCCAGCCGTGCCTGTTCTGGAAGAAGACCCCGGCGCCGCTGCCCGTGCTGGACGGCAAGGGTGTCCCGCCGGTGCTGATCGTCGAGTCGGAGCACGACCCGGCGACGCCGATCGAGGGCGCGCGGCGCGCGCACAAGGCGTTCGCGGGTTCGCGGATGCTGACGATCACCGGCGAGGGTGACCACGGCATCTACGCCGGCGGCAACGCGGGTGTGGACAAGGTCGTGGAGGCCTACCTGGTCGACGGCGTCGTGCCGAACGACCAGAGCCTGCCCGGTGTGGCACTTCCGGTGCCTCCGGGAGCCTGAAGCCACTAGGTGTTGTGGGGCCCCGTCGGACTTCGGTCCGGCGGGGCCCTTTGCCGACCTGTGCACAGAGTTGTCCACAGGCAGTGGATAACTCAGGTGGTATTAGAATCGGCGCCATGGTGCGGGTACCGCTGACGAGCGAAGAGCGCGAACGGGGCGAACGCCTCGGCCAGGCGTTGCGGGCGGCCCGGGCCGGTCGGAGCATGGTCGACGTCGCCGGCGAGGCCGGAATCTCGGTCGAGACGCTGCGGAAGATCGAGACCGGGCGGATTCCGACCCCGGCCTTCTTCACGGTCGCGGCGATCGCGGACGCCGTCGGGCTGCCGCTGGAGGACCTGCGGGCCGCGGTGGCGCCGTCGGGCTCACCACCGCTTTCCCAGGCGAGTTAGCGCGGGCGCAGCCGGGGCAGGACATGCTCGCGGTCGTTGAGGAACGCGCAGCCCGCGACCGGCAGGTCGTAGCTGTTCAGCAGCTTCTCGAAGTCGGAGAACTCGTCCGAGGAGAACCCGAACCCCCGCTTGACCGCGTGGGCTGACAGGACGTCGGCCAGCTCTTCCCACTCGCCGGACCACAAGAGCGTCCGGTAGTGGGTGTACTCCTCCGGGGACAGCCGATCCGCGAGACTCGTGAGCACGCTGTCGGCGAAGAAGCTGATCCGGTTCTCCTGGAGGTCCGCCACCGTCGGGTTCGCCGGGTCGCGGGCCGCGTCGGGGTTGCGGACCACGCCGGGGCCCGCCACCGGGTAGGCCGTGTGGACGTGGCCGTTCTCCTCGACCAGCACGATCAGGTGCACGTTGAACCGCTCGCCCGCGCAGCGCCACCGGCCGTTCGGCTGCTGCCAGCGGGCCTCACTCGGGTCGTTCGCGACGTCCTTGACGACCGAGATGATGTGCTCGTTGCTCCAGCCGGGCGGGAACTCACTCGTCGCCCGCTGCCCGACGCCCGGTGCGTGTCCGCCTCCCACGGGTGCTCCCTTCGTCGCAACGAGCGTAGGTCAAATGGCCGCCGCGAGCACGACGATGCCGACGGCGAGCAGGTCCGGACCCCGGAAGAGCTGCCGGGTCAGGTTGGCGGGCATCGGCCCCATCGGGGTGTCGATGAAGCCCGGATTGGCGTAGTCGACGGCCGTTCGCGTGACCGTGCGCAGGATCGACAGCACCGCCAGCGGCACGGCGAGCCAGGTGCCCGGGCCGAACGACGTCCCACCCGCGAGGGTGACCACGGCGAGCACGCCTGCCCAGAGCAAGCCCGCGACGGCGAGCACCACGCCGTGCGCCAGCACCAGCTCGCGGTTCGACGACCCCAGCCAGCGGCGGCGGCCCGGGTTCCGCCACAGCTCGCCGAGCCCGGCGCCGAACGGCGTCAGCGCCACGTACGCGCCGAGGCCGGCCAGGACCGCGCCCGGCAAGGTCGGTAACGCGATGTGCGCGACGACCACCGCGAAACCGACCAGCACCGCCGCCCCCGCGTAGCGAGACCGGCCGAGCGTGCCCGCCACCGCCAGCCGCAACGGAGTCGGCGGCCGCAGGGACAGACCGATCGGTGCGGACGGCGGGAGCAGCATCATCGGGTCGAGGAAGGTGACGGCGACCGAGCGCAGCACCCGGCCGTCCCACCCGGCGAGCAGCGCAGACCGGCCCGCGCGCGGCACCGGCTCGCCGCCGAACGCCAGCGGCAGTGCCGCGACCAGCACGCCGGCGGCGACGAACTGCACGGTCACCGGGCCGAGGCCGAGCGCGGCGATCACCAGCCCGAGCACCGCGAGCGCCAGCGGGCCGGCCGCGTCGAACCGCAACGACGTCCGTCGCGCCGAAGCGAACGCGACCACCGCGGTCGCGGCGACGACGGCGATGCCCGCGCGCCACTGGTCGAGCCCGGCCCCGCCGACGGCGAGCATCAGCGCGGCCAGGTAACCCGTCACCGCCACGACGCCGGTCCAGGCACCGAGCAACCGCAGCGTGACGACGCGGCCGCGGTCGACCGGCGCGAAGTCGAGCCAGGTCAGCTCGGCCGGCTCGACCCACACGAACCCGCGGCGCAGCAGGCCGCGCCAGCCGACCGCGCAGCAGAGCGTGAGCAGGCCGAGCACGGCCGGGAAGTCCACGTGGGACGAGCCGTAGACGGCCTGGCGCCACGCGTCGACGTGGAAGAACGCGGTGAAGAGGAACCCGAAGCCGAAGAGGAAGACGAACGAAGCCGTGTCGCCGCTGAAGATCCCGCCGAACCGCTTGCGGCCCGGGATCCGCATCCGGCGAGGCGCCAGCGTCACCACAGTTCTAGGACGCTGTCCGCGGCTTCGAGCAGCGGCGGGTGGTGCGTGGCCACCACGACCGCCGCGCCGGCCGCCGTCGACCGGGCGATCACCTCGACCAGCCACTCCTTGCCCGCGGTGTCGAGCGCGCGCTCCGGCTCGTCGAGCAGCAGCACCCGGTGCGGGCGCGCGGTGACACCGAGCAGGAGCAGCCGGCGCCGCTGGCCCGCGGAGAAGTGCCCGGACGTGACGCGCATGCGTTCCCCCAGGCCCGCGTCCCGCAGCAGCTCCTCGTGGTCACCGAGGTCGGCGCCGAACGTGCCGGACAGGAGCTCGAGGTGCTGCATCGGCGTCAGCTCCGCGAAGAAGTCGGAGTCGTCGAACAGCACGGACACCTTGCGGCGGAACCCGACGTCCCGCTCGTCCGGCACCTTGCCGTCCACGAGCACGCGGCCCCGCTGCGGCTTCTGCATGCCGTAGAAGCAGCGCATCAGAGTCGACTTGCCGACACCGTTCGGCCCGACGATCGCGGCGCACTCGCCGGGGTCGACGGAGAAGTCCAGGTCGTCGAACAGCCACAGTTCGCCGGCCCGGACGCCGATGCCCTTCGCGTCGATCATCGGAGTGCTTCGAGCACCGGGGCGAACTGCTCCATGTTCTGCTCCAGGACGGTGTAGTACGTCAAGCCGAACCGCTCGCGGTGCGCGTGGAGCTGCTCGGCGACCTCCGCGGGCGAGCCGATCAGCGCGGTCGGCACCGCCGCGAGCTGGTCGACGCTGAGCACGCCCTTCGTCGCCTTCGCCAGCTCTTCGAGCGCCGCCGCGCGGTCGTCGGTGATGTGGACGAAGTGGCAGAGCAGGTTGAACTCGGCGTCGCGGGCACCGAGCTTCGACCGCACGAACTTGACGCGTTCCTCGATGTCCTCCGCGCTCGCCGGGGTCAGGGCGCCGCCGTCCGGCGTCTTGGCCGTGCCGGTGAACCCGATGATGTCGGCGTGCTCGGCGGCGAGGGTCAGGATGCGGTCACCGCGGCCGGCGAGCAGGAGCGGCGGCCCCTCGGGACGCACCGGCGCCGGCTTGTGCTCGGGATCGGCGTAGCGCCGCTCGAGCTCGGTGATCGTCCGCTCGAGGTGGTCGACGCGCTCGCGCGCGGACGGGAACGGCATCCCGGCCGCTTCGAACTCTTCCTTGACGTACCCGGCGCCGAGCCCCAGCTCCAAGCGGCCTTCGGTGAACTGGTCGGTGCCCGTGACCTCGCGCGCGAGCAGTGTCGGGTTGTAGAAGGGCGCGTTGAGCACGAAGGTGTTCAGCTTGACGCGCGAAGTGACCTCACCGGCGAGCACGAGCGCCGGGAACGGCGGCGCCATGCCGAGGTGATCGGCCGCGGACAGCACGTCGTAGCCGAGGTCCTCGACCTTGCGGCACTTCTCGACCCACGCGGCACGGCTGTCCGGCACGACCATGTTGACGCCGAAGCGGAAATCCCCAGTCATACGAACACGGTACTCAGCGGAGCTTTTCGATCACCGGGGCGAGCCTGGTCAGGTCCTCTTCGATCACCGTGAAGTAGCTGACGCCGTGGGTCTCCCGCGTGCGCAGCAGCTGCTCGGCCGCCGCTTCCGCCGAACCGATGACCACCGTGGGCAGCTCGCCGAGCTCGCCGGCGCTCAGGTGCGGCACGAGCCGGTGGGCCGCGTCGAGCGCCGCCCGCCGGTCGCCGGTGATCCGGATGAAGTGGATCAGCAGGTTGAGCTCGGCGTCCCGGCCGCCGAGCGCCCGTTTCACGAAGCCGACGCGCTCGGCGAGCGCGGCCGGGCCGGCGAGGGCCAGCCGCCCCTCGGCCGCGCCGGGCGCGGTGCCGGTGAAAGCGATCGTGTCGGCGTGCTCGGCCGCGAAGGTCAGCATGCGATCGCCGCGGCCGCCGAGCAGCAGCGGCGGGCGGGGGCGGGACTCGTACGCGCGCTCGAGCTCGGTGACCGCGCGGACGACCCGCTCGAACCGCTGCCCCGGCGTGCCCCACGCGATCCCGGCGGCCTCGAACTCCGCGCGGACGTACCCGGCGCCGATCCCGACCTCGAGCCGGCCGCCGGTGAACTCGTCGAGCCCGGCGAGGTCGCGGGCCAGCAGCACCGGGTTGTGGAAGCTCGCGTTGAGCACGAAGGTGTTCAGCCGGACCCGCTCGGTGGCCTCGGCGGCGAGCAGCAGCGCCGGCACGGGCGCGACCCGCCCGAGGTGGTCGACCACGCCGACGACGTCGTAGCCGAGGTCCTCGGCCTGACGGCACTTCGCCACCCACTCGGCCCGCGAGCCGGGCGCCACCAGCGCCACTCCGAAGCGGAACGGTCTCATGGCGCGAACCTACAAGAAGGGGACGTCCCGCAGGACGTCCCCTTCTCGTGTCACGAAGCTCAGCTCAGGCGCTGGGCCAGCGCGTCGAGCTCGTCCCGCAGCGAGGTCGGGACCTCGCCGATCTTCTGGAACCACTCCTCGATCAGCGGCAGCTCTTCGCGCCACTCCTCGGGCTTGACGTCCAGGGCGGCCTGGATGTCCTCGATCGGCTCGGTCAGGCCCTCGGTGTCGAGGTCCTCGGCCTTCGGCACGAACCCGATCGGCGTCTCGACGGCGTTGCCCTTGCCTTCGACGCGCTCGATGACCCACTTGAGGATCCGCGAGTTCTCGCCGAAGCCCGGCCACAGGAAGCGGCCGTCGTCGCCGCGGCGGAACCAGTTGACGTAGAAGATCTTCGGCAGCTTGTTCGCGTCGGCGTTCTTGCCCAGGTTCAGCCAGTGCTTGAAGTAGTCACCGGCGTGGTAGCCGAGGAACGGCAGCATCGCCATCGGGTCGCGGCGCACGTTGCCCACGGCACCGGCGGCCGCGGCCGTCGTCTCCGACGACATGGTGGCGCCCATGAACACGCCGTGCTGCCAGTCGCGGGCCTCGTTGACCAGCGGCACCGTCGTCTTGCGACGGCCGCCGAACAGGATCGCCGAGATCGGCACGCCCTTCGGGTCGTCCCACTCGTCGGCGAGGATCGGGCACTGCGACATCGGCGTGCAGTAGCGCGAGTTCGGGTGGGCGGCCTTCTCGCCGGACTCCGGCGTCCAGTCCTGGCCCTTCCACGACGTCGCGTGGGCGGGCTTGTTCTCCATGCCCTCCCACCAGATGTCGCCGTCGTCGGTCAGGGCGACGTTCGTGAAGACCGTGTTGCCCTTCTCGATCGTGCGCATCGCGTTCGGGTTGGTGTGCCAGTCGGTGCCCGGCGCGACGCCGAAGAAGCCGAACTCGGGGTTGACCGCGTACAGGCGGCCGTCCTCGCCGAAGCGCATCCAGGCGATGTCGTCACCGAGGGTCTCGGCGCGCCAGCCCGGGATGGTCGGCTGCAGCATGGCCAGGTTGGTCTTGCCGCAGGCGCTCGGGAACGCGGCCGCGACGTAGTGGACCTTGTCCTCGGGCGAGATCAGCTTGAGGATCAGCATGTGCTCGGCGAGCCAGCCCTCGTCGCGGGCCATCACCGAAGCGATGCGCAGCGAGTAGCACTTCTTGCCCAGCAGGGAGTTGCCGCCGTATCCCGAGCCGTAGCTCCAGATCGCGCGCTCCTCGGGGAAGTGAGAAATGTACTTCGTCGTGTTGCAGGGCCAGGAAACGTCCTTCTCGCCCGGCTCGAGCGGCGCGCCGACGGAGTGCAGAGCCGGCACGAATTCACGCTCGCTGCCATCCGGCGCGACGAACTTGTCGAGGGCCGCTTTGCCCGCGCGGGTCATCACGCGCATCGAAGCGACAACGTAGGCGAAATCGGTGATTTCGATACCCAGCTTGGGATTCTCGTCGGCGAGGGGACCCATGCAGAAGGGGATGACGTACATCGTGCGGCCGCGCATCGAGCCCCGGAAGAGCTCGGTCATGGTGGCCTTCATCTCGGCCGGGTCCATCCAGTTGTTGGTGGGACCGGCGTCCTCGGGACGCTCCGAACAGATGAAGGTCCGGTCTTCGACGCGGGCGACGTCGTTGGGGTCGGAAGTGGCCCAGAAGGAGTTGGGCTTCGACTTGAGCTGCACGAACGTCCCGGCTTCGACCAGCTCCTGGTTGATCCGGGCGCCCTCTTCGTCTGACCCGTCGACCCACACCACACGGTCCGGGGTGGTCAGTTCGGCGACCTCCCGGACGAAGGACAGCACGCCAGTGTGCGTCGTCGGCGCGGTGTCCAGTCCGGGGATGGCGACTGCGGTCATCTCTACTCCTGACTTCCGACGACAGACAAGCCCGCACCGGGACGACGCTGTCCTGGTGCGGGCTTCATTGCCGGCGACCGAATGGCTTCGCACACCGGCTGGAGAACCGGTGTGCGTGATTGGGGATTCCCCGAGAGTAGCCGCATGACCGGCAAGTAACCGAGAGCTGACGTGTAGGTTCTCTCACAAGAACGATAAGGGAATCGATTCAGACGTCACCGGATCGGTGTATTCGGCGAAATCTTGCGGTGGGCCGACTCACACCCGTGACCTGCTCGTTTTCATTTTCGACATGAAGAAAGCCCGGCGCTCGCGCACCGGGCTTTCAAACTGTGACGTGGGTTACTTCAGTTCGGCGAAATCCACTGACCCGTGCCCGAGTCGATCCGCGCGACGCCTTCGAGGGTCTGCGTGCCGGCCGCGCCCCAGGCCGCGTCGTCGGCCGGGTCGCCGAGCTGCTCGCCGCTGCCGGAGTCCAGCAGTCCACTCGAGACCTCGGTCCACTGGCCGGGTCCGCTGTGCTCGAACGTCGTGGTCGTCCCGTCCGCGTCGGTCTGCACCGCGATGTCGGCCTCGCCGTCGCCGTCCTTGTCGGTGAAGGCGATCGTGCCGCCGCTCTTCGTCTCGACAATGGCGGTGTCGTTGTGGCCGTCGTGGTCGGTGTCGATCGTCGCGGCGCCCGCATCGACCTCGCCGTCCGGCATGTCCGCGTGGATGTGGCCGCCGGAGGTGTCGTCGTGCCCGCTCGTGCCGGAGTCGTCGTGGCCGCCCCCGGAGGCCTCGACCCACTCGCCGCTGGCCTCGTCGTAGACGGCCTGCTCGACGACGTGCCCGGTCTCGTCCAGCACGGCGTACTGGTCGGCTTCACCATCGTGGTTCGTGTCGATGAAGGCTTGGGAGGTGCCGTCGTCGTGCTCGACGATCGCGGTGTCGTTGACGCCGTCCTCGTTCACGTCGTAGTTGACTTCGGCCTGGTACTCCTGGCCGTCGACGTGGACGGTCATCGCCTCGGTGCCGGCGGCATCGGTGTCGCTGCCGCCACTCTCGTCGACCCACATGGGAACTTCCCCCTTTGAACCGGGTAACGCCGTCTCTGACCTGCTGTCGGAGGGTATGACTCACCGTAGGCCCGTTCGGTTCCGCTCCACAACCGGACGGATGGTCAGGCCGTCTTGTCCCGCAGCGCCCGGATCCGCGTCAGGAAGGCTTCGGCCCGTTCGCGGCCGTCGCTGACTTCTTTGAGGCGTTTCGACACGATCGCGATCTTCTTGGCGCGTTCCTGGGCGCCCATCTTGATCGTCTTGTCGACTTCCTTCAGCTCGGCTTCGATCGCGTCGATGCGCCGGCCGAGCGCCTCGTCCAGGGCCATCGACAGCTGCTGTTCGGCCTCGATGAGCTGCTCGGCGACGAGCTGGTCGAGCGTCGAGCGGGCGTCCGCGATGGCCTCGACGAGCCACTGCTTCATGTGCTGCTTGTCGGCCGCGTGCTTGCGCGTGCGGGCCATCCACCAGCCGGCGCCGAGGCCGATGATGATCGTCGCGGGCAGCACGACGGGGTTGAGGATCGCGACGCCGGCCAGCGGCAGCGCGGCCACCTTGCCGGCGCCGACGCCACCGGAGATGCCCATGAAGACGAGCAGCTTGTCCTCGGCCGTCGGCGGCTTCTTGTCCGGCGGCCGCAGCACCACCGGCGGGCCGCCGGCCCTGGCGAACTGCGCGCGGATGACGTCGAGCTCCTCGGCGGAGAACAGCTCCGACAGCGAGACGTTGGTGACCTGGTTCAGGCGCTGGGAAAGCAGCATCGAGATCCGCTGCGACGTCGTCTGCAGCGCGATGTCGACCTGCTGCGGCAGCGCGGTCAGCTCGTCGCGCTTCGCCGCGTCGATCAGCTGGCGGAAGTGGGTCTGCGCGTCGCGCATCTGCCGGCTGCTCTCGTGCAGGACCTCGACCCGCGTGCGCTGCACCTCGCCGCGCAGCTTCAGCTGCCAGCCGCGGGTCGACGTCCGGCGTTCGGCCTGCAGCTGGTCACGGCGTTCACGCAGCTGCTCGGCCTCGGCCTCGCCCGCGGACAGCGCCCGGCTTTCGGCCTGCAGCTTCGCCTTCAGCTCGGCGAGCGCGCTGGAGAGCGCGCGCAGCGTGTTCGCTTCGCCGAGCATCGCCGAGCGGCCGACGAGCAGCTCCTGCAACGCCGTCTGCACCGCGGCGACGCCGGACTTCTCCCGCAGCATCGCGGCCATCTGCTCGTTGGGCGCCTTCGAGGCCGTCTCGAACATGCGTGCCGACACCGGGTGGAACACCGAATCGGCGAAGCGGGGAGCGTGGTCGCGCAGCAGCTGCCGGTCGGCCTCCATGACCTCGCGCCAGCCGCGGAACATGTCCACCTTGGTCAGCGCGAACACCACGGTCTCGACGCGCTCGCCGACGTCGCGCAGGAACTGCAGCTCCGTCGAGGTGAACGGCGCCGACGCGTCGACGACGAACAGCAGTGCGGTCGCGCCCGCGGCGGCTTCCTTGGCGAGCTCGCCGTGCATCGAGTCGAGCCCGCCGACACCAGGCGTGTCGACCAGCGAAAGCCGTTCGAGCAGCGGCACCGGCCCGGTGACCTCGACGTACCGCGGCGGGATCTGGCCCGGCGGCAGCTCGTGCGCGGCGGAGACCCAGTTGATCAGCTGGCCGAGGTCGATGGGCACCGGCGCGAGCTGGCCGGGGTAGCAGGCCTGCGCGCCCCACGTGTCGGCGTGGTCGAACACGAGGTAGGTGGCGGTGGCGACGTCGGCGTCCACAGGGGACAGTCCCGGGGCCGCGAGCAGCGCGTTGACCAGGGAGCTCTTCCCGCGGTTCGTCTCACCGACGACCACGACGGCCGGCTTCTTGGGCCGGGCTTGCCGGACCTGCTCGACCCACTTGGCGGCGGCCGGGTCGGCGTCGCGGACGACGGTCAGCAGCTGGTCTCGCGCCGCCGCGACCTGCGTGGGCAGGGTCGGCGCGGTGGGTGCGCTCACGGGGTCTTCTTCGCGTAGACGGTGACGATCGGGGCGCGCAGCAGGCGGTCGTGGTCGGCGAACCCGGTGACTTCGGTTTCGGCCACGATGCCCTCGAGCGCCGGGTCTTCGGTGGGGATCGCGCCGCCGGCCTCGTGGCGGGCCGGGTCGAACCGCTGGCCGTCGGGCCGCAGGGCCTGGACGCCGATCGCGGCGAGTCCCTCTTCGAGCCGTTCGACGACGCCTCCGCTGCGGGCGCGGTCCAGCGCGTACAGGCACATCTGGATCAGCGCGTGCCGGTCGGCGAGGGCACGCTCGAGGTCGGTCACGGCGACCTGCTGCAGGGGGTGCACATCGGTTTCCGACGCGGTCGCGGCAGCGTCGGTTCCCTTCTCCGCGTCGGCCTCTTCGACGATCTGGGCGATGCTCACCGCGGCGATCTGGCCGGTGGGGGTGTCGTCGGGATCGACGGATCCGTCCCTGCGAAACCACGCCATGAGCACCACCTCGTCCCGGTCCCGGCAGATTCCACCAGTTTGGAGCACTCAAGCGCCATCCGGGGGCGAAACGGGACGAAGGAACCGGACCAGGATCGTCCGGAGGACCGCCTGTTCCGCGGGCAGATCGAGGTCCGGGTCGAGACTGGCCCGCGAAATCATCGCGTCGATCAGCCCGGCGACCCAGGAGGCGGCCGCGCGCGGGGTGACGCCGGGGTCGATCAGCCCGGCGTCGGCGGCCCGCCCGACCAGCACGGCCAGGCCGTCGCGGAGGGCGCCGTCGTTGCGCTGGACGAGCTGGGCGAACTCGTCGTCGCGGGCAGCCTGCGCCGCGGCTTCCAGGACCAGCCGGACGACAGCGGGGTGCGCTACCTGGCCGGCCAGGTCGGTGACGATGGCGAGCAGCGCTTCCCACGGGTCGTCGGCCTTCGCCGCGGCTTCGAGGCGTGCCGCCGTCTCGACGGCGTCGTCGGTGAAGATCGCCGTGAACATCGCGCGCTTGTTCGGGAAGTAGTGGAAGAGACTGCCGGAGCTGATGCCCGCGGCCCGGCAGATGTCCGCCGTCGTCGTCCGCTCGAAGCCCTTCTCGGCGAAGCAGCCCGCGGCGGCGTCGACGATCGAGGCGCGCTTGGCCGCGTGCTTGGCCGGGTCGACCGTCCTCATCGCTCGACCGGCGGCTCGTCGCGCCAGGGATAGCCGTGCTCGGCGAAGGCGGGCGCCAGCTCGTGGTTGCGCAGGTCGGTCTTCTCGCGGGCGATCTCCCGGCCGTCGGTGGTGCGCAGGACGAGCTCCTTGCCGTCGAGGTAGACGGCTTCGAGGTCGGCCTCGATGCGCCGCGTCTTGTCGCCGCGGACCAGCGTGACCCGGGTCGGCGACACCGTGACGACCAGGCGCTCGGCTGCCCAGATCACGGCGAACACCAGGCCGAGCACGAGCCCGCCGGCGACCGCGGCGAGCGTCGCCCACGGCTGCGGCAGTTTCGTGAGGACCTTGAACACGCCCTGGAACGGGAAGGCGTCGAGGCCACTGACCCACGTGGCGATGGCCCACACGCCCACGCCGAGCGCGCCGCCGGCCAGCGGGCAGCCGATCCAGGACGCGGTGCGCAGCCACGACGGCTCGTCGACGGTCGTCTCCATGCCGCCTATTATTAGACCGCGTACTCGGTTTATGAAAGCCGGGGGATCAGACCAGCTCGTCGATGACCTCGCGGAGCACGGCTTCGAGGCCGGGACCGTCCTCGGCGAGCCGGGACGAGACGAGCAGCTGGTCGTCGGCCGTACGCAGCCAGATCGACCCGGCGACGGAGATCTCGATGACGTTCAGCCGGAACGGGTACGCGCGCCGCCCCAGCCGCACCTCCGCCTCGCGCACCAGCTGGCCGAGCCGCTCACCGGCGACGATCTGGCGCCGGTAGAAGCCGGGCGCCCACGGCGTGCCGCCCGACGGCTCGCCCGCGCCGCGCAGGGCCGGCCCGCGCGCGTTGGCGAAGTGGCGGGCCGCGGGCGGGCCGAAGACGTCGAGCGCCTGGCGCATCGCCGAACCCTGCGCGAGCGCGGGCCTGCCGTAGCGGGTGCGCGGGCTGCGCGGGTCCGGGTCTTCGCGGTTGCGGAGGAAGGCCAGGAGGTCGACCCACCAGTCGGCCCACTGCGCCTGGACGGCCGCGCGGTCGATCCCGGGCGGGACGTGGACCGGGACCTGCGGCTCCACGGGCGGCAGCACCTGTCCTTCGGAAACGGACAGCGCCAGGGCGTCACGGATATACAGCGCGACGTCGATCTCGTTCTCGCTGCTCCAGCCGGCTCGCCACGATGTCGTGTTTTCTAGGCGCACGAGTCAACAGTACGCGGAAAAGCGGGCCTACCAGCAGAAGTCGGCAAGGTGAAACAAGCTCAAGATTCGCGCACCTGTTGCCAGATCAAGAAGTACGCCCGGTGCACTACGTGCGCGACGCGGCTCTGCGCGGGCGTTGCGCCGAAGGACGCGAACGACCGCCACCAGCCCGCGCGTTCGAGCGCGTGCGCCGCCAGCTCCGGTCGTGGGGCGCCGGGCTTGCCGAGCTGCGCGCCGATGTCGGCGTTGCTGCCCACCCGCAGCACCTCCTCCGACAGGTCCTCCGGCATGTCGACCGCGCCGGAGGCGACCAGCGTCAGCGCTTCGAGCAGCCGCAGCTGGTGGGCCTCGGGCTTGGCGAGCAGGACCTCGATGGCGTCGTGGACGCGCTGGCGCTCGGCCGGGTCCCCCGAGGAGTGGGCGAGCGCGGTGACCGACGCGAGGGCGGCGGCCGCCTTGATGCCGTCGGCGCGGGCGGCGAACACGATCGACAACCGCTGCCGCACGGCTTCCAGCCCGGACGCGTCGAGCAGCGAGCGCCGCAGCGAGCCCGCCGTGAGCTCCGGTTCCTTGCGGATGGCCTCGACGGCGTGCGAGATGCCGAACAGGTCGAGCTTCTCCAGCAGCCGCAGCCGGGTGCCCGACGGGACGTCGCACTCCCAGCTGGTGAAGATGTCCGCCGAGATCAGCATGGTCTGCAGGATGTCGTCGTCGAGGTCGGCGAGCTGCCGCAGCGCCTCGGCGTCGGCGGAGGTGAACCCGCCCGACTCGGCGGACTCGGCGATCAGCCCGATCACCGGGAGCACGTCGGCGACGCGCGGCTTCAACGTCGACGCCTGCTTCTCCGACAGGATCGTCGCGGCCTTCCAGACGTCGCCGCCGGAGCCTTCGACCGACTCCGGCGCGATGGTGTCGGCCTTGTTCAGCACGGCGATGGCGTTGACCGGGCCGGCCTCGCGGCTCGCGGTGGCCGCGGTGAAGGCGGCGAGAGCCTGCTGGTCGTCGGCACGGACGCCCTGGGTGACGACGTAGAGGACGGCTTCGGCGCCGGCGACGGCGTTGCGCGAGGTGTCGTCGAGCTCGTCGGAGCCTTCGTCGTCCTCTTCTTTGCGGTGCTTCGCGGCGCCCAGGAGCTGCTCGGTGCGAGACACCGAAGCGGCGTCGAGCGAGCCGAGGCCGGGGGTGTCGATCACCGTCATGCCCTGGAGGACGGCGTTGGTCAGGTACGCCTCGATGTGCGACACCGTGGTGATGTCGACGCCCAGCTCGGCCGGGATCATCCCGTCGGAGGCGAACGGGAGCACCTGCTTGCGGCCGTCGGTGAAGACGATCTCGACGCGGTCGACCGTGCCGTACTGGAACCGGGTCACCAGCCGCGTGCACTCACCGATGTCGGTCGGCGCGACCCGGCGCCCGATCAGCGCGTTGACCAGCGTGGACTTGCCCGACTTGATCCGCCCGGCGACGGCCACCTGCAGCGGTGCGCCGAGCCGGCGCAGCACCTCCGCGAAGCCGGCCGCGGTGCGCGCGGAGACCTGCGACTGCAAGCGGTGACACAGGTTGGCCACCGACATCGACAGCGGACCCGCGAGCCGGCCCTGCTCCGGTGACGTCACGGCCCCCAGCCCTCCCGTCGTACGGACAACCCCCTGAATCGTGCCATGCACCTCATCCCCGGGTCGCACCGAAGGTGGTACTGACGACGGACGCGCTGTTCCCGCCCCGCGACCTAGGGTTGTGTGGTGCGACGGCTGAGCCTCTGGATGCGTGCCCACCCCATGGCGGGCGACACGGTGCTGGCCGTCCTGCTCGGCCTCGTCGACCTGCTGCTGTTCGTCGCCGACCAGTTCGCCGAGCTGCCGGAGCTGCCGCCCTGGTACGTGGCCGTGCCGATCAACATCGCGATGGTCGCGCCGCTGGTGTTCCGGCGGAAGTCGCCGCTGTGGTCGGCCTACTGCGTGCTGGTCGTCAGCATCGTGCACGCGACGCTGATGCTCGGCATCGGCAGCGCAGCCGGGCTGGCGATGAGCATCTACTCGGTCGTCGTCTACGCCGGGCGCCGGCAGGGCATGGTCTTCGTCGGCGCGGTCATCGTCTCCTCGGCCGTGCAGCTGGCGCTGGAGCCGCCGGACGACGAGCTCTTCATCGCGATCCTGTTCCTCGCGTTCGGCATCGCCCTGTGCTGGACGCTCGGCGAGTTCGTCGGCGCCCGGCGCGCCTACGACGTGGAAGTGGAGGCCAGGTTGCACCTGCTCGAGACCGAACGGGACCAGGCCACCCGGATCGCGGTGGCCGAGGAGCGCGGGCGGATCGCGCGCGAGCTGCACGACGTCGTCGCGCACGCGGTGAGCGTCATGGTGGTGCAGGCCGACGGCGCGTCGTACGCGATCCAGAGCGACCCCGAGCTCGCGCAACGGGCCGTGCAAACGATTTCCGAGACCGGCCGCGGCGCACTCGGCGAACTGCGGCGCCTGCTCGACGTGCTCCGCAGCGACGACGCCGACGGCGAGCCCCGCGTCCCGCAGCCGGACGCGCACGCCCTCGCCGAGCTGGCCGACCGGATGCGCACCTCCGGGGTGCCGGTGGAGCTGGAGACCGACGACCTCGGCGACCTGCCCGCCGGCGTCTCGCTGGGGATCTACCGGATCGTCCAGGAGTCGCTGACCAACACGCTCAAGCACGCCGGCCGCGGCGCGACCGCGGCGGTGCGGGTGCACCGCACCGGCGACCTGGTGGAGGTACTGGTGTCCGACGACGGCGCGGGCCGCGTCCCGCAGCTGGCCGGTTCTTCGCAACGCCTCCCGGGCGGCAACGGCTTGATCGGCATGCGCGAGCGCGCGCACGTGTACGGCGGGACCCTGGACGTGGGTCCGGCTCCGGGTGGTGGGTGGCAGGTCCGCGCGGCGCTGCCGGTTAGGTTGGACAAGTGATCCGTGTCGTGGTCGTCGACGACCAGGAACTGATGCGCGTCGGGTTCCGGATGGTGCTGGGCGCGCAGGCCGACATCGACGTCGTCGGCGAGGCAGGCGACGGCGCGCAGGCCATCCGGATGGCCGAGGAGCTGCGCCCCGACGTCGTGCTGATGGACGTCCGGATGCCGGTGCTCGACGGCGTCGAGGCGACCAAGCAGATCGTGGCGGCCGGCACCGCGCGCGTGCTGGTGATGACGACGTTCGACCTCGACGAGTACGTCTACTCGGCGCTGCAGGGTGGGGCGAGCGGGTTCCTGCTCAAGGACACCCAGCCCGGCCACCTGGTGTCGGCGCTGCGAGCGGTCGCCTCGGGCGACGCGGTGGTGTCGCCGTCGGTGACGCGCCGGCTGCTCGACCGCTTCGTCGGCACCGGCGGCGCGCCGATGCGCGACACGGCGGAGCTGGACGTGCTCACCGACCGCGAGCGCGAGGTGCTCGTGCTGATCGCCAAGGGCATGTCGAACCTGGAGATCGCGGAGGCGCTGTTCCTGTCGGAGGCGACGGTGAAGACGCACGTCGGGCGGATCCTGGCGAAGCTGGAGCTGCGAGACCGGGTGCAGGCCGTGGTGCTGGCCTACGAAACCGGTCTCGCCCGCCCCGGCTTGGCTTAACGGAAGTCGTCCGGCGGGGTCGTTGCCGGGTCGTTGCCGGGTCCTTGCCCGCGTTGCGGACCTCGGTGATCCAGCGGCCGAAGTCCGGGCGGTCGCCGTCGATGTCCGTGTAGCCGTACTCCTTCATCAGCGTCCAGGACGCCAGCGTCTGCCCCGCGAAGCGGGCGACGTCGGTGTCCTGCGCCAGGGCCGCGACGCCGCGGGCCAGCAGGTACGGCGTCTCGGAGATCTTGAAGTCGACCGGCGCGCGCCGGCCCACGGCATTGCGCCAGTTGTCCTCGGTGACCTCGAAGATGTCCAGCATCGACTCCGACCGCAGGAAGCCCGGCGTCACCGAGAGCCCGACGCAGTCGTTCTTCTTCAGCTCCACGCCCAGCGCCCGGCCGAGCGCGCGGATGCCGCACTTCGCCAGGTAATAGGGGAGGCCCGCGCCGACGTAGTCGTCGTTGTCGCCGTCGGTCACCTCGAGCACCAGCCCGCGCTTGGCGACCACCAGCGGCAGCAGCTTGTGCAACGCGATCAGGTGGGTGTCGAGCGCGTTGTGCGTCAGGTTGAGCGCGTCTTCGAGTGGCGTCTCCCAGAACGGCGCGTCGAAGTGGAAGAACATGTCGCCGCCCCAGACGTCGTCGACCAGGATGTCGATTCCGTCCACTTCGGACTCGATGCGCGCCTTCAACGCGTCCACATCGGACACCGACGTGAAGTCGCAGCGGACCACGACGGCCTGGCCCCCGGCCGCCTCGACCAGTTCGCCCGTCTCTTCGATCGTCTCCGGGCGCTTCAGCGGTGACGCCGTTTCGCGCGTCGTGCGGCCGGTGACGTACACCGTCGCCCCCGCGCGGCCCAGCTCCACCGCGATCGCCCGCCCGCAGCCCCGGGTCGCCCCCGTGACGACCGCGACCTTTCCTTTCAAGCTCATGCTTCCTCCCGTCCCCGCCACGCGGAAAGCACCGCGTCGACGTCCTCCGCCAGCCGGTCGGCCAGCCGCCCGTGCGGCCGGATCGACCAGTCGATCGACACCCCGTTGATGATCCCGAGCACCGCACGGGCCGCCCGCGGCACGCTCGGCGCGTGCGGCAGCGATGCCGCCGCCGCCCGCACGAGCCGCCGCAGTTCTTCTTCGACCGCCGTGAAGTGCTCGCCCAGCAGCGCCCGCAGCACCGGGTCGCCGATGTCCACGCCGAGCTGGCCCAGGTGGTTCGCCGCCTCTTCGGCGTCACCCAGCACCGCGTAGACCGCCACCGCCGCGGCGCGCAGCCCGTCGACCGGGTCGTCCGCCCGCTCGGCGCACTCCCGCATGAGCTCGACCGCCCGCCGCGTGGCCCGCCGGCTCATGGCCTGCAGCAGGCCGCTCTTCGAGCCGAACCGCTGCGCGACCGTGCCGACCGAGACACCCGCCTCCGAAGCCACCTGCGCGAGCGTGAAACCGGGGCCGCAGCGGCCGATCACGGTCTCCGCCGCACCCAGCAAGCGCTCGTCGGTGATGCTCCTCGGCCGGGCCACGTCATTATTGAACCACAGTTCATTAATGACCGCGAATCAGGGTCGGCTCAGGGTCATCACCCATCGCGCATCGACCGAAGAGCCAGCAAGGTACTACTCAGGTAGGGGGCCCGGTTCGGTCTCCAGGGTGACGCGCGAACCGGCTCCGACCCGCGACGATGAACGCGTCGTAAGCGAGGGGCGGAAGAGGAGCAGTCATGATCGAGGCAACCGGCCTCACCAAGCGGTACGGAAAGACACTGGCGGTGAACAACCTGTCGTTCTCCGTGGCCGCGGGTCAGGTCACCGGCTTCCTCGGCCCGAACGGGGCGGGCAAGTCCACCACCATGCGCATGATCCTGGGCCTGGACAACCCCACGGGCGGTCAGGTCACCATCGGGGGCAAGAAGTACCACCAGCTCAAGGAACCGCTGCGCACCGTCGGCGCGCTGCTCGACGCGAAGTGGGTCCACCCCAACCGCTCGGCGCGCGCCCACCTGCTGTGGATGGCGAAGTCCAACCGCATCCCGGTGACCCGCGTCGACGAGGTGCTCGACACCGTCGGGCTCACGAACGTCGCGGGCAAGCGCGCCGGCGGGTTCTCGCTCGGCATGTCGCAGCGGCTCGGCATCGCGGCCGCCCTGCTCGGCGACCCCGAGGTGCTGCTGTTCGACGAGCCGGTGAACGGCCTGGACCCCGAGGGCATCCTCTGGATCCGGAAGTTCATGCACCGGCTGGCCGAAGAAGGCCGCACCGTCTTCGTGTCGAGCCACCTGCTTTCGGAAATGGCGCTGACCGCGAGCAACCTCGTGGTGATCGGCCGCGGGCAGCTGATCTCGCAGTCCTCCACCGAGGACTTCGTCTCCCGCGCCGCGGAGAACACCGTCAAGGTCCGCTCGCCGCAGCTGGCCGAGCTGCGGGAGGTCCTGCGGCGGGCAAGCGCCGGCGTCGCCGACGAGGCGAACGCGCTCGTGGTGTCCGGGATGGACAGCGACAAGATCGGTGAGATCGCCGCGTCCAACCGGATCGTGCTGCACGAGCTGAGCCCGCAGACCGGCTCGCTCGAGCAGGCCTTCATGCAGATCACCGGCGACTCCGTCGAGTACCACACCGGTCTCGACGCCGAGGCGCAGCACGTGCTCGAGTCCGCCAAGTAACCGGGGAAACCAAGATCATGAACTTACTCGCGGTCGAACGCATCAAGCTGTTCAGCACCCGCTCGCCGTGGTGGTGCGCGCTCATCACCCTGGCCCTGACCATCGGCTTCGCCGCCATCATCGCCGGCGCGACGCCGTCCGACTCCCAGCTCACGCTGTCCGCCACCCAGTTCGGCGGCTCCCAGTTCGGCATCGCCGTCGTCATGGTGCTCGCCGCGCTCGCGGTGACCACCGAATACCGCTTCAACACCATCCGCACCACGTTCCAGGCGGTGCCGCACCGCTCGCCGGCGCTGGTCGCCAAGGCGATCGTCGTCGCGCTGGTGGCGCTGGTCATCGGCGAGATCGCCGCGTTCGGCGCGCTGGGTCTCGGCATGCTCATGCGGCCGGACGACGGGCTCGGCCTGCACACGTCGCAGGACTGGATGAACGTCGCGGGCCTCGGCCCGGTGTTCGCCCTCAGCGCCGTGCTCGCCGTCGCACTCGGGATCATGATCCGGCACAGCGCCGGCGCCATCGCACTGCTGCTCATCTACTACTTGGCCGTGGAAGAGCTGGTGCAGCTGATCCCGAAGATCGGCCACACCATCCACGAGTGGCTGCCGTTCAACGTGGCGAACAAGTTCCTGCGCGGCTCGGCGGTCGTCGACGGCCCCGCGCCGTCGGACTCGCCGCTGAGCCCGGGCTGGGCGCTGGCGTACTTCGCCGGCATCGCCATCGTGTTCCTGCTCGTCGCACTCGGGGTTGCGAAGAAGCGGGACGCCTGAGGGGAAAAGGGGAGAGAAACGGGAATCCGGGTCGCACTGTCGGGGGGCGACCCGGATTCCCGTTTCTCGGTAGGCTCCTCCGGACGGGACAGGGGAGCGCATGATCGAAGCGAAGGCACTGACCAAGCGGTACGGCACCACCACCGCGGTCAACGAGCTGACGTTCACCGCGCGGTCGGGGCGCGTCACCGGCTTCCTCGGCCCGAACGGCGCCGGCAAGTCCACGACCATGCGGCTGATCCTCGGCCTCGACTCGCCCGACGCGGGCACCGCGCTCATCGACGGCGTCCCGTACCGGCAGCTGCAAGATCCACTCAGGACGGTCGGCGCGATGCTCGACGCCACCTGGCGCCACCCCGGCCGCAGCGGGCGCGACCACCTGCGCTGGCTGGCCGCGACCAACGGCCTGCCCGGGAAGCGCGTCGACGAGGTACTGGACCTGGTCGGGCTGACCAGCGCCGCCGACCGCCGCGCCGGGCAGTACTCCCTCGGCATGCTGCAGCGGCTCGGGATCGCCTGCACGCTGCTCGGCGACCCGCGCGTGCTGCTGTTCGACGAGCCGGTGAACGGCCTCGACCCCGAGGGCATGGCCTGGATCCGGCAGCTGCTGCACGCGCTGGCCGCCGACGGCCGGACCGTCTTCGTCTCCAGCCACCTGCTGCCCGAGATGGCGCAGACCGCGCAGGACCTGGTCGTGATCGGCCGGGGCCGGCTGATCTACCAGGGCACGATGGCCGACTTCGTCTCGCAGACGAGTGAACACGGGGTCCGCGTCCGCACCCCGCACGCCGACGAGCTGCGGGCCGCGCTGACCGGGCAGGCGGAGTTCACCGAAGCCGACGGCGCGTTCGTCGTGTCCGGATTGGACAGTGACCGGATCGGGCAGCTCGCCTTCGACGCCGGGGCGACGCTGCACGAGCTGAGCCCGATCACCGGCTCGCTCGAGCAGGCCTACCTCGACCTGACCCGCGACGCCGTGGAGTTCGCGATGCCCGCCACGGCTGCCGCGTCTCCTTCGGAGGCCACCCGATGACCACGACCGCCAACCTCCTGCGCGCCGAGCGCATCAAGCTCTTCAGCACCCGGGCGCCGTGGTGGTGCCTGGCGCTGGCGTTCGCCGCGCCGCTCGGCTTCACCGCGCTGTTCTTCGCGCTGGCCGGGCCGGAGATCCCGCCGACGGTCGGCAACACCCAGCTCGCGAGCGGCAACGGCCGGACCGTGCTGGTCGTCCTCGCGATCCTCGCGACGGCGTCGGAGTTCAACTGGGGCACGATGCGGCTGACGTTCCAGGCCGTGCCGAGCCGGGTGCCCGCGCTGCTGGCGAAGGTCGCCGTCATCGGCGCGGTCGGCGCCGGGCTCGGGCTGGTCGTCGGCTTCGGCTCGTGGGGCCTGGCGACGCTGGTGGCCCCGGACGCCGACCTCGCGCTGCACTCGGGCGCGGAGTGGCGTTCGGTGGTCGGGCAGAGCCTGGTCTTCCTGCTCGCCGCGGTGGCCGGCGTCGGTGTCGCCCTGCTGCTGCGCAGCATCGCCTTCGCCCTGACCGTGGTGCTCGTGTGGACGCAGGTGCTCGAAGGCGTCGTCGCCTTCATCCCCGGCGTCGGCAAGCACATCTACCAGTGGATGCCGTTCCACGCGGCCGACCAGTTCGTCGGCGCCGGCGGGTTCGGCGCGGGTCCGCTGCAGCTGCCGCCGGCCCCGCTCGGCCCGTGGGGCTACCTCGGTTACTTCGCGGCGATCTGCGTTGCCCTGTTCGTGGCCGGGGTGCTCGTCACGGCACGGCGCGACGCCTGAGCGTGATCAGGCTCTCAATACCGCAAGATTTCGTGTTAACAAAAGATGAAGAGCCTGTGGCTTCTCTCACAGGCACCGGACATAATGCTATGACCAGGCAATATTCGTAAGAGAGCGCACCGGAACCGTCTGAACTCCCCCCTGGAGGTGAATCTTGACGGTGGACACCGGGCAAGAATTGGGTGGCACCATTCCCCGAGCTCGCGTCGAAGACGACGTACCCCGGCTCGAACCCATGCTGGACCTCGAATGGTCGCGGGCGATCGACCTCCCGCCGGCCGCCATGGCGGCGACGACGCCGGCCGAACTCCGCCGGGCGTGGGTGCACCGCGCGCCCGAAGACAGCGTCCTGGCCCTGTTCCGCGCCTCGGCCGGGATGGTCGGACAGGTGCCCGCGCCGTGGTGGCTGCGGGCGGTGGCCGACGGCACCCTTGATTCGCGGGAACAGGGTTTCCGCGTCGAGGACCGCATCGCGCAACTGCTCGGCAGGCGGCCGGGGTGGGAATTCGTCCCGTGGGCGGCGGACGGCGAATCCGGCTACTGGGAGTTCATCCCGTCCGAACGCGGGAAATCGGGACACGCGATTCCCACGACGGTGATGAACACCGACCGGCACCCCGGCTGGATCGACGTCCTGCCGGCGCACAGCGGGCCGACGCCGGACCCGATCGCGATCGCCGGGCTGGCGGGGCTGCGGTCTCGTCTCGGGGAGCTCGAAGCCGTTCGTTAATCCATCCATGCCCCCGCCACCACCCTCAACGGAGGCGCTGCGCGCCCAGCTACATTCCATGGGTGGAAAACCAGGACCATCCCCGGCTGCGCAGCGTCGTCAGCTACGTCAAGCGCGGCGGCCGGATGACCGTCGGGCAGCAGCGCGCGTGGGACGAGCTGTGGCCGGACCTCGGCCGCACCGTCGGCGAGCTGCCCGCCGGGAAGCTGGACTTCGCCGCGTGGTTCGGCCGTGAGGCACCGGTGCTGGTCGAGATCGGCTCCGGCATGGGCGAGACGACGTCGCAGCTGGCCGCCGCGGCTCCGGAGCTGAACTACGTCGCCGTCGAGGTCTACGACCCCGGCCTCGGGCAGCTGATGCTGCGTGCCGAAAAGCTGGGTGTCGAGAACCTGCGGCTGCTGCACGGCGACGCCGTCGTGCTGCTGACCGAGCACGTCGAGCCGGGGTCGCTGCACGGCGTCCGGCTGTTCTTCCCGGACCCGTGGCCGAAGAAGAAGCACCACAAGCGCCGGATCGTGTCGCCCTCGTTCGCCGCGCTCGTGGCGTCGCGGCTCGCGCCCGGCGGCACGTTCCACATGGCGACCGACTGGGAGAACTACGCCGAGCAGATGCTGGAGGTCTGTTCCGCGGAGCCCGCGCTGCGCAACCGGTACGCCGACGAGCCGGGCGGCTGGGCGCCGCGGCCGGAGTGGCGGCCGGTGACGAAGTTCGAGCAGCGCGCCGACGTCGAAGGCCGCGTCTCACACGACCTCATCTTCGAAAAGCGGTCGTGAGTGGGAAACAGTGTTGGTATGTGAATCGAGGTGACCAGGGCAGGGCGTAGCCCCCGGCGAGCGGAGCGCTGCCGGTTGTTGCCGGGTGGTGCTCTCAGGCGG